>CAIZSE010000028.1 GCA_903935585.1 uncultured Burkholderiales bacterium | reverse complement strand
GTGATCATGTTTTTCACATAGTCAGCGTGGCCTGGGCAGTCCACGTGTGCGTAGTGACGGTTTTGTGTCTCGTACTCCACGTGCGCGGTGTTGATCGTGATACCACGGGCTTTTTCTTCCGGTGCAGCGTCGATCTGGTCGTACGCTTAGGCCGAACCACCGAACTTGGCAGCCAACACGGTGGTGATGGCAGCTGTCAGTGTGGTCTTGCCGTGGTCAACGTGACCGATGGTGCCCACGTTGACGTGGGGTTTGGTCCGTTCGAATTTTTCTTTAGCCATTTTTCAATCCTTAAAAAGAGCAATGCCCGTGTGTTGGTTTAATGTTTGCATCAGGTTGCTTGATCACTCAGCACGGGCACAGAGTGGCACTTGATCGCAGACAGATTCTGAATTTTCAGAGCTGACTATTTCTGTTTCTAGTCAGTGGTGCCCGAGCAAATTCGCTGGGGCAAATTGGGTCCGGCACGCTGGTCCTAATTTGAGGTGCCCGAGCAAATTCGCTGGGGAGAATTTGATCCGGCACGCTGGTCCTAATTTGAGGTGCCCGAGCAAATTCGCTGGGGCGAATTTGGTCCGGCACACTGGTCATTATTTTGCGCGCGAAGCGACGATGGCTTCAGCCACGTTACGCGGGGCTTCCGCGTAGTGTTTGAATTCCATCGTGTAGGTGGCACGACCTTGCGACATGGAGCGCAGGGTGGTGGAGTAACCGAACATTTCAGACAGGGGCACTTCAGCCTTGATGGCCTTGCCGCCACCGATCATGTCTTCCATGCCTTGCACCATGCCACGGCGTGAGGACAAATCGCCCATCACGTTACCGGCGTAGTCTTCGGGTGTCTCGACTTCCACGGCCATCATGGGCTCGAGGATGACGGGCTGGGCTTTGCGGCAACCTTCTTTGAAACCAAAGATGGCGGCCATCTTGAAGGCCATTTCGTTCGAGTCCACGTCATGGTACGAGCCGAAGTGCAGTGTGACTTTCACGTCAACCACAGGGTAGCCCGCCAACACGCCTTGGCCCAAAGCTTCGATCACGCCTTTTTCGACTGCCGGGATGTATTCGCGAGGCACCACACCGCCCTTGATGGCGTCGACGAACTCGAAACCTTTGCCTGGCGCTTGTGGCTCAACCTTGAGCACCACGTGACCGTATTGGCCTTTACCACCGGATTGACGCACGAACTTGCCTTCGGCTTCTTCGACGGTCTTGCGGATGGTTTCGCGGTAAGCCACTTGAGGCTTGCCCACGTTGGCTTCCACACCGAATTCACGCTTCATGCGGTCAACGATGATTTCCAGGTGCAGTTCGCCCTGACCACCAATGATGGTCTGACCCGATTCTTCGTCGGTTTGCACGCGGAAGGATGGATCCTCAGCAGCCAAGCGCGACAAGGCAATGCCCATCTTTTCCTGGTCAGCTTTTGTCTTTGGCTCAACGGCTTGGCGGATCACGGAGTCAGGGAACACCATGCGCTCCAGGGTGATTACTGCGTTTGGATCGCACAAAGTCTCGCCCGTTGTGACGTCTTTCAAGCCCACGCAAGCAGCGATGTCGCCCGCACGGATTTCGTCGACTTCTTCACGGTTGTTGGCGTGCATCTGAACGATACGGCCAATGCGCTCTTTCTTGCCGCGCACCGAGTTGAACACGGTGTCGCCTTTTTTCAGCACGCCGGAATACACGCGCACGAAGGTCAATTGGCCCACGAACGGATCGGTCATCAGCTTGAAAGCCAACGCAGAGAATTTTTCCGAGTCGTCTGCTTTGCGGATGATTTCTTTTTCGTCTTCGTCAAAGCCTTTGATGGCTTTCACATCCAAAGGCGAAGGCATCAGTTCAATCACCGCATCCAGCATGCGCTGAACGCCTTTGTTCTTGAAAGCCGTACCGCACAACATGGGCTGGATTTCGCTGTTGATGGTGCGAATGCGCAGGCCTTGCGTGATTTCTTCTTCGGTCAAGTCACCTTCTTCGAGGTACTTGTTCATGAGTTCTTCAGAGGCTTCAGCCGCGGCTTCCACCATCTTCTCGCGCCACTCTTTGGCCACCTCGAGCAGTTCGGCCGGGATTTCTTCAAAAGTGAACTGCATGCCCTGGGAAGCTTCGTCCCAGATGATGGCCTTCATCTTGCGCAGATCGACCACGCCGGTGAAGTGCTCTTCGGCACCGATTGGGATCACGATCGGCACAGGGTTGGCCTTCAGGCGCAACTTCATCTGCTCGACGACTTTGAAGAAGTTGGCACCGGTGCGGTCCATCTTGTTCACAAAGGCCAGACGTGGCACTTTGTATTTGTTGGCCTGACGCCACACGGTCTCGGACTGGGGCTGCACGCCGCCCACAGCACAGTAAACCATGCAGGCGCCGTCCAGAACACGCATGGAACGCTCGACTTCAATCGTGAAGTCCACGTGGCCGGGGGTGTCAATGATGTTGATGCGGTGGTCTTCGAAAGAGCCGTCCATGCCCTTCCAAAAGCAGGTGGTGGCAGCCGAGGTGATCGTGATGCCACGCTCTTGCTCTTGCTCCATCCAGTCCATGGTGGCAGCGCCGTCGTGCACTTCACCAATCTTGTGGTTCACGCCGGTATAAAACAGGATACGTTCGGTCGTTGTGGTCTTGCCAGCGTCGATGTGCGCCGAAATACCAATGTTGCGGTAACGCTCGATGGGGGTGATGCGAGCCATAAATTTCTCCGATGATGATGTACTAAAGCCCGCCACCCCTTATAGGGCAAGCGGGCTGGCTTCTGACGGTGTCGGGCTTCTTGAAGAAGCCCTTGTGGATCAGAAGCGGAAGTGCGAGAACGCCTTGTTGGCTTCAGCCATGCGGTGCACTTCATCGCGCTTTTTCATGGCGCCGCCACGGCCTTCGTTGGCTTCGAGCAACTCGTTGGCCAAACGCAGGGCCATGGACTTCTCACCGCGCTTGCGTGCGGCTTCCTTGATCCAGCGCATCGACAGGGCCAAGCGGCGAACTGGGCGCACTTCGACAGGCACCTGGTAGTTCGCACCACCCACGCGGCGGGATTTGACTTCCACCATGGGCTTGACGTTGTTGATGGCGATGGAGAAGAGTTCCACAGGGTCTTTGCCTGTTTTCTTTTCCATGTTTTCGAGGGCACCATAAATGATGCGCTCGGCGACGGCTTTTTTGCCGCCTTCCATGATCACGTTCATGAACTTGGACAACTCGATGTTGCCGAACTTGGGATCCGGCAGGATTTCACGTTTAGGGACTTCACGACGACGTGGCATATTTCACCTCTTAATTGCTTCAGTTGGTATCTTTTCAGACACCGCGAATGCCATTCAAAGCATTCACTTACTCGACCCACCTGGACAATTCCGGGTTTCGGGTCACTTCGCTGATTCACTGCGCCACGCAGGAAACAGCACCGAAAAATTCAAACCGACAAAAGCTTATTTGGCTTTTGGCTTCTTGGCACCGTACTTGGAGCGCGACTGCTTGCGGTCTTTCACGCCTTGCAAGTCGAGCGAACCACGCACGATGTGGTAACGCACACCTGGCAAATCCTTGACACGACCACCACGCACCAGAACCACAGAGTGTTCTTGCAGGTTGTGGCCTTCGCCGCCGATGTAGGAGATGACCTCAAAACCGTTGGTCAAGCGCACTTTGGCAACTTTACGCAAGGCGGAGTTGGGTTTTTTAGGCGTTGTGGTGTACACACGGGTGCAGACACCACGACGCTGTGGAGAGTTTTGCATCGCGGGGCTTTTTGACTTGGTCGTTTCGACCTCGCGCCCCTGACGCACCAATTGATTGATGGTTGGCATTGTTTAAAACGTCCCTAAACGTTTGGAAATTGACAAAAGAAACTTCTCCGCCCCAAAAGCGGAAAAGCCCGCCAGTATAACCGCGTGGCGGGCCTTGTGGCAACTTATCCGGAAATCAATACCGGTTTGCGGCTGATTTTCACTTGATCCACAGGCGCACAGCATCCCAGGCGCGGCCCAGAACGCCGGCTTGCTCCACGGGCTCCAGGACAACCAGGGGCACGTCAAACAAGGGCTGGTCGCCGCGCATCACTTTCAACGTGCCCACGGCTTGCCCTTTGCTGAAAGGCGCGACCAGGGGGTCCGGGCGGGCCACCTGGGTTTTGATCTGGGCGGCACTGCCAGCAGGCACAGAAACAATCAAAGGCTGAAATGACCCCAGCTTCAAAACAGGGGTTTTGCCCTTCCACAGGGCGGGGCTCACCACCGGCTGCCCGGCTTCAAAGAGTTTGACCGCATCAAAAGCGGTGTAGCCCCAATTGAGCAGCTTCTGGCCTTCGTTGGCACGGGCGTTTTCACTGTCAGCACCCAGCACGACCGTCAAAAGACGTCTTGACCCGATGTTGGCAAAATCTCGCTTGGCTGTGGCCACCAGGCAGTACCCGGCAGCGCGGGTGTGCCCGGTTTTCAGGCCATCCACGGAAGGATCGCGAAACAGCAAGAGGTTGCGGTTGCTGTCGTTGGCGGCGGGCGTTCCCGCGTAACGGTACTTCTTGATCGCGTAGTAGGGGACGTAGTCGGGAAAGTCGCGCATCAAACGGGTGGCCAAAATGCCCAGATCGCGTGCTGTGGTGGTGTGCCCCGCTTCGGTCAGCCCTTCCGGGTTGCGGTAACTGGAGTTCTTCATGCCCAGCACTTTGGCTTGGTCGTTCATCAACTGCACAAAGCGCTCGACACTGCCGCCCACGCCCTCGGCCAACGCCACGGTCGCGTCATTGCCCGACTGAACAATCATGCCCTTGATCAGGTCTTCCACGGGCACCCTCATTTTGGGGTCAATGAACATGCGCGAACCCGGCATCTTCCAGGCCCGCTCGGAGACGGGCAGGGTTTGCGTGAGATCGATCTTGCGCGACTTCAGGGCATCAAACACCAAGTACGCCGTCATCAACTTGGTCAGTGAAGCGGGCTCTACGGCCATGTCCGGGTCTTTGGCCGCCAGCACCTGGTTGGCCGTGACATCGATCAGCAAATAGGCCTGGGCCGCCACTTCAGGCGGCTGCGGCATTTGTGCCTGGGCACTGAAACACAAGGCTGCCAACAAGGTGGCCGCCAGACTTTTGAAAACCAGGGTCATGGGTAAAGGTCTTTTCGTCATGGGGCAGCCCCGATGGGATACCCCGTCAATCAGGATCAGGCACGCAGGTGGCGTGCCACCAAAGTTTTGAGAAGGGGCAATTGTCCGTGAAAGAAATGCTCGACCCCGGGGATCACCGTGACAGGTAAAAATTGGGGGCGGGCCCAATCCAGCACGCTGGCCAGTGGCACCGTGTCGTCTTGCTCACCATGCAAAACCAGGGTTTGTTCATGCAATTCGGGCGCGACCGGCGCCACCCCGAAACGCGAAGCCGCGGTGCCCACCAGCACCAGTTTGTCGATGTGGCGCTCGGGTGCCAAGGCTTGGGCCACCTGGCTGGTGACAAACGCCCCAAAAGAAAACCCGGCCAGGGCCAAGGGGCCCTGTGAAGCCACCTGCCGGATCACGGCCAGCATGTCAGCCGCTTCGCCGCGGCCTTCGTCGTAAGTGCCCGCGCTGGCGCCCACGCCCCGGAAGTTGAAGCGCACGGCCTGCCAGCCGCACTGCACAAAAGCCCTGGCCAATGTTTGCACCACCTTGTTTTGCATGGTTCCGCCAAACAAGGGGTGGGGGTGCGCGATGACCGCAGTGCCCCGAAAGACACCGTTTTCGGGGGTATCGCACAGGGCCTCAATCGCCCCGGCCGCCCCTTGCAAACTCAAAGCTTGGGTGGCGGAATTCATCAGCGCCCCAGTTGCTCCGGGGTGACCAGTCGCTCAACGACCTGGCCATTCTTCAAGTGCGACTCGACGATCTCGTCAATGTCTGCCTGGTCCACGTAGGTGTACCAAACACCCTCGGGGTACACGACAGCCACGGGACCCGCGGCACAACGGTCCAGGCAGCCCGACTTGTTGACGCGTACCTGGCCAGGTCCTGTCAGGCCCAAGTCCTTGACGCGTTTTTTGCAATGGTCAAAAGCCGCCTGGGCGCCTTGCTGGGCACAGCAGGCCTCGTTGTTTTTGCGCTCGTTCAGGCAAAAAAAGATGTGTCGCTTGAAGTAGGGGCTGGGGGTTTCGGTGGTCATGGCCGAATTTTAGGCTGTGACCTGATCACATTTCCTCAGCAAGGCTGGGTGAAGACAAACGGTTCACCAAATAAGTGAGCAAGGCGAAAGGCCACAACCAACCCAGCCACTGAATAAGGCCATGAAAACGGATGAATCTGCCCTGCTCCCAGGTTTGCAAAGTCAAGGCAAAGTAGGCATCGGCCGATGCGTTGTTGAGCAAGCTGAGTTGCCACACCAAGGCGGCCAGCGCCAGCACCCAACACACCCGCGCCGTGCAAAAAGACAACGCCGCCATGCCCAAGCTTGCCACCACCAGGCCCGCCAACACCTCGCTGCTGACCCAGTCCCAGGCATGAGAAGGGCCGTAGGTGAGCGCGGCCGACAACGCGCTGGCCGTGAACCCCACCAGCACCAGAAGCGCCGCCGCAACGATGCGTTGCCCCCAAAGACGCAAGGCCCCAAAAGCCAGCAAACAGGGCAGTAACAAGCCGATGGCCACGCTCAGAATTTCGCTCACCGGCAGCAAGGGCTGCAACTCCACCTCGCGCAGAGGCAACCATTCCAGCAAGGGGGAGTCTTCCAGCACATGGGCCAACGCGGCCTCGACCCGCTCCAGCACCTGCCCAAGACCAAAGGTCACAGGGACCGGAAACAGCAGCGCAAAAGGCCAAACGGCGAGCAAAGCCAGCGCGCCACTCGCATCGGGCACAAACCAGCGGTCACGAAATCGGCTCCAGCGGTCCAGCAGCCCCACCCGCTCCATTGCGCGCGCCACCACGGCCCCCGAAAATGCCCCAGAAATATTGAGCGCAGCGTCCACATTGGAGGGCACACGCACGGGCAAAAACATTTGCATCGACTCCATCGACAAGGACAGCCCCGCCGCAGCCAAGGTGGTCAAGGCAATCGCGGGCCATCGCCGCCGGGTGCGGTGCAGCGCCAACGCCAGCAAAAACCCGAAGGGCGCATAACCCACCACGTTGGACCAGACATCAAAGCCTGTCCAATAGCGCGGCAAGGGTGCGGTCAGAA
This sequence comes from uncultured Burkholderiales bacterium, assembly GCA_903935585.1. Taxonomy (GTDB): domain Bacteria; phylum Pseudomonadota; class Gammaproteobacteria; order Burkholderiales; family Burkholderiaceae_C; genus Limnohabitans_A. The sequence continues at coordinate 59,896 of CAIZSE010000028.1, read as the reverse complement.
AAGCCCAGGGCGCAATGCCCTGGATGCGCCAATTGTCAAAAGGGTACAGGCTGGCGTAGACGATCAGGAGGGCGTAAATCCACACCAAGGGCCAGGCGGCCGTTTTGCGCAAGTACGTTGTGCGCATGGCTGTCCCTTAAAACGGCTTGACGACCACCAAAATGACGGTCGCCAGCATCATCAACACCGGCGCTTCGTTGAACCAGCGAAACCAGACGTGGCTGCGCTGCATCTGGCCCTTTTCAAACTTGCGCAACAACACCCCGCAACTGTGGTGATAACCCAGCAAGGCCAGCACGATCAGCAGTTTGGCGTGCATCCAGCCTTGGCCTTGGCCAATGCCGACATACAGCCAAAGCCACAGGCCCAGCAACAAGGCCGGAATGGCCAGGATGGTCATGAACCGGTAAAGCTTGCGCGACATCAGCAGCAAGCGCTCGCGCTCTGCCACCGAACCCGGCGCCACCATGGCCAGGTTGACAAAGATACGCGGCAAATAAAACAGGCCGGCAAACCAGCTGGCCATGAAAACAATGTGAAGGGCTTTGATCCAGAGCATGGCGCAAGTGTAGTCAGAGATGGCTGGGCAAGCACCGACCGGTTGCCAAGGCAAAAAAAACCCCCGACCATGGGCCGAGGGTGGGAAGCCCTTCAGCGTAAACGCATCAAGGCCCCGCTCAGGGAGGAAAAGCGGGAGGCAGCAAGCTGCCTGAGGTGAATTTATCAAATAATAAAACCATTAACAAGTTCAATTTCATCTTTTATGTTGTTTTTGTTGGTTATCAGCAGCCCACCTGAACAAGACACTTTGAGGACAGCCTTTTTAGGGGCTGAAGCCAGACTTCAGGCACAATTTTCGACATGAACCCTGTTGCCCCCTTCCCCTCAAACCGCCCACGGCGCCTGCGCCGTGACGAATTCACACGCAATCTGGTGCGCGAGAACCAGGTCACGCCGCACGACCTGATTTACCCCGTGTTTGTGCTGGACGGCCAAAACCAGCGCCAGCAAGTGGGCTCCATGCCCGGTGTCGAGCGTTTGTCGCTGGACCTGCTGCTGCCCGTGGCCGAAGACTGCGTGAAGCTTGGCATCCCCGTCATGGCGCTGTTTCCGGTGATCGACGCATCGCTCAAAGACCCCACGGGCAAGGAAGCCATGAACCCCGACGGCCTGGTGCCACGGGTGGTGCGCGCGTTGAAAAAACGCTTTCCTGAACTGGGGGTGATGACCGATGTGGCCCTGGACCCCTTCACCAGCCACGGCCAGGACGGCTTGCTCGATGAGACGGGTTACATCCTGAATGACGAAACCACGGCCGTGCTTGTGCAGCAAGCCCTGACCCAAGCCGAAGCCGGTGTGGACATGGTGGCCCCCAGCGACATGATGGATGGCCGCATCGGCGCCATCCGCCAGGCCCTCGAAGCGCGCGGCTTGATCCACACCCGCATCATGGCTTACAGCGCCAAGTACGCCAGCGCCTTTTACGGCCCCTTTCGCGACGCCGTGGGCTCGGCAGGCAATCTGGGCAAGAGCAACAAAAAGGTCTACCAGATGGACCCGGGCAACAGCGACGAGGCCCTGCGCGAAGTGGCCATGGACCTGGCCGAGGGCGCCGACATGGTCATGGTCAAACCCGGCATGCCATATCTGGACATCGTGCGCCGCGTCAAAGACGAGTTCAAGGTGCCCACCTTTGCTTACCAGGTGTCGGGTGAATACGCCATGCTCAAGGCCGCTGCACAAAACGGCTGGCTGGACCACGACCTGGTCATGATGGAAAGCCTGATGGCCTTCAAGCGTGCCGGGGCGGATGGCGTGCTGACCTACTTTGCCCGTGACGCCGCACGCTTGATCCGCCAAGGCTGAGCCACGAATGCGGGTCTTCACGGTCACGGGCACCCAGGTTGAGGCAGGCTTGGCCCTGCCGCAGGCGTTGCCAGAAAACGGTTACGTGTGGATCGCCTGTTCGCGCGAACAGTTTCAGGCACAACTGGCCTTGGTGCAAAAAACCCTGGAACAGCTCACGGGCCAGACCTTGGTGGACCTGCACGTTTCAGACCTGCTGAACGCCCAATTGCCCTCCCGCTTCGACTACAGCTCACACTACGACCTGATGGTGTTCAGGCGACTGGCCCAACGCAGCGACAGCGCCCCGGCCAATGCCGCCAATGGCTTGGGGCTTCAGGGCAAGCGCCCCGGCCCGCCCGTGCTGCGTCGGATTGACACCAGCCCGGTGGGCTTCGCGGTGTTTGACCGGGTTCTCCTGAGCGTCCACCCCGCCGACTGTGCCGTTCGCGAAGCCTATGCCGCCCGGCTGCTGGCCAGCACGCAGCCTGAAGCGCAGGCCCCCGAATATGCCGACCTGCGCTCGGCAGGTGCGCGCGGTGTGCCCAGCAACCCCGCCGACATGATGCTTCGCATCGTCAGCCAAATGGTGGACAGCTACCTGGATTTGCGCCGCGAACTGAGCCGACAACTTGACCACTGGCAAGCCGAGTTGCTCAACCCGCGCACCCGATTCAACCGCTGGGATGCCTTGCTGCAAGCGCGGATGGCGCTGCACCATCTGGAAGCCCTGTGCGATGACCAGCGCACCGCCGTGCAGGCCTGGACCGATTCACTGGACAACTGGGGCATCGGTAAAGACAGCGCTGCATTGAGCGAGCATGAGTTGCTCAAAATCCGCAGCCGCGACGTGCTGGAGCACATCGAGCGGGTGGTGCAACACGTGCGCAGGCTCGAGCACAACACCGAAACTGCTGTGCAAATGCACTTCAACGTGCAAAGCAACCGCACCAACGACATCATGCGCACCCTGACGGCGCTGACCGCCATCTTCTTGCCCCTGAACCTGATCGCGGCCGTATTCGGCATGAACTTCGAATTCATGCCCTGGCTGCATCAGGCCAGCGGTTTTTGGTGGACGCTGGGCGGCATGGGCCTGGTCGCCACATCGATGGGCCTGGTGTTCTGGCGCAAGCGCTACCTGGCGCGCACCGGGGATTGATCAGCCCAGGTGCTGCTTGAAAAACGCCAAGCTGCGTTCTCGGGCCAGCTGCGCCGACGCAGCGTGCCAGGAACCGCGCTGGTCGCAGTTAAAGCCATGGTGCGCCGCGTAGGAGAACACCTGCACTTCGGGGTGTGCCTTTTGGAAGGTGTGCACGCTGTCCATCGGAATCCACGTGTCTTCCTCTGCGAAATGCGCCAGCACGGGCACTGCGGGCTGGCGAGCCGCTTCGGCTTCGCTGGTCACACCGCCGCCGTAGTAAGGCACCGCCGCACTCAGGCCCTTCAACGTGCAAGCGGCGCGCCAGGTCAGCAAGCCACCCCAGCAGTAACCCACCACCCCCACCTTGCCGCCTGATGCCTTGGCCGCGTGGTCGATCGCAGCCTGAATGTCTTGCATCACCCCGGGGGCAGGCAAAGCCTCTGCCGCTGTTTTGTAGCCAAAGCCTTCGCCCATGTCGGCCTCGGCATAACCCAGTTCAACAGCCGGCTTGACACGGTGAAACATGGCGGGCGCCACGGCGAGGTAACCCTCGGCGGCATAGCCGTCGGCCACGGCGCGGATGTGGCTGTTCACGCCAAAAATCTCCTGGATCACCACCACAGCGCCCTTGGGGCTGCCTGCAGGGCGCGCTTCATAGGCCGGCACCAGGGTGCCATCGGCGGCTTTCAGTTCAATCAGGGTTCCCATTTTTTGCTCCGGAAAGTTCAAAAGATTTCAGCGGGCCAGCGCGCGCTCGACAAAGTCGAGTCGGTCCTGGCCCCAAAAAACCTCGCCATCGACCACGTAGCTCGGTGCACCAAACACCCCCGCGTCAATCGCCGCCTGGGTGCAGGCCTCGTAGCGCTCTTGCACCGCCTGGCTCTGCGATTGCGCCAACAGACTGGCCGGCAACTTCTGCTCTTGTACCAACTCGGCCAAAACCTGGTCATCGGCCATGTTGCGTTGTTGCGCCCAGCAGGCGGTCAAAATGGCGCCCGCCATGGCCATCGCGCCCGCACTGCCCAAAGCCAGATCGGCCGCAATGATCAGGCGTGCCGCGTCATCGCCGCCCACTGGAAAGTATTGGGGCTTCAGATTCAAAGGCAGGTTCAGGAGCTGGCTGAAACGCTGCATCTCGACCAGGCGGTAGGCCTGTCGTTGCGGTGCCCGCTGACCCAAGGGCAAACCGCCCGAGATCGGGAACACCTTGCCCCCGAGGTCGATCGGCATCACGCGCACGGTGGCCCCGGTTCGCTGGGCGATATCGGCCAGCCGCTGGTGGCCCAGGTAAGCCCAGGGGCTTTGCGGGGCGAAGTAATAGTCCACTGTGCGACCCATGGCGTCTCCTTGTGTGTTGTGTAATCTTGGCACGAAGCAGCGGCCAACGCCGCGCCCTCTATTTTTGCAGGAGAAACGCGATGAACAAGGTCTTGTTGGTGACCGGTGGCAGCCGGGGGATTGGCGCAGCCACCGCCCTTTTGGCGGCCCGAAACGGCTGGTCTGTGGCGGTCAACTACACCGCCAACTCACTGGCGGCCGACGAGGTGGTGCGCCAAATCCGCGCATCAGGTGGACAGGCCATGTCGGTTCAGGCCGATGTGGCCGACGAGGCGCAGGTGCTGCGCATGTTTGAGCACATCGACGCCAAACTGGGCCGTCTCTCGGGGCTGGTCAACAACGCGGGCGTGGTCGACGTCGCTGCCCGTGTGGATGAAATGAGCGTAGCCCGCTGGAAGCGCATGTTCGACATCAACGTGATCGGCAGCCTGATCTGCGCCCGCGAAGCCGTGCGCCGCATGAGCACCCGGCACGGCGGCGAAGGCGGCAGCATCGTCAACGTGTCGAGTGCCGCCGCCCGCCTGGGTGCGCCCGGCCAATACGTGGACTACGCCGCCGCCAAGGGCGCGATCGACGCCTTCACCATCGGCCTGGCCAAAGAAGTGGCGGCCGAAGGCATCCGCGTCAACGCCGTGCGCCCGGGCCTGATCGAAACCGACATCCACGCCTCGGGTGGCCTGCCCAACCGCGTGAAAGACCTGCAACACCTGGTGCCCGCGCAACGCGGTGGGACCGCCGAAGAAGTGGCCGAGGGCATTGTCTGGTTGCTGTCGGACGGTGCCAGTTACACCACCCTGAGTTTTCTGGACATCTCGGGAGGCCGCTGATGGCAAACGCCCCGACGACCATCAAGTACTACTGGGAAGACATGGCGGTAGGCCAAGTGCGCGACCTGGGCAGCATCACGCCCACCCGCGAAGAGACCATCGCCTTTGCCACCCAGTTCGACCCGCAGCCCTTTCACCTGAACGACGAAGCGGCCGAAGCCTCGGTGTTTGGCGCCCTGTCCGCCAGCGGTTGGCACACCTGCGCCATGGCCATGCGCTTGATGGTGACAAATTTTTTGCTTGAAACGTCCAGCCTGGGATCGCCCGGCCTGGAAAACATCCGCTGGCAAAAACCCGTCTACCCGGGCGACATCCTGCGCCTGCAATCGACCGTTCTGGAAACCAAACCCATGGGCAAGCGGCCCGATGTGGGCATGACGCGCAACCTCTGGGAAATGTTCAACCAGCACGGCGACAAAGTGCTGCACATGGAAGGCTGGGGCATGTTCAGAAGGCGAACACCCGCAGCGCCCCTTTGAGGAGACGCGGCACAATGCGCTGATGGACTTCAAACCACTCATCACCCTGCTGGCCATCGTCAATCCCCTGGCCATCGTGCCGTTCTTCATTCACTACACCCAGGGCTTCAGCCACGCCCAGCGCCAGCGCACCATCTGGGTGTCGTCGTTCACGGCGTTTGTCGTGATCGCTGCCAGTGCTTTGCTGGGCCTGCAGATTCTGGAGTTTTTCGGCATCTCGCTGGCCAGTTTTCAAGTGGGCGGCGGCATGCTGCTGCTCACCTCGGCGCTGTCGATGCTCAACGCCCAGCCCGCCGAATCCCGCGCCAACGCCGAAGAAGTGCACGATGCGCAAACCAAAGCGGCCGTGGGTGCCAGCATCGCCGTGGTGCCGCTGACCATCCCCCTGCTGACGGGCCCGGCCACCATGTCCACCGTGGTGATTTATGCCGAAAAAGCCAAAAACTTCGCCCAGCTGGGCACGCTGGTGGGCTACGGGGTGGTCATCGCTTTGGCCACCGCCTTGTGCTTTTCGCTGGCCACACCCATCGCCCGCATTTTGGGCAAAACCGGCATCAACGTCATGACCCGTCTGATGGGTTTGATCCTCGCCGCCCTCGCGGTCGAGGTGATGGCGGATGGACTGCACAAGCTGTTTCCGGTGCTGGCGCGGGGGGTCTAAGTGCGGTCAAGGGACCCTCGAAACATGCACAAATAAGCTTGGATGCTGATTTCAAACCCTAAATCCAGCCGCCAGCCCCTTCTTCAAATGCCCCACCAGCGCCGTCACCGCCCGAGGCACATGCGGTGCATAGGGGCGAATGGCGTAAATGGTTTCGGCAAATGCCCCCACGGGCTTCCAGCCTGGCAAAACGCGCACCAGTTTGCCTTGGCGCAAGGCCGCTTGGGCGCTGAAGTCGGGCATGAGGGCGATGCCAGCGCCTGTGAGCGCGGCTTCGCGCAAGGCTTCGCTGTTGTTGGCGGCAAAGTTGCCCGTCACGGGCACGGTGGTGCGCTCACCACCGTCTGAAGGTTGGCGCGGCTCGAACGCCCAGGCCGGGGTGTCTTGCGAGCGAGGGTAGTGCAGGCAGTTGTGCGACTGCAGATCGGCGGGCGTTTGCGGCTCGCCCTGCTTGCGCAAATAAGCCCGGGTGGCCACCAGCACCGACTCGGTCTCGCAAAGCGCCCAGGCCACATGGGTGTCGGGCGGGCGGGCCGTGTGGCGAATGGCCAGGTCGTAGCCTTCGGTGGCCAGCGCACTCAGGCGGTCGGACATGTCCAACTCGATGCGCACCTCCGGGAAGTCTTTCAGAAATTCGGCCAACAGTGGCACCAACTGCTGCCTGGCCAGTGCCACGGGCGCGGTCACCCGGATCAAGCCGCTGGGTTGCTCGGCCAAATCGCGCACCTGGGCAAAGCTTTGCGCGATTTGCTCAAACGCAGCGCGGGTGTCATCCACCAGCCGCTGGCCTGCTTCGGTCAGTCGAACGCTGCGGGTGGTGCGCTGCACCAAGGTGACTTTGGCGGCCCGCTCCAGCTCGGCGATGCGCTGGCTCATGGCGGCCTTGCTCACGCCCAGCCGGGCAGCCGCTGCCGTGTAACTGCCTTGTTGCGCCAGCACGCTCAGCCAGTGCAGATGCGTCCAGAGGGTGTTGATTTTTTGCTCTTCCATCAGCGCATTGTTCACTATTTTGAACAATCAATTCAGGCTTTGGCCCTTGCGGGGGCTGGCGGGGGTGCCTACACTGCTTTGCAGGTCAGCCCTGAGGCAGAACCCTTTGCGCCCAATGGCGCGTGCCCACACCATCCACGGAGCCACACATGAGCATCACGAACATCGGTCATTACATCAACGGCCAGATCGCCCAAGGCGCATCGGGCCGCAGCCAGCCCGTGACCAACCCGGCCACCGGCGCCGTCACCGGCAGCGTGGCCTTGGCCAACAGCGCCGAAGTGGCCAAAGCCGTGGCTGCGGCGCAGGCGGCCTTCCCCGCTTGGGCCGACACCCCGCCCCTGCGGCGCGCCCGCGTGATGTTCAAGTTCCTCGAACTGCTGAACACCCACAAGGACGAACTGGCCCACATGATCACCGCCGAACACGGCAAGGTGTTCACCGACGCCCAGGGCGAAGTCTCACGCGGCATCGACATCGTGGAATTTGCCACCGGCATCCCGCAGCTGCTCAAGGGTGACTTCACCGACCAGGTGTCGACGGGCATCGACAACTGGACCCTGCGCCAGCCTTTGGGCGTGGTCGCAGGCATCACGCCCTTCAACTTTCCCGTGATGGTGCCCATGTGGATGTTCCCGGTGGCGATTGCCGCTGGCAACACCTTCATCCTCAAACCCAGCCCAACCGACCCGACACCCGCACTGTTCATGGCCGAATTGCTGAAAAAAGCCGGCTTGCCCGACGGCGTTTTCAACGTCGTGCAAGGCGACAAGGAAGCCGTGGACGCCCTGTTGGTCCACCCCGATGTGAAAGCCATCAGTTTTGTCGGCTCCACCCCGATCGCCAACTACATCTATGAAACCGGCGCCCACCACGGCAAGCGCGTGCAAGCCCTGGGCGGCGCAAAAAACCACCTGGTGGTGATGCCCGATGCCGACATCGACCAGACCGTGGACGCGTTGATTGGTGCCGGTTACGGCTCGGCCGGCGAACGTTGTATGGCGATTTCGGTCGCTGTGCTGGTGGGCGATGTGGCCGACAAGATCATCCCCTTGCTTGTAGAGCGCACCCGGAAACTGCAAGTGCTGAACGGTGAAAACCTGGCCGCCGAAATGGGCCCCATCGTGACCGACGCGGCGCGTCAGCGCATCAAGGGCTACATCGACATCGGCGTGGCCGAAGGCGCCAAGTTGCTGGTCGATGGCCGCGAGTTTGACGGCGCAAAAGCCGGCGCCGGTTGTGACCAGGGATTCTGGCTGGGCGGCACGCTGTTTGACAACGTGACCACCGACATGAAGATCTACAAGGAAGAGATTTTTGGCCCGGTTTTGTCTTGCGTGCGTGTGCCCGACTTTGGCACCGCGGTGCAGATCATCAACGACCATGAGTTTGGCAACGGCGTGAGCTGCTTCACCCGCGATGGCAACGTGGCGCGCGAGTTTTCTCGCCGCATTCAGGTGGGCATGGTGGGCATCAACGTGCCGATCCCGGTGCCCATGGCCTGGCACGGCTTTGGCGGCTGGAAGCGTTCGCTGTTTGGCGACATGCACGCCTATGGCGAAGAGGGCGTGCGTTTTTACACGAAACAAAAATCCATCATGCAGCGCTGGCCCGAGAGCATTGGCAAAGGTGCCGAGTTTGTGATGCCCACGGCCAAATAATCTGGCCTTGGAAACAAGCAGGGTGTTTTCCGCGCGGGTGACTGGCCGGGGCCGCAGGGCCTCATCAGTCGCTTCGCGCCAGCAAATCGGCCCGACGGCCCCGGCCAGTCGCCCGCGCTTCGCTTGCTGGTGTTCATCGGTCTGATCGGATCACGGACGCTGCGCCTGAGAAATGTGGGATGGGCCGGTGCCGTCACAATCCGAGGATGGAGAGAACAACATGAACGAAAACACCTTTGACTACATCATCGTCGGCGGCGGCACGGCGGGGTGCCTGCTGGCCAATCGCTTGAGCGCCGACGCCAGCAAACGCGTGTTGCTGATCGAGGCCGGCAAAAAGGACGATTACCACTGGATTCATATCCCCGTGGGCTATCTGTATTGCATTGGCAACCCGCGCACCGACTGGATGTACGAGACCGAGCCTGCCGCGGGTTTGAACGGCCGCAGCCTGCGCTACCCGCGTGGCAAGGTGCTGGGCGGTTGCAGCAGCATCAACGGCATGATCTACATGCGCGGCCAGTCGCGTGACTACGACCAATGGGCGCAGTTGACGGGTGACGATGCGTGGCGCTGGGACCAGACGCTGCCTTATTTCAAGCTGCACGAGGACCATTACAACGGCGCCAACGAATTTCATGGCGCCAAAGGGGCCAAGTCCGAGCTGCTGGCACCCACCGATTTGCCCAAAGGCAGCTACCTGCACACCTTGCGCGGGCGCAACACCGGCGGTGAATGGCGCATCGAAAAGCAGCGCCTGCGCTGGGACGTGCTGGACGCGTTTTCGCAAGCGGCTCAACAGGCGGGCATTCCGGCCACCGACGATTTCAACCGGGGCGACAACGAAGGCGTGGCCTATTTTGATGTGAACCAGCGCAAGGGCTGGCGCTGGAACACGGCCAAGGCTTTTTTGCGCCCCACCTGTTATTCGCGCCCCAATTTCGAACTGTGGAACCAGGCCCAGGTGAGCCAGTTGACGCTGGAAACCCAAGCCAATGGCGAGCAACGCTGTACGGGCGCACGGGTCTGGACGGGCGTGGAGATGGTCGAGGTCAAAGCCACACAAGAAGTGATCTTGAGTGCGGGCAGCATCGGCTCGGCGCAAATTTTGCAGCTTTCAGGCATCGGGCCTGCGGCTTTGCTCAAGGACAAAGGCGTTGCCGTTGCACAAGACTTGCCCGGTGTGGGCGCCAATTTGCAAGACCATTTGCAAATTCGTTCGGTCTACAAAGTCAAGGGGGCCAAAACCCTCAACACCTTGGCCAACAACTGGTGGGGCAAAGCCATGATCGGCATGGAATACGCGCTCAAGCGGACCGGCCCCATGAGCATGGCCCCCAGCCAGTTGGGCGCGTTCACCAAAAGCGACCCATCGCAGGCCCACGCCAATCTGGAATACCACGTGCAGCCGCTGAGCCTGGACGCCTTTGGCGAACCGTTGCACAGCTTTCCGGCCATCACGGCCAGCGTGTGCAACCTGAACCCGACCAGCCGTGGCACGGTGCACATCACCAGCCCTGACTTCAACCACGCCCCGGCCATTGCCCCCAACTACCTGGCCACCGACGCAGACCGCAAAGTGGCAGCCGACAGCCTGCGCGTGACGCGCCGCATCATGGCGCAAGCGGCCATGGCGCCGTTTGCACCCGAAGAGTTCAAGCCCGGGGTGCAGTACCAAACCGACGAAGAGCTGGCCAAACTGGCCGGCGACATTGCCAGCACCATCTTCCACCCGGTGGGCACCACACGCATGGGGCGCGACGATGACCCGATGGCGGTGGTCAATTCACGCCTGCAGGTGCGGGGCGTGGCCGGCCTGCGCGTGGTCGATGCGGGCGTGATGCCCAGCATCACCAGCGGCAACACCAACAGCCCGACGCTGATGATTGCGGAAAAAGCCGCGCAATGGATCGCCGAAGACAGCGCACGCCGCATCGCGGCTTGAGCAAGTTCAGACCTTCCAGTTATTCGGCGGCGTTTGCGCAGCCCCATGCCAGCTCAGGGATTTCCCGATTGTCGGGAAATCCCTGAGCAAATTCACCCTCCCGGTCACTTACATTGCTACCACTCGATGCAAAGCAGTACTTGCATCCCGAGGGCCGAGGAGACAACTCAAGCCTGAAAACTCGAACATCACGCAACATCCGAACGAGGTGTACTTTTTCAAGCGTCGCGCAAGCGGCGCTTTTTTTTGCCTGGTCGCCAAAGCCGCAATGCCACAATCCCCCGCATGGAATTACTGATTGTTTCGCTGGCCTCGCTGCTGGCAGGGCTGGTGGACGCGATCGTGGGCGGCGGAGGCCTGATCTTGCTGCCAGCCCTGTTCGCCACTTTTCCGGGCGCCCCTCCCGCTACCTTGTTTGGCACCAACAAAAGTGCCTCGATCTGGGGCACGGCCTTTGCCACCGTGCAATACAGCCGCAAGGTGGTCATGCCCTGGCGCTCTTTGCTGCCCGCAGCAGGGGCTGGCTTGCTGGGCTCTTTGGTGGGGGCCTGGGCGGTCACCCAGGTCGATCCCTCCTTGTTTCGCAAAGCCTTGCCCTTCATGCTGGCCTTGCTGCTGGTCTACACCTTGGCCAAAAAAGACATGGGTCACAGCCATGCGCCACGTTTTGCAGGCAAACAAGAGGCCTGGATCGCCGCGGGCATTGGGCTGGTGATCGGTTTTTACGACGGCTTTTTTGGTCCAGGCACCGGCAGTTTTCTGGTGTTCGCCTATGTGCGGCTGCTGGGCTATGACTTCTTGAATGCCTCGGCCTCGGCCAAGCTGATCAATGTGGCCACCAATTTTTCTGCGCTGGTGCTGTTCGCCATACAAGGCCATGTGTGGTGGCATCTGGCACTGGCCATGGCCGTGTCCAACATCGTGGGCAGCCTGATCGGCACCCGCCTGGCGCTCAAGCACGGGTCGGGCTTTGTGCGCCAGGTGTTCATCCTGGTGGTGCTGGCCCTGATCTGCAAAACCGCTTACGACACCTGGCTGCGCTGAACAAGCGTCACCGCAAACGCCACTTGATTTGCCCGGCGTACTGCGCCAGCGCCACACCCAGCAAGGTGACGCCTGCCCCGGCGATTTTGGTCAAGGTGTAGTGCTCGCCCGACAAAGCCCAGGCAAACAAGCCGGCCATCGGTGGCATCAAATACATCAGGGGGGCCGTGCGGGCAACGCCGCGCACGGTATTGATCCAGCCCCAGGCCAGCCAGCCGACAAAGGCCGACACCATGATCGACCAGAACAAACCCACCCAGGCCCAGAAATCAAGCACCGACCACGGCGCATTCAGGCCCGCAGGCAGCGACATGAGCATCACCGGCAAACCGCCCAGCAAAGTGGCATAGCCCATGGTCAGCACAGGGCCGTGCCGCTCCATCACGGGCTTGACCGCCACGGTGTAATAAGAAAAGAGCCCGGCTGCAACCAACAAAACCAGATCGCCACCACCTGCCTGCCAGTTGCCGCCCAGCAACTTGTCGGACAAAAACATCAAGACCCCGCCAAAAGCCAGGGACACCCCGGCCATTTGCGGCAGGCTCAGCCGCTCAAGACCCTGAACACGCAAGATCAGCAGGGTAAAAATCGGCCCGCAAGCCAGGATGACCGAACTCGAAAAGGCCGTGGACCAGTGAATGCCGTAAGTGACCAGCCCCACATGCAAGGAGTGACCGATGAAGCCCAGCCAGGCCATGTGCATCCAGTCCTTGCGTGGCAATGGCGGCAACCAACGCCCAAAACGCCAGCGCATGAGAAAAAGCGCACACACCGGCATGATCAGGTAACGGGCCCAGAGAAACCCGCCCGGCGAAATCAGCCCGAACAAATACTTTTGCAAGGTGAAGTTGCCGCCCCAGATCACGACCAGAACCAGGGCAACGGCCAAGGCGCGTTGGTCAAATCGGTGAAGCGTGGCGCTGTGGGGCATGGTGGACTATTGTGGGCCCGTCTGGTGCATCAGCTTGTCACACGGGCAGCATGCTGGCGCAAAAATCCCTTTTGCACCGTTCACCAATTCAGTCTTCGACCACCACAGGCACACGTTGGGCCAGCGCGCACATCAACTCGTAGCCCACAGTCCCTGCGGCCTGCGCCACTTCGTCGATGCTGAGCACGGCGCCGTTGTCCGCTTTCCCCCAAAGCGTGACGCGGCTGCCCACCCCGGCATCGGGCAGGCCGGTCAGGTCCACCGTCAGCATGTCCATGCTGACCCGGCCGACAGTTCGGCCCCTTGTGCCATCAATCAGCACGGGTGTCCCGGTTGGGCAGATGCGCGGGTAGCCATCGGCATAACCGCAGGCCACCACACCTATGCGGGCGGGGGCATCGGTCACAAAACTCGACCCGTAGCCCACGCTCTCCCCTGCTTGCAGATGCTGCACAGCGATGATTTTGGCGCTCAGCGTCATGGCGGGTTGCAACTGCCAGTGTTCGGCGCTGTGTTCGGGAAAGTCGGGCGAACTGCCGTACACGGCGATGCCCGGGCGGATCCAGTCGGCCTTGACCGCGCCTTCCTGGTCATGGCGCAAGGTGGCCGCACTGCTGCTCAAGGAGCGTTCGCCGGGCAGGTCACGGGTGGCTTCTTCAAAGCGGGCCATTTGCGCGGCAATGCCTTTGGCGCCATCGGCATCGCTGAAATGGGTCATCAGGGAAATCTCGTCTACCTGTGGCAAGGCATTCAGTCGCGTCCAGGCCGAGCGGTAACGCTGCGGCGCAAAACCCAGGCGGTTCATGCCCGAGTTCATTTTGAGGAACACCCGGTGCGGCTCGTGCGTCTTGTGCAGCGCCAGCATGTCGATCTGTTCGTCGCAATGCACGGTGTGCCAAAGATGCAACCTCGAGCACAACTCCAGGTCGCGGGCCTCAAAGGCGCCTTCGAGCAACAAGATCGGTCCACGCCAGCCCAGTGCCCGAACCTGCTGCGCCTCGGCCAGGTCCAGCAGGGCAAAACCATCGGCACCACGCAGTCCTTCAAACGCCCGCTCAATGCCGTGCCCGTAGGCATTGGCCTTGACCACGGCCCAGGCCTGCGCGTCGGGTGCCGCCTGGCGGGCACGGGCCAGGTTGTGGCGCAGGGCTTGGGTGTGGATGGTGGCTTGTATCGGACGTGGCATGAGAAAGAGGGCCAAAAGGGCCGATGAAGTATGCCAGCTTCATCGGCCCCCAAAGCATGCAGTCCAGACAGACCTCACGGCCTGTCGCCCCCTATCAGCGGGCTTTCAGGAATTCACCCACTTCCAGCAAGACCAGCTCGTTGTCGTCGGCCTTGTTGGGGTCACGGCTGCTGGAAAACGGCAGGTTGTTGTCATTGCCCACCACGATGTGCGTGGCATCCACCACCTCCACGTTTTCAATGGTGAAGAAGGGAAAGCTCAACACCCCGTTGACCAAAGGTTTGCGGGCCAGCTTTTGGGGATCGGCCATGTTCATCAGGTCGATGTAGCCGATCTTGCGCAGCGGACCACCCACGTTGGCCTCGGTCAGCTCAATTTTGTAGACGCGCTTGAATTGGGGCAGGTCATGGAAGCAATCGGGGCGTTTTGTGCCTGCGGGGCAGGCCTTGTCGGGTGTGCCTTCGCCGTTGTCGCGCTCGATGATCAGGCCCGTGGTGCCGTCGATCATGTTGAAGTCACCGATCGCATGGTGGTTGGCTTCCATCACGTATTTCCAGTGGCGACCTGTCCATTTCTCAGCTTTCACATCGAACTCCAGCACGCGCAGGTATTGCTTGCCATCCAGCGTTTCGGGGGCTTTGGCCGCTTCGTCCCACACAGCGCCTTCGAGCAATGCGTAAAGCTTGCTGCCGTCTTTGGAGGACGCCATGCCCTCAAAGCCTTTGGATCGGCGCACCTGAAACTTCACGGTCTGGTCCGGCGCTCCGGGGGTGATCACCGCGGGGTGGTCGGGCGAGCGCACCACTTTGCCGTCCACTTGCGTTTCAAAAACTGCCAGCACTTTGCCCTGCAGATCGGCCTTGACCAGGAAGGGGCCAAACTCGTCACCGATCCACAGTGCGCCGCCAGCGAACTGGAAGCTTTCGGTGTCCAGGTCCGCGCCGGTCAGATAGCGCTGCTGGGTGCCTTCGTGGACGATGCGAAACGGCACTTTCTTGTCCGGGTCGTGCAAAAACACGGTGCGCAGCCGCTGGAACTGGCCCGACTTGAAATCCACCTTGTACTGGTTCAGGTAAAGCATGAAGTCGGGCGAGTTGGCTTTGGCGCCCGCGCCGTTGTCGGTCAACAGCCAGTAGCTGCCATCGGCCATCCGCTTGATGCCCGAATGGCCCTGCACAGGCTGGCCCTTGAAGGGCAAAGACACCCCGGTCGGGCGGCCCGCCGACAGGCCTTCGACGCTGCCGATTTTGTCGACACGCTGGCCGGTCGTGAATTTGCCGCTGACCCGCAAGTCCGCCGGGGCGTCTTGGGGTGCGGGGATCAGACTCAAAGCAGGCAACACCGCGTGGCCAGCCAAGGTGGCTGGGAACGCGGTTTGCGCGGCGGCGGTCACCGCCCATGCAGAGGCGGTGACCAGCAAAACCGTGGCGACAGCGGTTTGCAGGTGGCGGGGGAATAAGGCGTTCATGGCAAGGTCCTGCTCGGGTTTAAGTTGAGCTGATCTTAAAAACCAGCCATGAAACGCCCGTGACGCCGCCATGACGAAAACAAGTCAGTCGACCTGTGCCCAGGCTGAAAAAAGACCCTGCTCACCCACCGAAACCACGGGGGAAACCCGCCCTGACCCCACCCGGGAAGGGCTATGTAAATGCTTTACACTGATCCGCTGCTTGTCAACCCCGCGCATTCCGCCTGAACCCTTCAGGCGTTGGCTGAACCCTGTAATCCATGGAAGTTTTTCAGTTTCTGATGCCCATCTTCACCGAATACGGCTATTTGGCTGTGTTCGTGATGCTCTTGGTTTGTGGTTTTGGCGTGCCTATTCCCGAAGACGTGACCCTGGTCACGGGTGGCGTGATCGCAGGGCTGGGCCACGCCGATGTGCACACCATGTTTGCCGTGGGCATGGCGGGCGTCTTGATTGGCGATGGTCTGATGTTCACGCTGGGTCGCCTTTACGGCCAACGCATCTCCAAATTGCCCGGTTTTCGCAAAATCCTGACCCCCGAGCGCTTTGCCAGCGCACAAGATGCCTTTCATAAATACGGCAAATGGGTCATGTTCGTGGCCCGCTTTTTACCCGGCCTGCGCACCCCGGTCTTCTTTTCGGCAGGCATGAGCCACCGCGTGAGTTTTGCCACCTGGTTCTTGATGGACGGCTTTGCCGCCTTGATCAGCGTGCCCATCTGGGTGTACCTGGGTTACTTTGGCGCGCAAAACTGGGACTGGATGTTTGCGGTGCTGCGCCAGTTTCAGCACGGCATTTTTGCCCTGCTGGGACTGGGCGTGGTCTGGCTGGGCTGGCGCTGGTGGCGCAAGCGCCAAAGCGGCAAAGCCTCTGACACACCAGGCGATCCGTCCTGACACCCTCCTTCATGGGCCCGTCATCCCCCAAAAGTCTGGCTGTGGCCGGACTGCTGCTGAACGCCTTTGTCTGGGGCGTGTGCTGGTGGCCGTTCAAACAGCTCGAAGCCCAAGGCCTGCACCCGCTGTGGGCCACCGCGTTGGTCTACGCCTTTGTGTTCGTGTCCATCGCCTTGTGGCTCTGGCGCAGCGGGCAGTTGCTGAGCTGGCGGGGCCACCCCGGGCTGTGGCTGTTGTTGCTGGCCTCGGGCCTGACCAATGTGGGCTTCAACTGGGCCGTCACGGTGGGCGATGTGGTGCGCGTGGTGCTGCTGTTTTATTTGATGCCCGCCTGGTCGGTGCTGGTGGCCTGGTGGCTACTGGGTGAAAAACCCAGCCAAATGGCGCTGCTGCGCCTGGTCCTGGCGATCACGGGCTTGTTCATCGTGCTCAAAACCCCCGAGACGCCTTGGCCCGTGCCCGAAAGCCTGGCCGATGTGCTGGCCCTCATGGGTGGCCTGACCTTTGCCATCACCAACGCATTGCTGCTCAAGCTCAAAGACACCCCCAGTTCATCGCGCACGTTGGCCATGTTTGGTGGCGGGGCGGTCATGGCCACATTCGCCGCCATGGCGGGCCTGGCAACCGGCGTAGTGGCTGTTGGTCAGGCGCCCACCTGGGCCTGGTTGCCACTGGTGGCCTTGCTCGGCATCTCCTTTTTGTTTGGCAACCTGGCGCTGCAATACGGCGCTGCCCGCCTGGCGGCCCACACCACAGCCCTGGTCATGCTGTCCGAGGTGCTGTTTGCCAGCGTGTCCTCCGTCCTGCTGGGCGCATCAGAGTGGGAAAGCCGCACCCTGCTGGGTGGCTCGCTGATCTTGCTGGCGGCCTTGCTGTCGGTGGTCGGTCCGGGCCCCAAAACCGACTGATCAGCCCCCACACTGGCATGATGCCAACCAGACACCACAACCCCGGAAAGCACCCCATGAGCCTGTATGACCTGGAAGCCCTCGGCATCGACAACCAGCCTGTGGCCTTGTCCCGATTCAAAGGTCAGGTGATGCTGATCGTCAACACCGCCAGTGCCTGCGGTTTCACGCCCCAGTTTGGCGGGTTGGAAAAGCTGCACAAAAGCTACGGCGACAAAGGGCTGGTGGTGCTGGGCTTTCCCTGCAACCAGTTCGCCAGCCAGGACCCGGGCGACGATGCCCAAATTGCCAACTTTTGCCAGAAAAACTACGGCGTGAGCTTTCAGATGATGAGCAAGATCAAGGTCAACGGCGAACACGCCCACCCGCTGTACCAATGGCTCACGGCAGAAGCCCCCGGCATTTTGGGCAGCAAGGCCATCAAGTGGAACTTCACCAAATTTCTGGTCGGCCGCGATGGGCGGGTGATCAAGCGCTATGCGCCGCAAGATGCGCCGGAGAAGATGGCCAAGGACATTGAGGCGGCGCTGGCGGCAACTTGATGCTGTCTTGATGGCAAATTGCTGGTGGTTTGATATCAGGCGACTGGCTCAGCACCCTGGGCACCGGCCTGAAAGACTTGCCAACGGCTCCGTGTCATGGGCCTCAAGCCTGCTCAGGCTCCTCGGCTCAGGCCCACCAGGTCAGTCCCACCAGCCACACCAACATGGCCGCCGCACCCCACATCAGCAGCCGGGTGCGCAACTGCAGCACATCGACGGCGCTGACCAGCCGGGCATTTTGTTCAGCCAACTCGGTCAGGGTTTCGGTCAGCTCGCGCTGGGTTTGGGCCTGGAGGTCGATCTGGCCTTGCGCGGCGACCAGGGCATTTTTGAGTTCACCCAGGCTCGGCACCTGGCTGACCGGCGTTTGCGTGGCGGGGGTTCCTGCTTGGCCGGGTGGCTGAGAGGACTGTCGGTCCATCAACTTGCGCGCGGCTTTGAGCACCGTGGGAGCGTGTTCGATCACATCGCCCCAGGGAATCACTTTGAGCGCCATCAACCAAGGTATCGCCATCGTCTTGTCCTTTGTTTGCGCTTGACATGCGCAGTCTGCCATCCAAGGTTGAATCCTACCCGGGTGGGCAATTTGGCGTGCGCAGGCGCTGGTCTTAGCAGAAGGCAAAAAGGACTTTGTCGACGCGTTCAGGAAGCAGTGCTCAGCGATTCGTCCAACAACTCCACCCAATGCCGCACCGGCAGGCCACTGCCGCTTTGCAGGTGGGTGATGCAGCCAATGTTGGCGCTTAAAACGCCCTGGGGCTCCAGCGCGTTCAGGTGGCCCAGCTTGCGGTCACGCAGCTGTTTGGACAGCGCCGGGTTGAGCACGCTGTACGTGCCGGCCGAGCCGCAGCACAGGTGCGACTCGTTGGCGGTGACCTTGATCTGAAAGCCCAGATCGCCCAAATGCTTTTCGACGCCCCCTTTGAGCTGCTGGCCGTGTTGCAGCGTGCAGGGCGGGTGGTAGGCCTGCAGACCTGCGGCTTGCAGGGCTTCAGGTTTGAGCTTGTCCTTGAGCAAGGGCACCAGCTCGGGCAGCAGCTCACTCAGGTCGCGGGTCAGCGCACCGATGCGTGCGGCTTTGTCGGCATAGGCCGGGTCGTCTTTCAGCGCATGGCCGTAGTCTTTGACCATCACGCCACAGCCCGAGGCGTTCATCACAATCGCCTCGACCTCGCCACTGTCCACCAGCGGCCACCAGGCGTCGATGTTGGCGCGCATGTGGTCCTTGCCGCCCTCATGGTCGTTCAGGTGAAACTTGAGCGCACCGCAGCAACCGGCTTTGGGCGCGGTCACGGTCTGGATGCCGCAAGCATCGAGCACGCGCGCGGTGGAGGTGTTGATGTTGGGGCTCATGCTGGGTTGCACGCAACCGGCCAGCATCAGCACCTTGCGGGCATGCTGCGCGGTGGGCCAGGCACCCGCGTCTTGAGGCGCAGGCACTTTGGCCTTCAGGCTGGCTGGCAACAAACCGCGCACCATTTGGCCCATCTTCATGGCGGGTGCAAACAGGGGCGAAGGCAGGCCTTCCTTGAGGGCCCAGCGCAACAGTTTTTCACCGGCAGGGCGCTCGACCTTGGCGTCGACCAGCTTGCGGCCGATGTCGACCAGTTGGCCGTATTGCACGCCGCTCGGGCATGTGCTTTCGCAGTTGCGGCAAGTCAGGCACCGGTCCAGGTGCATCTGGGTTTTGCGGGTGGGCGTTTCGCCTTCCAGCACCTGCTTCATCAAGTAGATGCGGCCACGCGGGCCATCGAGCTCATCGCCCAACAGTTGGTATGTTGGGCAGGTGGCCGTGCAAAAGCCACAGTGCACGCACTTGCGCAAAATGGCTTCGGCTTCGAGGCCTTCCGGGGTGTTTTGGTATTCGGGGGCGAGCTTGGTTTGCATGGTGGTCGTCCCGGATCAAATCGGTTGCAGTCGGCCGGTGGCAAAAACGCCTTGAGGGTCGAACTGTTGTTGCAGTTGTTGTTGAATGCGTTGCTGCACCGGATCAAGCGGGGTGCTCACGCCTGCGGCCTTGTCGACCGCGGCATGCGCCGCACTGGCGCGGAACAAACTGGCGTGGCCCCCCACCGATTGCGCCAGTTCGCGCAAAGCCACCGCCGCAGAAGAGGGCGCCCACAACCAGCGCTGGGCGCCTTGCCATTCTGTGTAAAAGGGGTAAGGCAAATCGGGCACCGGCGCGGTTTGAGGCACCGACAAACGCCACAAGCAGACGTCGGGGCTGGGGGCTTCAAAAAAGGCCAAGCTTTGATCGCCGCTGGCGCGCCAGTCTTGCGCGGCTTCTGCGTTGTCCATCTGCTGCACTTGCGCGCCCAGCGCCAGCGCATCGGCGCCCATCTTGACCGTGGCCGACTGCACCGCCGCCGCCGCGCCGCGCAGGCGCACAAACAAATAGTCGGCGACCGGCTGGGCCGTGGTGTCACGCACCCAGGCGCTGGCGTTCAGGGGCAAGGGCTGGCCACCCCAACGGTGCAGCAAATCGAGCGCCGGGCCTTGGGCCAAACCGGCGATCATCAAGCTCGCTTCGGCCGGGGCCACGGGCAAGACCTTCAGGCTGACCTCGGTGATCAGACCCAGCGTGCCCCAGCTGCCAGCCATCAGGCGGCTGACGTCGTAACCGGCCACGTTCTTCATGACCTGGCCACCAAAAGTGAGGTGCTCACCCCGACCGTTGATGAAGCGCGCGCCCAAAACATAGTCGCGCACTGCGCCGACCGTGGCACGGGCCGGGCCGCTCAGACCTGCGGCCACCATGCCACCCACCGTCGCGCCTTCGGAAAAATGCGGTGGCTCAAACGCCAGGGACTGGCCTTTTTCGGCCAGGGCCGCTTCCAGCTCGGCCAGCGGCGTACCGCAGCGCACGGTCACCACCAGCTCGCTGGGCTCATAGCTCACGATGCCGCGATAGCCCCGGGTGTCAAGCACCTCCCCCGTCAGGCTGTGGCCCCAGAAGTCTTTGGTGCCACCACCACGCAGGCGCAAAGTGCGCCCCTGGGCAGCCGCAGCGCGTACGGCGTCGATGAGGGAATTGAGTTCAGCGTCCATGGGAATGGATGGTAACGCCCGGCCCTGCTGGGCAGTGTGAATTTTTTGAACGGTGGGGTTGTGAAAAATTGCGGGGATGCACCCGCGCGCATCATTCGCCTTTACGGCCGAAAGGTCTTGGAGGCAGGTTCAGGGGGCGGCTGATGGCTTGGGTGACGCCAACGTGAGCCAGGAATGCACCGGCCAGGGTGAGCGCGCCTGGGACTGATCGCCACCATACACCACACAGCCACTGAGCAACATGTCCGGCTGGTGTGCTGCCAAGCGCTTGAGCCCTTTGAAATAATCGGGGTTGACCGTGGCGCCGGCCTTGATCTCGATGGCGTGCATTTGCCTGCCCACAGGCATGAGCAAGTCCACCTCGTTGCCCTCGGAGTCCCGGTAAAAATAATGGGGGCTGTTTTCACCTTGGTTGAAGCGGTCTTTCAAGGCTTCCATCACCACGAAGTTTTCAAACAGCGCACCCCATAAAGGGTCGCGCTGGACTTGCTCTGGTGCGCGCAGTCCCAAAAGCCAGCACGCCAGCCCCGTGTCATAAAAGTACAGCTTGGGTGACTTGACCAAGCGCTTGCCCGAGTTCACAAACCACGGCGGCAGCAAATGGACGATAAAACTGGTTTGCAGCAGGTCTAACCAAGCCCGTGCCGTGGGCTGCGAAATGCCAGCATCGTTGGCCAGGTTGCTGAGGTTCAACAGCTGCCCTGTGCGTCCAGCGCACAAGCGCACAAAGCGCTCGAACAAGCGCAAGTCTTGGACGGCCGCCAATTGCCGTAAATCGCGTTCGACATAAGTTGCAAAGTAATCTGCCATGGCCTGCGAGGGCTGCAACTGCCGATCATGCACACGTGGGTAAAAGCCGCTCAGCAAGCACTTGGGCAGGGCCAAAGGATCTTGTGCATTGATTGGGCGCATGGACGCCACTTCCGCCAAGCTGAGCGGCAGCAAGCGCAGCAAGGCCGTTCGCCCGGCCAATGACTGACTGACTTGGGTCATCAACTCAAATTGCTGACTTCCCGTCAAAATGAACTGGCCCGGTGCGGCATGGGCATCCACCATAGATTGCAAGTAAGAGGGCAGCTCTGGCGCACGTTGAATTTCATCGAGCACCGCCCCTTCTTTGTAGGTGGCCAAAAAGCTGCGCGGGTCTTCCATGGCAAAGCGCCGCATATCCGGGTCCTCCAGCGTGACATAGGGCTTGTCCGGAAACACCATGCGTGCCAAGGTGGTCTTGCCACTTTGGCGTGGCCCCACCAGCGTAACGATGGGGTACTGGCCGGCCAACTGACGAAAAATGGGCTCAATATTGCGTCTGATCATGCCGATGAGTTTAACTAAAACCCTGCAACTTGAAAATTAGATTTTGAATTTGCAGGAAATTACAGCCCGCCAAGACAGAAGTTGTTCACCTCCAAGCCCGCCACCGCCACCCGCAGCGCAAAAACACAACCCGCCCGAGGGTAATGCGCCAACTCCGAGGCACTTCGGCCCTGGCGTGAGGTGGTGATGAACAGGGTTTTCAGGTCGGGCCCACCAAAGCAGGGCATGGTCGGGCAGGGCACAGGCGTTTTCACTTCGGCCAGCACTTCGCCCGCAGGCGACAGACGCAGCAGGCGTTGGCCCTCGTATTGGGCCGACCAGTAGCACCCTTCAGCGTCCACCGCCGCGCCGTCGGGCCGCCCGCCATAAGGTGCAGAATCGGGTGCTGAATCGGGTGCTGAATCGGGTGCTGGATCGCCCCAAGCCCAGCCTGCAGGTTTGGGGGTCATCTGGTGAAACAACCGCGCGCCTGAAAGTTGGCCGCTGGCCGGGTCAAAGTCAAACGCACGCACTCGGTGCGCGGCGGTGTCAGCCCAGTACAGGGTTCGGCCATCGGGCGACCAGGCCAGGCCATTGGCGGTGGTCACGCCGTCCATCTTGGGGTGCAGGCCGCGCCCATCCAGCATGTACAAAACACCCAAGGCCTGGTCTTTAGGCTCGTACAGCGTGCCGGCCCACAAGCGGCCTTGCGGGTCGCACTTTCCATCGTTGAAGCGCCATCGCGTGGTGTCATAGGGCGCAACAGTCAGTTGTTGCAAATCACCGCCCCAGGTGCGTGCCAAATAAACGCCATCGCGCAAAGCCATGACCAGACCGCCACCTTGCACAGGCGCAATGCAGCCAGGCTCTTGGCTCAGGGGCCAATACTCGACCGCGCCTTGTGCCTGCAAACCCTGCACCGCCACCCGACCCATGCGTTGGCCAGGAATATCGACCCAATAAAGACGCTGCTCGCCAGGATGCCAAAATGGCGACTCACCCAGGCCATCGGGCTCGGTGCTCAGGGCTTGCCAGTCGGGCGAAACAGGGTGTGTCATTGCGGCAGATCTTTCAAATGCAGTGGTCTATTTTGCCCGTACAGTCACTGTCAAAATGCCAGGGCTTGGCATGGGCTTGCGCTTGAACACCAACCACTGACGGAGAAACACATGGAAAGTCTGGATCTGCGCGTGCTGTCGGACGTGCTGTCCTGGAAACAGGCGGGCCATCGGGTGACACTGGTCACCGTGGTGGAAACCTGGGGCAGCGCCCCCAGGCCCGCTGGTGCCTTGCTGGCGGTTCGCGACGACGGCCTCGTCAGCGGCTCCGTCTCGGGCGGCTGCGTCGAAGACGACCTGATCGCCCGCATCAAGGCCGGCGAATACGACCAGCTGACCGGCCCTTCGATGGTGGCCTACGGTGTCACCAAAGAAGAAGCCTCCCGCCTTGGCCTGCCCTGCGGCGGCACATTGCGTCTGGTGCAAGAACCTGTGCAAAGCACCGACTGGGTCGAGCAGGTGCTGGCGCGCACCAGCGCGCACCAGCTGGTGGCGCGCACCTTGTCGATCAAGGATCGGTGCCGTGCAACTGCGCGACGCTCAACGCGGCGAGGCCTTGCAATTTAACGGCCACACCCTCACCACCTTGTTTGGACCGCGCTGGCGGCTGCTGCTGATAGGCGCCGGGCAACTCAGCCAGGCCGTCGCACAGATGGCCCTGATGCTCGATTTTGAAGTGCTGGTGTGCGACCCGCGCGAAGAGTTTGCACACGCCTTGCACATGATCGGTGTGACCCGCGTGCTGGGCATGCCAGACGACGTGGTGACAGACATCCGCCCCGATGCGCACACCGCCATCGTGGCCCTGACACACGACCCCAAGCTGGACGACATGGCCCTGATGGAAGCGCTCAATTCGGATGCGTTCTACATCGGGGCGCTGGGGTCGCGGCGCAACCAGGCCACCCGCAAGGCGCGTCTGGCCGAACACTTTGGCCTGAGCGAGGCGGCCTTGTCACGCCTGCACGGCCCGGTGGGTCTGCACTTGGGCGCCAAAACACCGGCCGAAATCGCCATCGCCATCGTCGCCGAAATCGTGCAGGTCAAAAACACCGTGCAACAAAGCACCGGTGAAGCGGTGGCCTTGAACAGTCTGGCTATCGGCGACGCCCGCGACTCGGCTTGTGCAGCGGGCTAAGCGCCGATCTTTTTAGCCGCCCTCTTTACAAACGAACAACAGGCGAGCCGCCACAGTCGGCGGCGTGCCAAGCGCCGAGCACCCATAAAAAAGCCCACGACACCGAAGTGCGTGGGCTTTGTGATCATCCCTTGCAGAGAGGCGCTTTGTTCAAAAGCTGCCCTCCCCGGCTTCACGCCACGTCAACCGTGGTAGGCCGACTCGCCGTGTGAAGAGATGTCCAGACCTTCGCGCTCTTCCTCTTCGGTGACGCGCAGACCAATGGTCAGGTCAACGATCTTGAAGGCGACCACAGACACCACGCCCGACCAGACGATGGTCAACAGCACAGCCTTGGCTTGGGTCCACACTTGTGCAGCGATGGAGTAAGCGTCAGGCGTGATCATCGTCACCGTGACCCAGTCGCCCACGGCGCTGGGGCCACCCAGTGCTGGCGAGTTGAACACGCCGGTCAGCAAGGCACCGACGATACCGCCGACACCGTGCACGCCGAACACATCCAGCGAATCGTCAGCGCCCAGCATCTTTTTCAGGCCGTTGACACCCCACAAGCATGCAAAGCCAGCCACCAGGCCGATGATCAGGCCACCGCCGATACCGACGTTGCCAGCCGCTGGGGTGATGGCGACCAAGCCAGCCACAGCACCCGAAGCCGCACCCAACATGGAGGCTTTGCCGCGCATCAGGGCTTCACCCACACACCAGGCCAGCACGGCGCCTGCCGTTGCCACCAAGGTGTTGACGAAGGCCAAAGCTGCGAAACCATTGGCTTCCAGAGCAGAGCCGGCATTGAAACCAAACCAGCCCACCCACAGCAAGGAGGCACCCACCATGGTCAATGTCAGGCTGTGAGGGGCCATGGCTTCGCGGCCATAACCCACACGCTTGCCCACCATGAAGGCGCCGACCAAACCGGCAACCGCAGCGTTGATGTGCACCACAGTACCGCCCGCAAAATCCAGCGCACCCCACTGCCACAACAAACCGGCTTTGCTGGTCATTTCATCGGCCACTTCCTTGGAAGCGTAGGCATCAGGGCCCATCCAGAACCAGACCATGTGTGCCACGGGCAGGTAGCTGAAAGTGAACCACAGCACCATGAAGGCCAGCACGGCAGAGAACTTGATGCGTTCGGCAAAGGCGCCAACGATCAGGGCGCACGTGATGCCTGCGAACGTGGCCTGGAAGGCAGCGAACGTGATTTCAGGAATCACAACGCCTTTGCTGAAGGTGGCCGCGTTGGCAAATGTGCCGCCCACGTTGTCCCAGATGCCCTTCATGAACAGGCGGTCAAAACCACCGATGTAGGCATTGCCTTCGGTAAAGGCCAGGCTGTAGCCGTAGATGAACCACAGCACGGTGATCATCGAGAACGTGACCACCACCTGCATCAGCACGGACAGCATGTTTTTGCTGCGCACCAGACCGCCATAAAACAGGGCCAGGCCAGGAATCACCATCAGGATCACCAAGATGGTGGACACCATCATCCAGGCGGTATCGCCCTTGTTGGGCACCAGCACAGGTGCAGCCTCTGCTGCGGCAGGCGCAGCAGAAGGCGCAGTGGCCGGAGCAGCAGCATCGGCCGGTTTGGCCTCAGCAGGGGCCGACACGGCGGCAGGCGCAGTCTGCGCGGTGGCAACAGATGCTGCACCGAACACACCGAAACCCAAAGTCAGGCCCAAGGCCAGAGTAGCAAGTAATTTTTTCATGTTTCGACTCTCTTTCTGATCCATCAAAGGGCTTCGCCACCGGTCTCACCGGTGCGGATGCGAACCACTTGCTCGAGGTCGTACACGAAGATCTTGCCGTCACCGATTTTGCCGGTGCGGGCACCGGCTTCGATGGCTTCGATCACGCGCTCGACCAGCTCGTCGGACACGGCCGCTTCGATCTTCACTTTGGGCAAGAAATCGACGACGTATTCCGCACCGCGGTACAGCTCGGTGTGGCCCTTTTGACGACCAAAGCCTTTGACTTCGGTCACGGTGATGCCCTGCACGCCGATGCCCGAAAGTGCTTCACGCACCTCGTCCAGCTTGAAGGGTTTGATGATGGCGGTCACCAGTTTCATGATGCTTCCTTGGTTGGAATGTGGGGGGGTCAGAAGGCGTATTTCAGGCCAACGACCAGGCCGGACTTGCCGTTGAACTTGTCTTTCAAGTTGTAAAAAACCTTGTCTGCATCGGTCCCAACTGCTGCTGCAGTTGCGGACAAGCCATTGCCCAAATCTTTTGACAAGGTCAGTGAGTAATCCGTATAAGAGCCTGCATCGGCAGGCACGTTTTTGACTTTTTGATACCCAACGTGTGGCGTCAAAGAAAAGCCATTACCAAGATCGAATGCAGCACTCAAGTCCAAGTAATAGCTGTTTTTGCTGTCGATGTTGCCAAACAAGTTGGAAATTGCGTGGGAGTACTTCGCTGTAACCAGCCCAAAAGTTGCGGCACCGTAAATTTCATTGGTGTTGGCATTGGCCCCGTAGTTAACGTAGTTGTTACCAAAATACTGATACCGCAAGAAGCCAACGTCATAAGCCACATCGCCCACAGCGCCTTTGTACCCGGCGTACAAATCCAGTTCTGTAGCGCCTTTGGTAACGCCAGGGGTGTCCTTGATCCACTTGATGCTGGAACCCCAAGCGCCCACATAGAAACCACTCTTGTCTGCGTAATCCAGGCCACCTTGCAAGGCGGGCTGCAGGCGTGACTGGGAAATGCCGCGGTAGCGGTAATCGCTCACAGCGCCGACGTTGAAGGACAGGCTGCTCGCGGGGGCTGCTGCCTGGGCTTGGGCCAGACCGGTGACGGAACCCAAAGCCAGGGCAATCAGGGAAGGAACGAGGATTTTTTTCATGCAAAGCTCCAAAGAAGTGAATAAAAGACACAGACCATATGCAGGGAGCGTGCCAACCTGCATTCACCCTGCAACTGAGGGCATTTACCAGTGCTTTTTTACTCTCTGCGTGGTTGAATGGCATGCCAACAGTTTCTGCATGCCACGCCCGGGCGCCAGAACACACACCATGCACCAGCGTGGGGCAGGGAGAGGGTATGAGTCTCAGTTTGGTGCACAGCCGTGCACTGGTCGGCCTGCAAGCGCCTGCAGTCACCGTGGAGGTGCATCTGGCCAATGGCCTGCCCAGCTTCACCTTGGTGGGGCTGGCCGATGTCGAAGTCAAGGAGGCGCGCGAACGCGTGCGCTCGGCCCTGCAAAACAGCGGGCTGGACTTTCCGCACAACAAACGCATCACTGTCAACCTGGCCCCGGCCGACTTGCCCAAAGACTCGGGGCGGCTCGACTTGCCCATCGCGCTGGGCATCTTGGCCGCCAGCGGTCAAATTGACGCCAGCCAACTGGCTGGCTACGAATTTGCAGGCGAGCTGTCTTTGTCGGGCCAATTGCGTCCTGTGCGCGGCGCGCTGGCCATGAGCCTGGCGTTGCGCCAGCAACAGGTGCGCACCCGACTGGTACTGCCGCCAGGCAGCGCCGAAGAAGCCGCCCTGGTGCCCGATGCCGAAGTCTTTCGGGCGCAGCACTTGCTCGATGTGGTGCAGCAATTCCTGCCGCCATCGAACGAGCCACCGCCCGAACCTGGCGATGGCTGGGCACGCATGGCCCCCACCACACCCAGCGCGCCACCACGCTATGCCGATCTGGCCGACGTGAAAGGCCAAGCCGGCGTCAAGCGGGTGCTTGAAATCGCCGCTGCAGGCGGGCACTCTTTGCTGATGGTGGGCCCGCCCGGTTCGGGCAAGTCGATGCTGGCCCAGCGCTTTGCAGGCTTGCTGCCGCCCATGTCCATTGAAGAAGCGCTGGAGTCGGCCGCCATCGCCAGCCTGGCCGGGCTTTTTGACTTGTCACGCTGGGCGCAACGCCCGACCGGTCAGCCGCACCACTCGGCCAGCGCCGTGGCACTGGTCGGTGGCGGCTCACCGCCCCGCCCGGGAGAAATCTCCCTCGCGCACCACGGCGTGCTGTTTCTGGATGAGCTCCCGGAGTTTCCAAGGGCCGCACTGGAAGCCCTGCGTGAACCCCTGGAGACCGGCACCATCACCATCGCCAGAGCAGCCAGACGGGCCGAGTTTCCGGCACGTTTTCAGTTGATTGCCGCCATGAACCCCTGCCCCTGCGGCTATCTGGGCAGTCCCCACCGGGCTTGCCGCTGCTCACCTGACCAGGTCAGCCGCTACCAGGGCAAACTCAGTGGCCCCCTGCTGGACCGGATCGACCTGCACATCGAGGTGCCCAGTCTGCCCGCGCAAGACCTGCTGAATGCCCCGCCAGGGGAAAGCACCCTCGCCATTGCGGCCCGCAGTCTGGTGGCCCGCGAGCGCGCCCTGCACCGCCAGGCTTGCACCAATGCCGACCTGCACGGCCAGGCCATCGACACCCAAGCCAGGCTGGACGACAACGCCCGAGCCTTGCTGCAAAAAGCCGCCACCCGGCTGGGTTGGAGCGGCCGCAGCACCCACCGCAGCCTGAAGGTGGCCCGCACCATTGCCGACCTGGCAGGCAGCGACACCATCCAGACAGCGCATGTGGCCGAGGCGGTGCAATACCGGCGGGTGCTCAAGGAACACTGAAAGCGCCCGGCACACAAGGCGTTACATCTGAAAGCTGTTCTGGATATTTCTTGTCAACGGCAAGCACCGCGTGGCGTTATGGGTGAACACAAGTCAATCATGAGGCGCCCTGTGAAAAAGACTCTTGGTATTTTGGTCATTGCACTGTCCACAGTTGCCGTCAGCACACACGCTCTGGCAGGCGGCCCGCACGGTCATCCACCGCGCCACAAGACCGTGCACCAGCAACGCACTTCGGACTGGCTGGGGCCATTGATCGTCTTGGGCATTGCAGGCGCAGCGATCAGCGCTGCCGCCAGCACACCCAGCTACACGCCACCGCCACAGGTGACTTATGTGAACCCTCCCGCTGTTTACATGCCGTCACCCCAGCCCGTCAGCGCCAGTTACTTTTGCAGCTCAGTCGGGCAGTTTTATCCCTACACCGGCTATTGCCCTGAGGGCTGGCAACTGGTTTACCCAACGCGCTGATCCAGGTCTGGTTCGCGCCCAAGCCGATGTTCAATGCTGAAGAACGTCACTGTAGTTGCTCTGCGTCACTGAAGACGCTATTTTTCAGCGTCAATGTGTACAGGACTGCTCGAGGCTGGCTACCGTCGCTCGCGGCAAGTCGACTGACCGGCAGCATCCGACCCAAAGCGGACTGTCGCTGCAAACGCCTAAATCAATGCAAAAAAGTAACGCAGTCAGTGGAAGTCTCCAAAATTTGCGCACTTTGTTCCTTCGATTTGGTACGGCTCAAAGGGGGCAGGTCACTCTGGAGTTGCCACAAATGACCCGCAGCCGAAGTCTAGCTTTCAGGCACATCTGATGATCTAAGCCAATTTGGCTTGGGCTTGCTTGCGGATTAATTTACCCGCAGCACCTCAAATTGCTGTCGGATTGGAGCTACCTGTATCCACACCTCATCACCCTCGTGTTTACCCAGCATGGCCCTACCCAAAGGGGCTTCGCTGCTGATGACCTGAATGAGCTGTGCGCCGCTGACCAACTTCATGCTGCCCCCATCCGGCCCGAGAAAGAGCAGTTGCTGTTTGTCGTCGGAATTGACTAGGCAGACCAGCGCGCCGAGCTGTATACCTTTGCTGGCGTCATAGGCACGCGGGCGGAATTGGCGCCAATTGGCCATCGCCTGGCGAAGGTCTTCAGCGCGCCGAGCCTGGCCGGTAGCCAGGTAGGCGGCTTCGAGTCCCAATGTGTCGTATTTGTTTTCGGCAATGTTTTCTTCGTGTGTCGCCGTTTCGTGGGCCGCACGCACTGCCTGTTCGGCTTGCAGAAGGTCTTCGGCGAGCCGATCCAGCACCAGCTGCTGTAGCAAGAGTTTATCCATGATGAAAGGTAGGCATCTCGAAAAGCAGAGGGGAGGGGTTAGATTATGAAGTGCCTTACCAGCCTTAGACGCTTCTGTTGCCACAACCGCATCGTCCGCTTATGGCCGGTTGATGTCAGTCAGCACGTCTGACCAGGTGCCCGCTTCCGCTGCAAACCAGTCCATTTGACTGTCGCCTTGGGCGCGCAGAAAGATCAAATCGTGATCCTTAGAAAAAATTGCAACTTCAATGACGCAAAACTTGAAAAGTAGCAACTTCAAGGACGTTCCGCAAATGCGGCTTGGGTGGATCCCGCACCCACCCAAATGCCCAGCTCCTTTTCAGCGGCAGGTATGCTCTGCCGGATGCATCTACTGGCATCTTCTGCTCAGCCCCCATGCATTTGTTCGGCCCGGACGTTTTTTTCCGCGCCACGGTCTGGCTTTTCAGGTGGCTTTCTGTTGTGAACGCATCGCGCTTGCCCTCCTTTTGCTTTTGGCTGTCCCTGCCCCAGCTCATCACCTGGGGCAGCGTGTTCTATACCTTTTCTTTGTTGATGACCCCTTTGGAGGCCGCCCTGGGCATGAGCCGGGCCGAGTCGTCGCTGGCCTTCAGCCTGGCGCTGCTGGCCGAAGGCCTGATGGCTTACCTGGTCGGGCGCTGGATCGACGCCGGGCACGAGCGCGTGGTGATGAGCGTGGGCTCACTCTGGATTGGTGCGGGCTTGGTGGCGCACGGCTTTGTCGAGTCTGTTGCCGGGTTTTACGCCGTGTGGGTCTGGCTGGGTCTGGGGCTGGCCGCGACGCTTTACACCCCCGCATTTGCCGTGGTCACGCGGCGGTTCCCACAAGACTTTCGCCGCGCCATCATCACCCTCACTTTTTTGGGCGGGCTGGCCAGCACCGTGTTCATTCCCCTGTTTGCCTGGTGGATGGACTTGTGGGGCTGGCGGCATGCGCTGTGGGCTTTGGCGGCCTTGCAGTTTTTGGTGTGCGCCCCACTGCACGGCTGGTTGCTGCGCGATGCACCGCGCACAAGCAGCCACAACAGACCCCCCGAAGAATCGCCAAAACGCAAACCAGTCCCGGTGCGAGAGCATCTGCGCAACACACCTTTCTGGCTGCTGGCCCTGTTCATGGTGCTGATGATGTCGGTGACGTCTGCTTTGCCCGCCCACATGATCGCGCTTTTACAAGAGTCAGGTTTGTCACCTGCCTGGGTCATCGCCATCCCGGCCGCCATGGGCGCCATTCAGGTGGTGGGGCGACTGCTGTTGTTCGTTTTTGAGCGCCATTGGGACGTGCACACCGCCAACCGCTGGATCCCCATGTTGATCCCGGCTGGCCTGCTGGTGCTGCTGCTGGGCGGGCTCAACCCGGTTGCCTCGCTGGTGTTTGTGGTGCTCTATGGCTTGGGCAATGGCATGAACACCATCATCAAGGGCACGGCCATGGCGCAATACGTCAGCCAAGCGCATGTCGGACAGCTCAACGGCTTGCTGGGCGTGCCGATTGCGCTGGCGCGGGCTGCAGCGCCCTTGACCCTGGGCCTGCTCTGGTCACCTGTGCAGGGCTACAGCCTGGCGCTGTGGTGGCTGCTGACCGCCAGTGTGTTGGGCACAGCGGCCCTGTGGATGGCCCAAAACCGGGCCATGGCTGCACGGCGTTGACACGCCCTGGCGGAGCCAAAACCCGGTCAGGTCTGGTCAGATCAGGTCAGGACAGCCCCTGTCTTTATATTCATATGGCATATCAAGCCAACTAAACAATCGTTTACTTATCTGAAGTGAATCATCACAATCCGGCATCTTTCCAAAAATTCCCTCCACGGATCACCCCACCATGAACCACTTCACCACCCTGCTTCTGGGCCTGGCCTTATCGGCTGCAGCCACCGCCCCTTTCGCGGCACAGCCTCTCTTGAGCCCGGCCGAACTGCAAGCCAAATTGTCGGACGCCAGCGTACGCGTGATCGACATTCGTGACGCCAAGTCGTATGCGGCCAACCACATTCCGGGTGCCATCAACGCGCCCTACGGCACCTGGCGTGGCCCAGCCAACAACCCCGGCGAACTGCCTGAACTCCCCAAGCTGAGCGCCCTGGTGCAGAGCTTGGGCCTGACGCCCGTCACCCACGCCGTGGTCGTGTCCAGCGGCGCTGATGCCACCGACTTTGGCGCTTCAGCCCGGGTCTACTGGACCCTCAAGGTGCTGGGGCTGAAAGAGCTGTCGGTGCTCAACGGTGGCCTCAAGGCCTGGGCCCTCGCAGGTTTGCCGCAGAACAACCAAGCCGTCAAAGTAGCCGCCAGCAACTTTCAACCACAGATTGACAAGAGCCTCGTGGCCACCAAGGAAGAACTGGTGGCGCGTGTGAAATCAGGCGATGCCGCCTTGATCGACGCCCGCCCGGCCGAATTCTTCAAGGGCGATACACGCCATGTGGCCGCCAGCGTGCCCGGCACTTTGCAAGGCGCCGTCAATGTGGAGCACGACAAGTGGTTTGCACCCGGCAGTTCGACCTTTGTGAATGCCGATCAGGCCCAAAAAGTGGCGGCCGCCAGCCCCATTGACCCGGCCAAAGAGACCGTGTCCTTTTGCAACACCGGCCACTGGGCCGCAACCAACTGGTTTGCCATGTCCGAAGTGCTGGGCCAGAAAAATGTCAAGCTCTATGCCGGTTCGATGGTCGAGTGGTCCAAGGACCCCACCGGTCTGCCCATGGCCAATGTGCCCAGTCGCCCCAAACAACTGCTGATAGACGCCAAGTTCTGGGCCGAGAAAACTTTCAAATAATCGCGCCATGAAACGCCTGCCGATGGCGGCCATGCTGGCCGCCTTTTTCATCTTTTTAGCGCTGTCCGTTTCCATCCGCCAAGCCGCGCTGATGCTGGTGGGTGTGGGCATGGGCGCGGTTTTGGCAGGCGCCCGATTTGGCTTCACCACCGGTTGGCGTCAACTCATTGAGCAACGCAACCCGCAGGGTGCAAGCGGCCAGGTGCTGCTGCTGGCACTGGCCAGTCTGGCGGCCCTGCCGCTGCTGGGGCAGTTTTCTGAACTGCACGCCGCCCTGGGCCCGCCCAGCGTGAGCTTGCTGATCGGCGCCTTCGTGTTCGGCCTGACCATG
The DNA here is from genome assembly GCA_903935585.1 of uncultured Burkholderiales bacterium. GTDB lineage: Bacteria > Pseudomonadota > Gammaproteobacteria > Burkholderiales > Burkholderiaceae_C > Limnohabitans_A. Next base: position 26,472 of record CAIZSE010000028.1, on the reverse strand, counting down.
CAGATTGCCGACGGCTGCGGCTCGGGCACTTTGTACAAGGCAGGGCTTGGCGTGCCGCTCAACATGGGCATCTTGCCGCTGTTTGCTTTGGGCAGTTTTCTGGGCTCAGTGCACCTGGATGCGTGGTTGTCGCTGGGCCAGACGGCACCCGTCAGCTTTTCGGCCAGCCTGGGCACGGGCGGTGCACTGGCACTGACGCTGGCCTTGCTGGCCGCCGTGCTGGTGGCTGTGCGCTTGTGGGTGGGCGCAGGCCAGACCTGGTTCAACAAGCGCTGGGTGTGGGGTGCGGTGGCACTGGCCGTGTTGGCCACCCTCAACCTGCTGTTGGCCGGTCAACCCTGGGGTGTGGTCTACGGCTTTGGCCTGTGGGCCGCCAAAGGCGCCGTGGCGCTGGGCTTGTTTGACCCGACCGGCAATGGCTTCTGGAGTCAGGCAGGCAACACGCAGCGCCTGACTCAAAGCGTTTTGATGGACGTCACCACCATCACCAACATCGGCATTTTGGGCGGCGCTTTGTGGGTGTCGGCCAAGTCTCCTGCGGACAGCAAGCCACTGACCACTCAGCAATGGGTGATCGGCCTGGTCGCCGGTTTCGTCATGGGCTACAGCTCGCGTTTGGCCTTTGGCTGCAACATCGGCGCCATGCTCAGCGGCATCTCGACCGGCAGCCTGCACGGCTGGATCTGGGTGCCCATGGCCTTTGCCGGCACCTTGATCGGCGTGCGTGTGCGACGGCATTACCAATTTTGAAGGCGGCCGCATGAGAAAAACACAGCAACTGCAAGCGGTTTTCTGGCTGGGCCTGGCCGCCTTTTTAGTCTGGGACTTTCAGGTTTCGGCCCCCGTGGATCTGCGCAACGAACCGCACCTCATCGCGGCCGGTTCGGGCCAGGCAAGCAGCGGCGGGCATTGCTCAATGGCCAAGTGAGCTTGCCCAGGTCGTTTGGAGCCAAGCCCATTGCAACAGTTCTTACGCCTGCCGCAAATACAAACGCGCCGCTGTTTTGACGGCCTGTGTCAGGCGCTGGGCTGAAGGGGCTTCTCGGACCCAGTGTTGCCAGTAAAGGGCCACATCCACCGCGGCACCGGGCAACAGCTCTTGCAGGCCCGGACGTTGGGCCAGGAACTGCTCGGGCACCATGCCCCAGCCCAAGCCCAGCTCGATCGCCGTCTCAAAGGCCTCGACAGCCGGGGCAAAGTGGCGTGGGTAGTTGGGTTGCTTGAGGCCGAAGTGCTGGACCAAAAAAGCATCTTGCAATGCATCCTTGCGGTTAAAAATGACCGCTGGCTGCGCCAGCAGTTTGTGCGGCGACACCGCACCACTCGGGGTCAGGCAACGCTTGGCCAAGGCGGGCGCGGCCACGCAGCGGTAACGCATGATGCCAAGAGGCTCGGCCACACAGCCACGCATGGGTTTGGCCAGCGTACTCACACAGCCGATCACATCGCCGCTTTTAAGAGCATCGTGCGTGTGGTCCTGGTCATCGATCAGGATTTCGAGCAGCAAGCGGTGGCGCTGCAGCATGGGCGCCACACCCGGCAAGAACCAACTGGCGACCGAATCGGCGTTGACAGCCACGCTCAGTGATTGCCAGCGCGGAGCTGATCGCGCCGAGGTGCCTTGCAAACCGCCCAACAGGTCGGCTTCCATCATGCGCAGCTGTTTGACATGGGCCAACAAGGCCTGCCCGGCCGGTGTGGCCCGCACTTGTTTGCCGCGCACCAGCAAACGCTGGCCCAACACCTCTTCCAAGGCCTTGATGCGCAGCGACACCGCTGCCAAGCTGAGCGACAGGGACTGCGCAGCCGCGCCAAAGCTGCCGTGTTCGAGCACGGCGGTCAGGGCTTCGAGTTGGCGGGCGTCGAGCATGATTTGGTTAAAAATAAATTAAGCGATAGCATTTTAATTTAACTGAGTTTAAACATAACCGGTTTGCCAGCACACTCACGGCCAGTCATCGACCCGCCTGCATGTCCAATCTTCAGGTCGGCCAACCCCAGTCCCGGAGATCTCCATGGTCATGCACCTTTCCACATTCACCGCCGGCATGGTGCTGAGCATCTCGCTGATCATGGCCATCGGCCCGCAAAACGCACATGTGCTGCGCATGGGCCTGCAGCGCCAACACCTTTGGCTGACCGTGGCCATTTGCGCTGTCGCCGATGCAGGGATGATCGGTTTGGGCGTGCTGGGCCTGGCGCAGTTGGGCGGCCTGTCCGACAAACTGCATGGCGCACTGTTGGGCGCAGGCATGCTGTTTTTGATGGTCTACGGTTGGCAAGCTTTTCAAAGGTTTTTACGTTCACCTGTTTTGGCTCTGGACTTGCCTGCGAGCGACAAGGGCAACGAGACCCCGCACGCATCGACCACCACACAGCCAAACCCCTTGGCCATCACACGCCGGCAAGCCGTGGGATCAGCCCTGGCGTTTTCCTGGCTCAACCCACATGCTTGGCTGGACACGGCCGTGTTGATCGGCACCGCCTCGCTGGCCTATGGGCAAGGCAGCACGGCTTTTGGCCTGGGTGCAGCAGCAGGGTCTGTGCTCTGGTTTGCGGTGCTGGGCGCAGCCGCCTTTTGGCTGGGCCGTCGCCTGCATTCCCAGCACATCTGGCGCGCGCTCGATGGCGCTGTGGCGCTGATGATGTGGGGCACGGCGCTGTGGCTGGGGTTCAGTTTGGTTTAAGGGCAAGCGCCCGAGCGCCTTAAAGCCTCAGCGCGTCAACCAGCGCCGCGCCGCAAAGCTGAGCGCGTCCACGCAAACCACCATCAGCAGCATGGCCGCCAAAATCGTGGCGGTTTTGCTCATGTGGAACAGGCCCATGTGAAACGACAGCAACTGGCCCAGCCCACCCGCGCCCACCACGCCCAGCACAGCGGCGGCGCGGATGTTGTTTTCCCAGCGGTACAGCGTGTAGCTCATGAGTTGTGGCAGCACCTGGGGCAAGGTGGCATAGGCGAACACGCGCAGCGGTCCCACACCCTGGGTGCGCAAGGCGTCGCCCGGCCCGGTGGGCACGTTTTCCATGGCCTCGGCAAACAAGCGGCCCAGCACGCCGCTGGTGTGCAGGGCCAGCGCCAATGTGCCCGCCATGGGCCCGAGTCCGGCCGAGATCAACAGCAAGGCCGCCCACACCAGCTCAGGAATGGCGCGCAACGCGTTGAGCACCCAGCGTGTGGGGCTGCGCAGCCAGGCCGGGTCTTGGGTTGACAAGCGGCTGGCGGGCACGGCCAGCGCCAGACCCAGCACCGCCGCAATGGCCGTGCCCAACGCCGACATGGCCAGAGTTTCCCAGGCGGCCCAGGCCACCTTGTTGACGAACACGGGCGACAAGTCGGGCGGGAAAAACTCGGCCACAAAGCGGCCCATGCTGCGCGCCGATTCCACCGATGCAAAAGCCGCCCAGTCCAGCTCCAGCGAGACAAAACTGGCCACCACCAGCACCAGCAATGACGCCATGAACCAACATGCACGGCAGCGCGCATTGAACAGGGGCGGCGGCAATTTGTAAGGCGGGTTGGCCGCTTCGCGAAACGATGCCTGGCTCAGCGGCTTCATGCCAGCGCCTTTCTCAGCCAGGCGCTCACGCGGTCGGCCAGCGCCACCAGCGCAATGAACACCAGCAACAAAGTCGCTACCTCGCCGCCGTTGAACATCTTCATCGAGTTGTCCAGTTGCTGCCCCAGGCCACCGGCGCCCACAAAGCCCAGCACCACGGAAGAGCGGATGGCGCATTCCCAGCGGTACACCGTGTACGAGGCCAGTTCGGCCGCGTGGCTGGGCAGCAGCGCGTACACAAAGGCTTGCAGGCGCCCGCTGCCGTTGCGCATCAGCGACTGGGTGGCATGGCTCTCGCCGCTTTCCAGAATCTCGGCGTACACCTTGCCCAGCATGCCGCCATAGGTCAGCGCAATAGCCAGCACGCCAGCGGTCGGCCCCAAGCCCACCACGCGCACAAACACCAGCGCCCAGATCAGTTCAGGAATGCTGCGCAGCACAATCAAGGTCGCCCGCACGCACCAGCGCAGCACGGCTGGCCAGCGGTCCATGCGGCCGGACAAGGCCGACAAGGACAAAACCCGCGTGGCCAGCAAGCTCAAGGGCAGGGCCAGCACCAGCGCCAGTGTGACGCCTGCGGTGGCCATGGCCACGGTGCGCCAGGTTTCGCGCACCACCATTTGCATGAATTCGGCGTTGTGCATCAGGGGCCAAAAGCTGGCCAAAAAGTCGGCCGTGACTTTGCGGTTCTCAGGCGCCCACAACACCCACAAACGAAACTCGGTGGCCACAGCCAGCGGCCACAAGAGGACCAGCGCCAAACCCAGCCAGAACACGCGCGATGCAAACGCCGGATCACGTGCAGGTGCAGCCATGCTCGGCACAGATGGATGGGTTGAAGGCAGAAGGGAGAGCTTGGCGGACATGTCGTTCGTGTGAAACACCGGACTCGGGTGATGGCCGCATCAGCGGCAGTGCATCACCACCGGCTTGGGGGCATCCGTGGCCATGTCATCGTGCGCAACAGGCAGCGCCTCGCCACGCAACTCGTGCTCATGCTGAGCGTACAAATGCGCCAGGCGTTCGGGACTGACCTGCCCGGCCGGCAAGTCAAACACCATCTGCCCATCGCGCAGGCCGATGATGCGCGGGAAGTGCGCCAACGCCATGTCCACCTGGTGCAGCGTGGCCACCAGCGTGACTTTGCGCTCTGCCGCCAAGCCTACCAATGCGGCCATGGCCATGCGGGCGCGCATCGGGTCGAGCGCCGACAGCGGCTCGTCGATCAGCCACAGGCTGGCCGGGGACAGCAAGGCGCGGGCCAGGCCCACGCGCTGCCTCTCGCCACCCGACAAGCGGTCTACGCGATCGAACAATTTTTCGCCCAGGTCAAAGTGCAGCAGCGCTTGGTAAGCCGCCGGGATGTCAGCCGGGTAAAACAGCGAGCGCAAACTGGCCCACAGGCCCATGGCGGGCAAACGCCCGGCCAGCACCGAGGTCACCACGCGTTGGCGCGGCGGCAGCGGTGGCACTTGCGGGGCCAGAAACAACTGGCCACGCAAACGGCGCAGCGCCCGAGCGGGCAATGTCCAAGGGTTCACGCCAGCCAACTGCAGCGTGCCTTGCGTGGGTGGCTGCGCGCAGGCCAGTACCTGCAGCAAGGTCGTCTTGCCCGCGCCAGACGGGCCAATGATGGCCACCTGTTCGCCTGCGGCCAGCCGCAGGTTCAGCGCACGCAAAGCCGGTGCCGTGCCGGTCAGCGCGGCCGGGTGCCGGGCCTCCAAGGCCAATAGCTCGATGTTCAAGCCGATGTGCTCCAGCGATTCAAAGCAAGCCCAAGTTTCTAGCTGCTGCTTCTAATTCTTTGTAGTTTTCAGGCTTGGTTTCGATGTAACGCGTGGCACGGTTCAGGCGAAGAATTTCAGCATGTTCAGGATTAGCCGGGTTAAGAGCAAGCAGCGCAGACTTGATCTTGTTCTGCAGTGAAACTGGCATGTCAGCGTGTACCGACCAGTTGTAATTGAAGTACGTTGGCGTTGTAAAAAACACATTCACAGCCTGGGTGTCCACCTTGTTTTCTGCGACAAACTTTTTCCACACCGTGATGTCCAGCGCAGCCGCATCGACCTTGCCGCTGACCACCGAGGCAATCGTGGCGTCGTGCGCACCGCTGTAGGCGATGCGCTTAAAGTCTTTTTCAGGGTTGATCCCAGCTTGCACCAGTACACCTCTTGGCATGGCGTGCCCAGATGTGCTGCTCGCAGAACCAAAGGAGATTTGCTTGCCCTTCATGTCAGCCAGCGTCTTGATGCCCGAATCGGTCTTGGCAATGAACACCGATTGAAAACGCGTGTCTTCTTCGCGCTGGGCCAAAGGCACCACCTTGTCACCGGAGCGGAGCTTGGCCTGAACGTAGGTGAAGCCACCAAACCAGACCAAGTCAACCTTTTTGTTGACAAGCGACTCCACCGCAGCGGGGTAATCGGTGACTGCCGTGAACAACACCTTCATGCCCAATTGCTTTTCGAGGTAGTTGGCCAAAGGCGTGAACTTGCGCACTTGTTCGGTGGCGGCCTCTTCAGGAATGGTGGTGACACGCAGCGTGGTTTGGGCACTGGCTGCAAACGCAGCAGACAGCGCCAACAGGCCCGTGATGGCAAAAGGCAGGACCCGAGAAACAAAAGAAGTCAGCATCGAACATTTCCTGAAAAAATATACAGCTTGGATTAAACCCCGAAATACATGGGCACAGGCCCGCAGGGGCCAAAACCAAACCCTTGAACGGGACGCCTTGCGCGCACTTTACAAAGGCGAGGGCTTGTACCCACCTGCCACAGGGCTGACCGCACTGGCTTAACATGCCGGCATGAGCGCCCCCCAATTCATCCAGCTTTACCAGCACCAAGCAGACCATGTGGTGCAAGAACTCTTGCAGGGCCTGTTGGCCCCTCAGGCCTTCACATCGCCCAAATACCTTTACGACTCGCTGGGTTCACGCCTGTTTGAAGCCATCACCGAGTTGCCGGAGTACGACCTCACACGAACCGAAGCCCGTGTGATGCAGCAGCACTGCGCCGACATGGCCAGTCACCTGCCGGCTGACGCTTGCTGGATCGACCTGGGCGCAGGCAATTGCGAAAAAGCTTCGCACTTGCTGGGCCCGATGGCGGCAGGGCGGTATGTGGCGGTCGACATTTCGGTGGACTTTGTCCGTGCGGCCCTGGAAGGCCTGCAGCACCAACATCCTGCTTTGCCCATGATGGGCCTGGGGACCGATTTTTCGGCGGGTCTTCAGTTGCCTGCCGACCTCGCGCTGGACCCTGCCCAGCCCCGCGTGCTGTTTTATCCAGGCTCGAGCATCGGCAATTTCACACCCGATCAGGCTGTGGGCTTTTTACGCAGCTTGCACACTGCGTGCGGCACTGCCAGGCACAGCGGTTTGCTGATCGGGGTGGATCTGGTGAAAGATGTGGCCGAACTCGAAGCCGCTTACGACGATGCGCTGGGCGTGACGGCCGCCTTCAACCTGAACTTGCTCTTGCACATCAACCGGCTGGTGGGCAGTAACTTTGCAGTGCGCGACTGGCGGCACGTGTCCCGCTTCAATGCCGAACGATCGCGCGTGGAAATGCACCTGCAAGCCCGCCAGGCCCTGCGGGTGCAATGGCCCGGTGGCGCGCGCCTTTTTAAAGCCGGAGAAACCATCCACACCGAAAATGCCTGCAAATGGACGGTGCCAAGTTTTGATGCCTTGCTGCGCACAGCAGGCTTCACGACCACCCGGGCATGGACAGACCCGGCCACACGCTTTGCCGTGTTCTGGGCAAGCGCCTGAGCTTGTCGCCCATTTGATTGGGTTGTCGTGCAAGCCTGCCCATAATGAATCGGCCCCAGCGCTCATGCTGTGTGCAGATGCATCTAACAGGAGACTTGCATGTTGAACGATCTGAAAGACAAAGTGGTTTTGATCACCGGCTCCAGCACCGGCATCGGGGCCGCGGCCGCAGTCGCCTTTGGCAAACTGGGCGCTCGCGTGGCGGTGCACTACAACAGCAGCAAGGGGCCTGCCGAAGAAGTGCTCCAAGCGGTCAAGGCCACCGGCGCACAGGCCGTGTTGCTGCAAGGCGACGTGATGGAATCGGCCCAATGCCAGCGCCTGGTCGATGACACCGTGAAAGCCTTTGGTCGCATCGACATCCTGATCAACAATGCCGGCGCACTGGTCCAGCGGGTGCCGATCGAAGAGATCACCGATGCGCTGTTTGACAACGTGGTCTACCTGAATGTGCGCTCGGCCATGATGTGCACCGCCGCAGCGGTGGCCGCCATGCGCAAGCAAGGCCAAGGCGGCGGCATCATCAACGTGACATCGGTGGCTGCACGGCACGGCGGCGGGGCTGGCGCATCTCTCTATGCCGGCTCCAAGGGTTTTGTCTCGACCATGACGCGGGGCCTGGCCAAAGAGTTGGTCAAGGACAAAATCCGTGTCAACGCCGTGGCGCCGGGTGTCATCACCACGCCGTTTCATGAACGCTTCTCGACACCCCAAATGCTGGAAGGCTTCAAGGCCACGATTCCCATGAACCGTCTGGGCACGGCCGAGGAATGTGCGGGTGCTTTTGTGTACCTGGCTTCCGAGCAAATGTCAGGCTATGTGACCGGCCAGATCATCGAGGTCAACGGCGGCCAGTACATGCCTTGAGGGTCAGTGGCCTGAAGGGTAGAGCACGGTCACGCGCCACAAGCTGCGTGGCCGCGTCAAATCGATCAGGGGCGCGCTGTGCAACAGCAAGGCGTTGTCCCAGACGATGACGTCGCCGTTTTCATAATTGTTCGTATAGCAATATTTGTCTTGTGTGGCGTGCGCCGCCAGTTCGCGCAACAGGTCCAGCGCCTCCTCGTCGTCCATGCCCTCGATGCCGAACGAACTGCCGCTCACGGCATACAAGGTGGGCTGGCCACTGAACGGGTGCTTTTTGACCAGCGGATGATGAACCCAGTTGACTCTTTTGGCCTGGTCCGGGTTGAGCACCGAGGCCACGGTCCTGGATTGATGGTCCAGGTCATCGCGGTTGCCATAGTGGTGCTTCACCACCAGACCCTGAATTTTTTCCTGCATGCTGCGCGGCAGGTCGGCATAGGCTTTGGCCTGGTTGGCAAAGGTCGTGCCATTGGGGGAATGGGGCACGTCTTGTGCGTGCAAGATGGTGCAGCGCGCCACATCGTCCAGGTAAGAATAGTCGGTGTGAAAATAGGTGCCGGCATCCACCAGACCGGTGGGCTTGCCATCTTTGAAAACATTCGACAGCATCAGGATGTTGGCATCTTCCGGGTGGTGGAAAGTGTCAATGACATGGGGCGATGGCCGGCCCCATTGCCTGGCAAAGCTGACCATCTGAGCGGGCGTGAGCGACTGGTTCTTCATCACAATGAAGCCGTGGCGGTGCAAGGCATCGGCCAGCCCCTTGGCGTGCTCTGCGTCCAAAGGCTGCGAAAGATCGAGGCCGTCGATGCGCGCGCCTAAAACATCACTCAATGCAACGGTGTTGAGCATGGCTTTACTTGATCATTTCCGGTGAAAAGATGCGTGGCAAAAACAGCACGATGTCCGGAAACACGATGATGGCGAGCAGCACCACCAACATGGGAATCAGCATGATCATGGTGTCTTTGATCGCATAACTCAGGGGCACTTTGGCCACGGCGCAAGAGATCATCAGACACATGCCGTAAGGCGGCGTGATGAGGCCAAAGGCCAGGGAAACGATGCCGACGATCGCGAAGTGCACCGGGTGCATGCCCACCGACTCGGCCAAAGGCTGCAAGGTGGTGCCCACAATGATGATGGCGGGAATGGCGTCCAGAAAACAGCCCACCACCAAGAAGGCCCCTGCGATCAGCAAGCCCACACCAATCACGCCCAGGCCCCAGGTCTGCACGTTGGAAAGCAGTGCTTTAGGGATCTGGTAGTACGCCAGCAACCACCCGAAAACCGAGGCAGTTCCGACGCAAAACAAAGCCACTGAACTCAGTTTCCCGGTGTCCACGATGGCGGTCATGAAACTTTTCCAGTTCATCTCGCGGTAAAAAAGCATGGACAAAACGGCCGCGTACAAAACGGCAACAGCGGCCGATTCGGTTGCCGTGAACAGGCCCAGCAAAATGCCGCCCACAATGATCACGGGCGTCATCATGGCCGGGATGGACACCAGTGCGGCCTTGTAAATTTCGGTCAAATTGGCGCGGGGATAGACAGGGTAATTGCGCTTTTTGGCATAGGCATGGACCGTGGCCATTTGCGCCAGACCAATGAGCAAGCCCGGCACGATGCCGGCCAGGTACATCGCCCCGATCGATGTCGAGATCACACCTCCCCAGACCACCATCAAGATCGAGGGCGGAATGATCACGGCCAACACGGCCGACACGGCAGTGATGGCGATCGAGAACGACAAGTCGTAACCCTCCTTGACCTGCGCCTCAATGAACAGCTTGCCCTGACTGGCGGCATCTGCCGTGGAAGAACCCGAAATGCCAGCGAAGAAAACCGACAGGATCACGTTGATCTGCGCCAGTCCACCGGGGAAGTGGCCCACCAAGGCTCGCGACAAACGCATCAATCGGTCGGTGATGCCACCCCCGTTCATCAAATTGGCGGTCAACAGGAAAAACGGAACCGCCAGCAAGATGAACGAGTTGTAAGACTTGAACATTTCATTGAACAAGACCATGGGGGACAAGCGAGGTTCAAAAATCAGCACCGGCAACGAGGCCAGCCCCAGCGCAAACGCCACGGGCACACGGATCGCCAACAACAAAAAGAAACACCCGAACAGAACCAGGGCCGCCATCGATGGCGAGAGAAGAGAAGAGCTCAAATCACGGACCCCTGGTTAGAACTTTCACTGACATCGGTGGCATTCATCATGTGGTCCACCAAAAAAACAATCCACAAAAATCCGGCAATGGGCCATGCAATGAAAATCCACCACATCGGCATATCGGCCAGCTCGGATGTCTGGTTCCAGCCAAACTGGGTGAATTCAATGCCCCAGTAAAAAACCACAGCAGAAAAAATCAGCATGGCCGTTTGGCTGACGCGCAACAGCACATGGGTTGCACGGCTGGAAAGTTGAGGCAGGAAGTCGACGTCAAAGTGAAGCCGCTCACGAACCCCCAACGTAGCACCCAGCATGATGAGCCAGACAAAGAAGAACCGGCTCATTTCCTCTGTCCACATGTAGCGTGGGATCACGTCCGTGAACCGGGAAAAAATTTGCAGACTGACTGGGATGATGAGCAGCAATACCGTTGTGATGAGCAAAAAATGAAGCAGTCGATCGATCAGAGCAAGAATTTTTTGCATTGGCATTCCAGAAATTCAAAAAACGGGCAGCCTGAAGCTGCCCGTTGTATGCAGCGCAGCTTTACTTCAGGCTGTTGATCTTGGCGAAAATCGCATCAGCACCCACCTCTTTGGCATAAGCAGCCATCACGGGGTCGACCAGTTTTTGCATCTCGGCGCGCTGTGTGAATGGCACTTGCTTGAGCTTGCCTTCCTTGGCGTACTTGTCGAGCTTGGCCTGGTCTTCAGACGACTCGACCTGGCGACCATAAGCACCGGCCTCTTTGCCTGCCTTGATGATGGCAGCCTGCAAATCAGCAGGGAGTTTCTTCAAAGTCTTGACCGAGAAGCACAGGGGGCGAATGGTGATGGCGTGGCGCGTCATCAAAATGCTGGGCGCCACTTCATAGAACTTCATGGCTTCCACACCGGCCGCTTCGTTTTCACCGGCGTTGATCACCCCGTTTTGAATGGCGTTGTACACCTCGTTGTAGGCGATCACGGTGGGGGTCATGCCCACGGCGCTGAAAGTGCGGCTCCAGATGGGCGCACCTTGCACACGCACCTTGAGGTTTTTAAGCTCCGCCAAATTGCCGGCGGGCTTGTTGGCAAAAATATTGCGCACGCCACCACCGGCATAACCGATCAAACGGACTTCGGCTTTTTGCTCTACCTCATCGGCAATCGGCTTGAGCACATCCTGATCGAGCACCTTGTTCCAGTGGGTCAGGTCGCTGAACAGAAACGGTGCATCGATGAATGGCGCCGCCTTGGAGAAGGTGGACATGTGGGCTGGCGAAACGATCGCGTAATCCACAGCCTTGCCCTGGTTCATGTAAGCAAAGTAATCTTTTTCAAGACCCAACTCGCTGTTTTTGTGCAGCACAAAGTTGATCGGCTTGCCATAGTATTTTTTGACCAACTCTTCAAAGCGAACCATGGATTTGGTGAAGGCGTGGTCGTCGCCAAACTGCGATGCGCCATGCAAGGTGATGGGCGCTTGCTGCGCCTGCGCACCCAAGGCCATGACCGAAGAAAGAACCAACCCCAACAAAGGCTTCAAAAATTTCATGTCTGTGTCTCCTGTAGTGATCGTGACGACAACTTGTCTGTGCTGCTTTTTTACTTTAGGCCAAACCCACCTGAACCCTCTTGGGGTAAACCATGCTTTGCACAGCAAGCTGTCGCCAAAGTGTCCAGCTGCGCTGGCCCCGGCAGCTGCGTCAGTGATACCTTGAACTGCTACACAACACGGGGCAAGTCGGCATTTCGCACCGACCTGGTGCCGACGGGCTTGAACCTTCGAACTTTTTCATTCATCACACGAAAGAATCGCATGAAACACATCGGTTTTATTGGTGCCTCGGGCCTCATGGGCCATGGCATCGCCAAGAATTTGCTGGCCAAAGGCTTTCAGGTCTCCTTGACCGCGCATTCCAGGCGCGAGCCTTTGCAGGATTTGCTGGCCTCGGGTGCCAAGCTCGTGGGGTCTCATGCGGAACTGGCCGCTTGTGATGCGGTCATCATTTGCGTGACCGGCTCCCCGCAGGTCGAGGCCGCACTGGAAGGGCCGCAAGGTCTGCTCAGCCAAGCCCGCTCTGGCCTGATTGTGGTGGATGCGTCCACCAGCGAGCCCGACTCCACCCGCCGTCTGGCGGCACGCTGCCAAGCTGTTGGCATGACCCTGGTCGACGCGCCCCTGGCCCGCACCCCGGTCGAGGCCGAAGCGGGCAAACTCAACACCATGGTGGGGGCATCGCCCGAGGTCTTTGCCCAACTGGAACCCGTGTTCAAGGCGTATTGCGAAAATATTTTCCATGTGGGTGAGATGGGCGCTGCGCATGTCATCAAGTTGCTGAACAACTTTCTGGGGCAGGCCATCACCACTGCTGCGGCAGAGGCTTTTGCGGTGGGGGCCAAAGCGGGCATCGATGTGGCACAACTGGTGCGCGTGGTGTCGGCTGGTGCGGTCAACTCCGGCTTGTTTCAGGCCATGGCCAAAACGCTGGAGGGCGACTACACCGGCCTCAAATTCGAGTTGAACAATGCCTCGAAAGATTTGCGCTATTACGTGCACCTGACGGAAAGCGTCAAGGCGCCATCCCTGGTGGGCACCAGCGTGCACCAAAGTCTGGTGACGGCCTGTGCACTGGGCTACGGGGCAGAGCTGGCGCCCTCACTGGTCAAGGCGCAGGCGCAAATCAACCAGGTCAAAATCGGCCGAGGCAGCTGACATGGCCACGCGCATGGGCATGGCGCTGGTGGGTCTGGGCGCGGCCGCGTTGCCGCATCTGCGCAGTTTGCAAGACCTTTCGGACCGCATCGACTTGCGCTATGCGGTCACCCGTCAGCCACACGCCGACCGCATCCAGCCTTACACCGGGCCAGTGCAGCTGGTGGACTCGCTCGACCTTGTTTTGCAAGACCCCTTGGTGCAGGCGGTGATTGTGGCCACGCCACCGTCCACCCACCTGGACATTTGCCAACGCTGTTTTGCTGCGGGCAAACACGTTTTGCTGGAAAAGCCACTGGAGCTCAACCTGGATCGGTCTGCCAGATTGGTCGAACTGGCCAGACTGTCAGGGCTGAACTTGGGGGTGGTGCTGCAACACCGCTTTCGCGAAGCGGCAGTTGCCTTGCAAAAGCTGTTGGACGAGGGCCGTTTGGGCGAGGTGCAGGCTGCATCCGTGCGCGTGCCTTGGTGGCGCTCACAAGCCTATTACAACGAACCAGGGCGTGGCACGTTGGCGCGTGACGGCGGTGGCGTTTTGCTGACCCAGGCCATCCACACGCTGGACCTGTTCCGGTCCTTGGTCGGCGTGCAATCGGTCAAGGCGGCGGTGGTACGCCAAACGCGGCTGCACCAGATGGAGACCGAAGACCATGTGAGTGCCTTGTTGGTTCTGGGCAACGGCGCGCCCGGCGACCTGATGGCCACCACAGCCATGTACCCCGGCTTTCCCGAAACGATCGACATCATCGGCACACTGGGCAGCGCCCGTTTGAGTGGGGCCAGCCTGCAGGTGAACTTCTTGGAAGGTGAGCCTTTGAGCGTGACCAGCGAAGGCGGCACGGGCAGCGGCGCCAACATCATGGATTTTTCCCATGAGCCCCACCGTGATCTGCTGACCGATTTCATGGATTCGATCACGCAAAAACGTGCCCCCCGGGTGAACGGAGCGGACACGCTGAAAACCCATGTCCTGATCGACGAGCTGCTGCGCATGGGGGCGTCCACCCACTGAGCAACGCGCAGTCTGTGGGCGAGCTTTCACGCCAACAGCTTACAAGGTCACCGACCGAAACCCGGCAAAAATATCGCGCCGCTGCGGCACGAAAAAATTGCGGTAACGCACATCCACCAGATGCACTGACGTGGCGGCGCAAGCGCCGCGCAGCACGCGGTGGTGATGCCACCAGGGGGCTGAATAGTCGCGGTAAGGGTGGGCCACAAAACCCGGGTAGGGTGCAAAGGGGCTGGCCGTCCATTCCCAGACTTGGCCCCAGGCAAAATCCGGCGCGTGCGCCGCACATTCCCATTCGGCCTCGGTCGGCAAACGGCGACCCGCCCATTGACACCAGGCCTGAGCATCGAGTGCGCTCACATGCACGGCCGGCGCGTCCAGGTCCATGGCCTGCCAATGGCCAAAGCGCTGCACTTGCCAGTGGCCCTGCACAGACCGAACATGGGGCGGCCATGGGTGGCCTGTCGCTTGCAAAAATGGCAAGTAGCGCAACCAGGTCACAGGCCCCGCATCGATGCCGAAAGCCTGCAGCGACAAGGGGTGCGCGGCGCATTCGTTGTCAAAGGCAAACCCTGTTTCGTGCTGGCCCAGCATCCAGGTTTGGGCAGGCAATTGAATCTGAAATTCAGCTGCTGCGTTTTTGGCAGAGTCCGAAGGCAGCGGCGATGCAGCGACCGAAAGCCTGGCGTCGAAAACCCCATCGCCGCTGCGAAGCGCCTCAGGCAAAAACAGCCCCAAGGCCTGCGCCATACAGACCGAAGCTTCGTTGTGCATGTCTTCGTGTTGCAGCACGAACCGCCAAAAATACAGCGCCTCATCGCCCTCATCAGGCACGGCCTGCAAGTTTGCCAAACTCCGTTGCATGACATCGGCCAGATAGCTTTGGGTGTGCGACAGATCTGGCAAGGACAAAGCCCAGCGACTCTCGTGCGCGACTTCGCTGGAATTGAACAGGGCATCGGCCTGGGGCAACAGCGAGGCCTCAAAAGCATCGCCGCTGTCCGCGCTTTTCGTCCCCAGGTGCCGCTGTCGGTTGCGCACCGTCCACCACTCCTGAAACCAGGCAATGTGACCCCACTCCCAAAGTGGCGGGTTCAACTCGGCCAAGTGGGGCACCGACAAATCGGGCAAAGCGGTGTGCCAAGCTTGCATGAGCCCCAAGCTGCGGCTGCGGGTGGCTTGCAGGGCCTTCGCCAATGCCTGCGGTCCGGCAGTGCGTATTGGGCTGCGCACCGCAGCTTTGAACCGGCCAAAAGGCAGGCCGTTGAGACGACCCAAGGGGGTCCGCCCTGCACCCACCGGGGTACTGCCATTCATGTATAAATCGCTCATGCAAAAACTTCGAGTGGTCATTGTCAGCCCTGCCTTGGCCGATGCCAACAACGGGAACTGGCAAACGGCGCGCCGCTGGCAACGTCTGCTGTCCCCACATTCTGCCCGCATCGTGCAGCAGTGGCCGGATGCCCAGGCCGGACAAGACGATGTCATGCTGACCCTGCACGCAAGGCGCTCTGCCACCTCGGTGCAGGCCTGGCATGCAATGCACGGCCAGCGCGGCTTGGGGCTGGCCCTGACCGGCACCGACCTTTACCGCGACATCGGCCACGACCCTCAGGCACAACAATCCCTGGCGCTGGCCTCCTCTTTGGTGGTGTTGCAAGGTCTGGGCGCCAAGGCCTTGCCCAGCCTGCACCACAGCAAGACCCGGGTGATTTTTCAGTCCACCACAACGCGTCAGGCCCTGCCCAAATCACCACGCCAGATGCGTGTGGTGATGGTCGGACACTTGCGCGAAGAAAAAGACCCCCTGACACTGATGGCCGCCGCACGGCTGCTGCCAAACGGCTGCGGCATCTTCATCGACCACATTGGCGCAGCACTTGATCCGGCTCTTGGCCAGGCGGCTCAAGCCACACAGGCACAGTGCCCCCACTACAGATGGCTGGGTGCTTTGCCTCACGCGCAAACCCGGCAACGCATTCAGCGCGCACACCTGCTGGTGCACACCAGTCTCATGGAAGGTGGCGCACACGTGCTGATGGAGGCAATGTGCAGCAGCACACCCGTTCTGGCCTCGCGCATTGATGGCAACCTGGGGCTTTTGGGCAACGATTACACAGGTATTTTTGAGGCGGGTGATGCACAGGGCCTGGTTGATTTGTTGCTGGCTTGCAGAGATCCGCAAAAGAGTCATGGCCTGATGGCACACTTGGGGCACCAATGCGCCTTGCGCGCACCCTTGTTTGAACCGCAGGCCGAAAGTGCTGCCTTGCACCGCTGGGTGCAAGACCTCTGGACCATTTGATGCAATTTTCTGAACAACCCGTACTGCGCGACCTGGTGCTGGTCGGCGGCGGACACAGCCATGTGGGCGTTCTGCGCATGTTCGCGATGAAGCCCGAGCCCGGGGTGCGCATCACCGTGATTTGCACCGACATCGACACCCCTTATTCGGGCATGCTGCCAGGCTACATTTCAGGCCATTACAGCTTTGACGAGGTCCACATCGATCTGGGCCGCCTGTGCGCCTTTGCCGGTGCACGCCTCTACCGCGATGAGGTGGTGGGCATTGACCGCCAAAACCAGAAAGTCATTTGCCGCAACCGCCCCGCCGTGGCCTACGATGCACTGTCCATCAACATCGGCTCCACGCCGCAAGTGCAACACGTGGCAGGGGCACAAGCGCTGGCCGTACCCGTCAAGCCCATCGCACAGTTCAACCAACGTTGGCTGGCGCTGCTGGACAAAGCCAGGCAATGGCCATCGCATCGCGGCCGCATGACGGTTGCAGTGGTCGGTGGTGGTGCGGGCGGTGTGGAGCTGGTGCTGTCGATGCAGTACCGCTTGCGCAACGAACTTAAAGCGATGGGACGCAGCCCTGAAACCCTTAAATTTGTGCTGCTGACCTCGGGCGAGACGATCTTGCCCACACACAACCCTGGCGTGCGCGAACGCTTTGCCCGGGTTCTGCGAGATCGCAACATCGATGTCCACACCCAGTCCGAAGTGGTGCAGGTTTCTCCTGGCTGCCTGCACACCAAAAACGGCCGCACTTATGACGCCGATGAAACCATGTGGGTCACACAAGCGGGCGGTCCGACCTGGCTGCAAAGCACCGGCCTGACACTGGATGGCCAAGGTTTCATTCTGGTCAACCCGCAACTGCAAAGCCTGAACGACCCCCTGGTGTTCGCTGCGGGCGACATCGCCTCGTTTGCTGATCGCCCGCTGGAAAAAGCAGGGGTGTTCGCCGTGCGAATGGCCAAGCCCCTGGCGACCAATTTACGCCGCATACTGCTTGGCCAAAAATTACTGGCCTACCAGCCACAGCGCCATTGGCTGGCACTGATCTCTACTGGCAACCGCTACGCAGTGGGCTCTCGCGGGCGATGGGGCTTTGGTGGTGAATGGGTGTGGCGCTGGAAGGACCGGATCGACCGCCAATTCATGCGGCGCTTCACCGAACTGCCCGCAATGGACCCCTCTCAGCCGGGGATCAATGCCAGAACGGCGATCCATTCGATGGGGCAGTTGCTCAGGGACATCCGGGCCCAAGGCAAAGCGCCAGCCACCCGCTTGACACTCAGCTCTGAAGAGTCGCTGCAAGCCATCTCGGCGATGGCGATGCGCTGCGGCGGCTGCGGCGCCAAGGTCGGTGCCACTGTCTTATCCCGCGCCCTTGGCAGCTTGCGGCCGGTCGAGCGAGCCGATGTGCTGATTGGCCTGCACGCGCCCGACGATGCGGCCGTGGTGCGTGTGCCGCCGGGCATGGCCATGGTGCACACGGTGGACTTTTTCCGGGCCTTCATGGACGACCCGTACTTGTTTGGCAAGGTGGCCGCCAATCACGCGCTGGGGGACATTTTTGCCATGGGCGCCGAAGCCCAGACCGCGACGGCCGTGGTCACCGTGCCACCAGGTCTTGAAAGCAAGGTCGAAGACCTGCTGATGCAAATGATGGGCGGCGCCATCGAGGTGCTCAACGCCGCAGGCTGCGCCCTGGTCGGTGGGCACACCGGTGAAGGCCATGAGCTGGCGCTGGGCTTTGCCATCAATGGCCTGATCGACGAGAAGATGGACGGCCTGATGCGCAAAGGCGGTATGCAGCCAGGCGATGTGTTGTTGCTGACCAAGCCCATCGGCACTGGCACCTTGTTTGCAGCACACGCACGGCACGCCGCCAAAGGCCGATGGATCGATGCAGCCTTGCAATCGATGGTGCAATCCAACCAGTTGGGCGCCCAGGTTTTGCGCGCCCATGGCGCCACCGCCTGCACCGACCTGACGGGTTTTGGCCTGCTGGGCCATCTGGTCGAAATGACGCGCCCTTCAGGCGTGGATGCAGAGCTGCAAATGAGCACCCTGCCGCTGATGGATGGCGCTGTCGACTGCGTCAAGGCGGGCATTGTCAGCTCACTGCAGCCAGCCAATGTGCGCCTGCGCCGCGCACTGCGCAACGCCGATGAATTTGTGCATGACCCACGCTACCCCTTGCTGTTTGACCCTCAAACTGCAGGCGGCCTTTTGGCCAGCGTGCCTGCAGCGCAAGCGCAAGCTTGTGTGCAGGCCTTGCAGGCCGCAGCTTATGTGCACACTGCCATCATTGGGCGCATCACGGTGCAAGGCGAGGCCCTGGAACCTGTGCTGCTGAAAACCTGAACCCCCCATACTTGCCTCCTCACATCGCCAAGCCATGACCCTGCCCACCCTGAATGCCGACCTGAGTCAACGCTGTGTCGTTGACGCCAACACCCTCGACTGGGTCGCGTCGCCTGCAGCGGGCGTATCGCGCCGCATGCTCGAGCGCGATGGTGGCGAAGTGGCGCGGGCCACATCCATCGTGCGCTATGCGCCTGGTTCGGCATTTGCGCCCCACACCCACGACGGGGGTGAAGAAATTTTGGTGCTCGAAGGCAAGCTGCACGACGAACACGGCGTGTACGGCCCCGGCACTTACATCAAGAGCCCGATCGGCTCCTCGCATGCGCCATCGTCGCCCGAAGGCTGCACCCTGTTCGTGAAACTGCGCCACCTGGACGAGCGCGACAGCGAACGGGTCGTCATCGACACACGCAGCAGCGACTGGCACCAGGGGATGGTCCCGGGCCTGAAAGTCTTGCCACTGAACACCTTCGAAACCCAAAACACCGCGCTCGTGCGATGGGCACCCGACACTTTTTTCAACCCCCACAGACATTGGGGCGGCGAAGAGATATTTGTGGTCGAAGGCGTGTTTTCAGACGAGCACGGCAACTACCCTGCCGGCAGCTGGCTGCGCAGCCCGCACATGAGCCAACACCAGCCCTTCAGCCGCGAAGGTTGCTTGATTCTGGTGAAAACCGGGCACCTGGTGTAAGCCCCCTCAAGGCCATCGATATGGACACCCCGACCATGCCCGGCATTGCACCCCCCTCATCCAAGACACGCCCACTCGACCACATCACCGTGGTGGCCTTGGAACATGCGATTGCTGCCCCTTTTTGCACCCGCCAGCTGGCCGACCTGGGGGCGCGCGTCATCAAGGTCGAGCGGCCTGGCTCGGGTGACTTTGCCCGCGCTTATGACCAGCGTGCACGGGGGTTGTCATCCCATTTTGTGTGGGTTAATCGCTCCAAGGAAAGCTTGGCGCTGGACCTGAAAGTGCCGGAGCATCTGGCCGTGCTCAAAGCCCTGGTGGCCAAAGCCGATGTGCTGGTGCAAAACCTGGCACCCGGTGCCACCGCCCGCATGGGACTGGACGCAGCCACCCTGCGCGCGCACAACCCGCGACTGATCGTGTGCGACATCTCGGGCTATGGCAACGATGGGCCTTACCGCGACAAAAAAGCCTACGACTTGCTGATTCAAAGCGAAGCCGGTTATTTGAGTGTGACCGGCACACCCGAGCAGCCCAGCAAAAGCGGCAACTCGATTGCCGACATTGCCGCAGGCATGTACGCCTACAGCAATATTTTGTCGGCCCTGTTGCAGCGAGAAAAAACCGGCGAAGGCTCACACATTGATGTGTCCATGCTCGAAGCCTTGACCGAGTGGATGGGCTTTCCGATGTATTACGCGATGGACGGCGCGCCACCCCCACCGCGCAACGCAGCAGCCCACGCCACCATTTACCCCTATGGGCCATTTCAGGTCGGCGGTCTGCTGGGCGCCAACGGAGCGCACATCGGCACCGTGATGCTGGGCCTGCAAAACGAACGCGAGTGGGTGCAGTTTTGCCAGCATGTGCTGGCCCAGCCCACACTGGCAGGCGATCCACGCTTTTGCAGCAACGCACAGCGCAACGACAACCGCCTGGACTTGCAAAGCATCATCCTGGACACCTTTGCGCAGCTGACGCTGGAGCAGGTGACCGAGCGGCTGGAGCGGGCGCAAATAGCCAACGCCCGCATGAACAACATGGCCGACGTGTGGGCGCACCCTCAGTTGCAGGCCCGCCAGCGCTGGACCCAGGTGGCCTCACCCGCTGGCGAACTGCCGGCCCTGCTGCCCCCCGGCCGGCAAACTGCTTTCAACTACCGGATGGACCCGATTCCGCAAGTGGGCGAACATACAGCGTCGATCCTGAACGAGCTGGGGATGTGCTTGTAATGGACAACTCGCATGTGCCATCTGTTTGCCGAAGCGACTTTTGCGGTGCGCCTATCGCCCGGCCACTCAAGAACCCTTGTCATCTGCCGATACCAAGATGTGGTTTTCTATACTGGATACACCGTGCGTGAAATATTGATGAAAAACTGGCGCTTTACCCTGCTTGGCATCGTCTCGATGCTGAGCGTGGCGAGCCTGCCCGTCCAGGCCCAGCCCAAAGCACGTGCCGGCGGGTGCCTGGTCTCTGAATTCAGGTCGGTGGCCTTGCTGACACATGATGTGTCAGAGCGCATCGCCAAGGTGTCTGACTGGCTGAATCAAAACGGCGAAAAGTGCACCCAGGCTCAATTGATGGCCATTGCCTCCAACCGGGCGACTTGGCTGGGAACAGCCGATACGGTCGCCGTGGTTGGAAAAGTAGATGGTTTGATCGAAGCAAAAATTGCCCGCGACCCCGATTTGATGGCGGCAATGTACACCTCCAAAGGCAAAGAAACACGCGCTTCGGTTGAAGTTACCAAACCCCCTGCCGCTCCCGCGCCCGTGGTGCCAGCGCCTGCTGCCGGCTTGGTTGGTGGCCCGCAGGGCAACATGATCCAGCCCGTCATCGTGCAAGCTGCTGGGGCCGAACCCGCAGAAAAACCCAAAGCACCTGAAGCACCCGATGGTTTTCTGGGCAGACGGCAGAAAGTCCAGATCACTGAGTTTTTTGAAGAAAACCGGGGGACTGATGAGTGCCCCAAAGGACTGGTCAAACGCGGCACCAAGTGTGAAGCCCAGTTCAAGGAACGGGATTGGAAACTTCGTCAACCCTTGCCCGCCTCTGAAAGGCCTGAAGATTTGCCCTTGCCGCTCCTGGTCAAGCTGGGCCCCCCGCCACCCGATCACCAGTACAAAAGAGTGGGCGCCGATATTTTGCTGTTGAAGGGGCCACAAAACATCGTGGTCGATGCTGTGCTGGATCTTGGCGGCGTCAGCGTCAAAGTCGCCTCCAAGGGCCCATAAGACAAAGCTTGCTTGACACGGCCCCTGCGCTTTGACTGCCGCGCACGTGCTTCAGCGAACCCAGTCCAGCGCCTTGACCCAGCCGACACTCTGACTGCCCGTGTTGTCGCTGTCTGCGCCGATCAAAACAGCGCGCGCCTGAGGTGCGCTTGAGCCTGCGGGTGATTCGTCGGCAAACAGTTGGGCAAAGTCGGCGGCCACATCGCGGGATTCGTTTTGCCATTGCCCAAGGGGCGCGCCCTTGCCTTGCAAGGTGATGAAACGCACCCGTTTGGTATACGGGTTGGCACTTTGCAGTCCCGCTGGGTAAACGCTGTCCCACACGTAACAAAGGGTCGCAGCGGGCAGGTCTTCGCCGCTGATGCGCCGGGCAATGCGCAGCAAGCTGCGCTCGACAAAAGGCACACGCTGCAAGGGGTGCTCAAACATCACGCACACCTTGAGCGCCGCATCGTCGCCCGCTTTGGTGAGGATGTCGGGCGCCACTTTGCTGCCTGTGAGTGCTTGGTCAAGACGCCAGCGCCACTGCAAACGGCCCGCAGCGATCGGCGCCTGATCGTGCACCAAGCTGCCATACGACGATTGCGTACTGACTTTGAGCGCACGCTCAGCTTGCACCTCGGCCAGTTCGAAACGGGTGGCAGGAATATCGGCTTTGCCCTTGGGAAACCCCACGAATCGCCAGGATGACGAGGCAGGGCCCTCTGCGGGAACCAAAGGGGCCAGCACTTGGGCATGAACGGCAACCGACACGGACCATCCGGCAAAACCCACGGCGAGGAGAAACCTGCGGTGCACGCAAGCTGATGGCATGTCAGCGCGCCTTCTGCTCACCCGCGCCGCCAATCGTGAAACTTCCTGGCCCAGGCCAGCAGCCTGTGTGGCGCGTGTGCACGTTGCCACTCGCCTGCGGCGTATTTGTTGGCCTCGGACAACGTGGGGTAGGTGTGGATGGTGCCCAAAATCTTTTTCAGGCCCAGGCCGTGTTTCATGGCCAGCACATATTCGGCCAGCAAATCACCCGCGTGCGTGCCCACAATGGTCACGCCCAGAATGCGGTCTTTGCCGGGCACGGTGAGCACCTTCACAAAGCCCTGCGCCTCGCTGTCAGCAATCGCCCGGTCCAGGTCGTCGATGCCGTATTGGGTCACTTCATACGCGATGCCCTGGGCTTTGGCCTCTTGTTCGTTCAGGCCCACGCGCGCCACCTCGGGGTCCATGAAGGTGGCACAGGGAATCACGCGGTAGTCCGCCTTGAACAATTTGAAATCACCAAACAGCGCATTCACCGCCGCATACCAGGCCTGGTGCGCGGCCGTGTGGGTGAACTGGTAAGGCCCGGCCACATCGCCTGCGGCGTAGATGTTGGGGTACAGCGTTTGCAAATAGTCATTGGTCTCGACGGTGCGGTGCGTGGGAACGCCAATGTCTTCCAGGCCGTAGCCTTGCAAGCGGGCTTGGCGGCCCACGGCGCAGACCAGGGCGTCAAACACGATGGCCACTTCCCGGCCTTGTGTGGAGACCACCAGCACTTTTTCAGCGCCCCGGTGTTCGCAGCGCAGCGCCTTGTGGCCGGTGAGCACCTGCACACCTTCGGCCTGCAAAGCCGCTCGCGCCAACACAGAGACCTCTTCGTCCTCGCGCACCATGATGCGATCACCCAGCTCGACTTGCGTGACCTGTGCACCCAAGCGGGCAAAGCTTTGCGACAGCTCGCAGCCAATCGGCCCGCCGCCCAGCACCACGATGCGTTGGGGGATGTCGTCCAACTTGGCGAACTCATCCCACAGCGTGTCGCTGGTGACGTAGCCCACGTCATCCAGACCCGGCAGGTCAGGCACCACGGGCTGAGCGCCAGCAGCGATCACGATGCTGCAGGCTGTGAGGCGAATGACCTTGGGCGTGCCATCCGGCCCGGTGGTGCCATCGTTCAAGGCCACCTCCACCGTCCACGGGTTCACCAGCTTGCCGTAACCCTGCAGCACCTCCACGCCCAGCCCGGTGTAACGCTCGACGCTGTCGTGCGGCGCGATGGCGCGGATCACGTCGTGCACACGCTGCATCACGGCCTTGAAACTGAAGCTGGGCGATGTGTTGCTCAACCCATATTGCGCACCATGGCGCATCTGGTGCGCCAACTTGGCGCTTTTGATCAAGGCCTTGCTGGGCACACAGCCGTAATTCAGGCAGTCGCCGCCCATTTTGTGGGCCTCGATCAAGGTCACTTTGGCTTTCACGGCGGCTGCAATGTAGGCCGACACCAAGCCCGCCGCACCGCCACCGATCACGATCAAGTTGCGGTCAAAAGTCTTGGGGCGCACGCTGGCCCAGCGGGCATAGACTTGGCGCTTTTGCATGGCCGCCACCCCGCGCCGTGCCAACAAGGGGAAGATGCCCAGCAACACAAAGCTGCCCAAAAGCGCCGGACTCAGAATGCCCCGAACCGAGTCCAGCTGCGCCAGTTGCGTGCCCGCATTCACATACACCGCGGTGCCTGCCAGCATCCCGATCTGGCTCACCCAGTAATACGTCCAGGTCTTCATGCGGGTCAGGCCCATCAGCAAGTTGATGAGGAAAAACGGCAGCACCGGAATCAGGCGCAAGCTGAACAGGTAAAACGCGCCCTCTTTGTCGACCCCTGCGTTGATGTCTGCCAAGCGTTGCCCAAAGCGGGACTCCACCCAGTCGCGCAAAACAAAACGTGAAGCCAAAAATGCCAAGGTGGCACCGATGGTGGACGCAAAGGACACGATGAGCAAACCCCACCACAAGCCAAACACAGCGCCACCCGCCAGCGTGATGATGACCGCGCCCGGAAAGGACAAGGCCGTGGCGACGACATAGATCAGAAAGTACACCGCAGCCACCACGAGCGGTTGCTGCGCGTAGAGCTGGTTAAAACTGGCCTGACTGGCCTTGAGTTGCTCAAAGCTCAAGTAACGCCCCAAGTCCAGCACAACAAAAGCGCCGATGACCAAGGCCAACAAGAGCAACAACACGATTTTACGAAGACGCATGAGGGGAAACTCCGGTGATGCTCATGGTCACAGTGAACCAAGAGCCATGAACGATAAATGCTTATGTTTTGTTATTCGGCTGAATGCCCTGAGAAGTTACAAGTTCGTCATCCAGATCGAACCCAGAGGCACAGGGCTTTGACGCACAGCGTTGCAGGCCTCGCACCGCATCAGGACGCCAACTCGTAAGCCGTATTGCGCCCGCCACCCTCCAAGCGGCGCAATACGCCTCGCGCCAACAAGTCATTGATATCGCGCAGCGCCGTGTCTGCCGAACATTTGCCCAGGGTGGTCCACTTGGCGTTGTTCAGCTTGCCGTCCATACCGTCGAGCAAGCGGTTGATCACCAGCGTCTGCCGTGCATTCATCGGCGTGTCTGCCCAGCGTTGCCAAAACTTTGCCTTGTCCAGCACGCCCACCAACAAACCATCAGCACCCTGCACCGCGCGCAGCAAGCAGGCCAAAAACCACTGCAGCCATGGCGTCACGTCCATCGTGCCGCGCTGGGTGGCTTCGAGTTGTTCGTAATACTGTTTGCGCTCGCGCTGAATTTGCGCACTCAGGCTGTAAAACCGTTGAGCAGAGCCTTCAGCTCGGGCCAAGGCCATGTCGCCCACGGCACGGCTGATGCGGCCATTGCCGTCGTCAAGCGGGTGCAATGTGACCAGCCACAAATGTGCCAGCCCAGCGTGAACCAGCGCATCACCCAAC
Source organism: uncultured Burkholderiales bacterium (assembly GCA_903935585.1). GTDB lineage: Bacteria > Pseudomonadota > Gammaproteobacteria > Burkholderiales > Burkholderiaceae_C > Limnohabitans_A. The sequence goes on along the minus strand of CAIZSE010000028.1, from coordinate 1,061 downwards.
GGCTTGGCGTTGAACCACTCCAAAAACGCGGCTGTTTGTGCGGGCAAGGTGTGGGCGGGCGGTGCCTCAAAGTGCACCTTTTCGCGCCCCACCGGTCCCGAGACCACTTGCATCGGACCTGCCGCGTCGTTGCGCCAGATGCCCACCTGAATGCGCAGACGGCCGCTGAAGCCGGTGGGAAACAGCGCCGCATGCCAGCCAAACAAGCGCTCTGCCGTGAGCGGTTGGGCGTGTTGCTGGGTGGCGTCTAGCACCATGTCCACCACGCCATCCACATGGCGGTCAGCGGGCGCAAGCGCGCCAATGTCCACCCCCAGCTTGCGGGCAATGGACGAGCGCACAGCCTCCAAGTTGAGCGTTTCGCCCTCAATGGCGCTGGTGGTGATGACCTCTTGCGTCAAAACCTGCAAAGTCGCCAGATCGCGCTGCGCCAACCCCAAATGCGCCATCCGCCCCACCAACTCGCCTTGCGCACGGTGCAACTGTGCCAACGGCCCGGCCAGGGCAGCCGCGTCATATCGCCACTGCGGCCAGTCGGGGCGCTGCCACAGGTAAGTGCGTTTGCGGGGAGGCTTGTCGGCGAACATGCGGTGATTATGCGCCTTATTCGCCGCATATATTGCGGCGAATAAAGAAGTGATTCACCGCATCAGATGGCATGCTTGGGCGCGACAGCGGCTCCCTCGGCCAGCTTTGGGTTGGATCAAAGGTGGGTTTAAGGGCGCGCATGCAAGTTGAGCGCGCAAAGATTTTTGTAGCTAATTTTTCGTATTTTTCGGGTATAGTTGGGCGCTTCATGCCTGCTGCGCTGGATGGTGCGGGAGGGAAGTTGCAAGGTGCTGGGTGCTGGGTGCTGGGTTTGGTCTTGAAATTTATACCTGCATGCACATACAGCGCTTGGACTGAACCCCATGGCGTGAGCCCATCAGCGGCCAAGACCAGCAGCCCGACCATGGTTTTACAGGCCTCGCGCTCCGGCCTTTGTGCCGACAGTCGCTCCCACGTTTGGCGGTACACCGCACGGGGGAATGCCGCATCGCGCAGCACCCAGCGTGCAAACG
>CAIZSE010000027.1 GCA_903935585.1 uncultured Burkholderiales bacterium | reverse complement strand
TGGTGTGCACCACAGCGGGCAGCGTCAAGCTGCTCCAGCTCGATGCCGATGGCGAAGAGGCGCAAGGCAGCCAACACGGCCTGCACTGCCCCTTGTGTTTGCCGGTGACGACGCCCCCAATGGTGTCTGTTCAAGCGCCAGTCCATGGCGGACTGTCTTATGCGCTGCTTCCGATAGAGCAGGCCCGGCTGGCCTCGCTCATCGGCCTGCCCTGGCAGGCCCGCGCTCCCCCCGCCTTTATCTGATCACTGCGCCAGTTTGTCGGCTGGGTGCGGCTTGATCGCACGGCTTGACCCGCTTGTCGACGTGCCGGTGTGCTTGTGCAGGGCGCCACCTGACATTTTCCCTTTTTGTCTTTTTTAACTGGAGTTCGCCATGAAGCGCGTTGTCATTTCTTTTGCAGTTCTTTTTTCGATGGTGGCTGCCCAAGCCCAAGTGACCGTCAAAGACGCTTGGGTGCGTGCCACCGTGGCGCAGCAAAAAGCCACTGGGGCTTTCATGCAGTTGCAATCGGCGCAAGACGCCAAGCTGATCTCGGCCCAGTCGCCGGTGGCCGGCGTGGTCGAGGTGCATGAGATGGCCATGGACGGCGGCGTCATGAAAATGCGTGCTGTACCGAGTCTGGCCTTGCCCGCTGGCAAAGCGGTAGACCTCAAGCCCGGTGGCTACCACGTCATGCTGATGGACCTGAAGGGCCAGGTCAAAGACGGTGACACCGTGCCCGTGACCTTGGTGGTCGAGGGCAAGGACGGCAAGCGCCAGAACATCGAGATCAAGGTGCCCGCCCGCTCAGCCGCAGCACCGGCCATGAAGCATGGCGATGGCCCGATGCACAAACATTGAGCGGACGGGTTGATCCTCGACTGATCCTTTCATGACCTGGACTTCTGCCCAACTGCGCAGGCTCAGCCTGTGTCTGCTGTGCGCGATGCTGGTGGCGGCTTTGGCCCCCACGGTCTCGCGTGCGCGGGCCTGGAGCCAGGGCAGCGCGGTGCCTTGGATGGTGGTGTGCACCACCGAGGGCACACAACAGACGGCACTCAACCAGCAGGGCAATGCACAGAGCGACGAAGGCCCTATGCCGGCTGCTGCCATGCTCGACCATTGCGCCTTGTGCGTGCTGGCCAGCGACCGCATGGCGCCGCCGCCCACCCCCTTGACCTGGCAGGCTTTGCCACAAGCGCCGCCCTTGTTGGCGCAGTTTGATCAACACATTCCTCAAGCCGTCCCCCGCTGGACGGTCCACTCCCGCGCCCCGCCTGCCCACGCCTGAAGTCAGCCGTAGCAGGCCGGGCCCATGCCCGCCTGCTGTTTGCCGGGTGCCCGCTATTTAACGGGCGCTCTGGTTGTTTCAGTCAGGAGCAGAGTATGAAATCTTTAAACCAAATTCCGGTGGGTGAACCCATCCATGTGAGCCATGGCCAAAGCTTGTTGGCCGCAGGCGGTATCGGTCCCGTGTGGCGCGTGACCCAAGGTGTTTTTAAGCTGGAGCGCCAGGGCCAAGACGGCCAAATTCTGGTGCAACTGGCCCAAGCTGGTGATCTGATCGGTGTGGAGTCGCTGTGTGCCGAGCCCTATGCCTTCACGGCGGTGGCCTTGGTGGCCGCGCAAGCGCTGCCCCATGCGGTCAGCCAAGACCTGGACCGCTACACCACCCTGGCGCAGGGCTTCATGCAGCAGCAACGCCAGACCTGTGACATGCACCGTTTGCGCACTGGGTCCATCGTGCAGCGCCTGGCGTATTTGTTGACGGTTTTGGGCAAGCAGGCCGATGGCCGTGTGTTGACCGTGCAGCGCAAAGAACTGCCCACGCTCAAAGAAATGGCCCGCGTGGTCGACTCCACCTTCGAGACCGTGTGCCGCGAACTCAACACCTTGCTGCCTGAACGCAAGCAACCTCGCCTGCGTGTGCCCAGCGTGTGGGCCAGCCCTTTGCCATGGCGGCCTGAAAGCAAGATATGCAGCACTTGATTTTTAGACTTTGGCAAAGCGCCAGAAAAACCTGCTTTGGCCTGGGCTTTGTGGCGGGTGGCTTGTTCATGGGGCTGGTCGCTCTGGCGCTGTTGGGCACAGGCGCTGCCCACGCCCACGACTTTCGTCAAGGCGAC
>CAIZSE010000026.1 GCA_903935585.1 uncultured Burkholderiales bacterium | reverse complement strand
CAAGCCTGTTTCAATAGCATCACTCAACCATCAAGGAGATATCAGATGCAAACCCGTCGCGAGACACTCAAGCAAACTGCTGTCGTGGCTGGCCTTTTGGCCTCTGCTGGTTTCCCCCAGTTCGCCCACGCAGCCTTTAACAAAGCCGCATTCGACGCCAAGTCGGTGCAAGATTCCGCCAAAGCCGCCGGTGCGACCAGCCTGGCCGAGAGCAAGGATGTGACCATCACCGGTCCGGACATCGCTGAAAACGGTGCTGTAGTGCCTTTGGGCGCCAGCACTTCCCTGCCAGGCGTCAAGCAATTGCTCATCATGGTCGAAAAGAACCCGTCGGCCCTGGTCGCCTTGTTCCATGTGTCCGATGCGGTAGAAGCCAACTTTTCGACCCGCGCCAAGATGGGTCAATCCTCGGATGTCTACGCTGTGGCCATCATGAACGACGGCAAAGCCTTGTGGGCTAAAAAAGAAGTCAAAGTCACTTTGGGTGGATGTGGCGGTTAAACCCCGGCACGAACCCCCCACACATTGATTCATTGAAAGATTTAGGAGAAAAAAATGGCAGATCCGATGCGCATTCGTGCCCAAGCCTCTGGCGACAAAGCGACCATTCGTGTGCTCATGAGCCACGAAATGGAGTCCGGTCAGCGCAAAGACGCTGCTGGCAAAACTGTGCCTGCCTGGTTCATCCAGGAGGTCACAGCCACCCACAACGGCAAGCCTGTGCTGGCCGCCGAATGGGGCCCTGCAGTGTCTAAAAACCCGTTCCTTCAGTTCGCGGTCAAAGGTGCCAAGGCAGGTGACAAGATCGCAGTGACCTGGAAAGACAACAAGGGCGACAGCCGCACCGACGAAGCCACGGTGTCATGACTGTCCTGAGAGCTTGAAAAAGGGTGGAGCCAAAGCTTCGCCCTTTTTGCGGTCTATTAATTCAAAGAGGTGACAATGAAAAAAGCTTCAACCCTGGCCTTTGCTGCGGCATTGACCTTGAGCGCAATGCCTGTCTTGGCCCAAAAATCAGCCAGTCAGGGCATCGACGAATACCGTGCCATGTTGCAAGACGGCAACCCGGCCGACCTGTTTGAGGCTAAAGGTGAAGACCTCTGGAAAAAAAACCGTGGTCCTAAAAACGTGACCCTTGAAAAATGCGATCTGGGCAAAGGCCCAGGGGTTGTCAAAGGCGTTTTTGTGGAGTTGCCCCGTTACTTTGCCGATACCCAGCGCATGCAAGACCTGGAGTCGCGCCTGGTCACCTGCATGGAAAACCTGCAAGGCTTCAATGCCGCCGAAATTTCCAAAACCCCTTTTGGCCGAGGTGAAATGGCCAACGTCACCGCTTTGGCGACCTGGATCGCCGCCGAATCCAAGGGCCTCAAGTTCAACCTGTCGCAGTCGCACCAGCAAGAGAAAACCTTTTACGAAGTGGGCAAGCGTCTGTTTTTTCAAAGAGGCGGGTCGCACGATTTTTCTTGCGCCTCTTGCCACGGTGAAGAAGGAAAACGCATTCGCCTGCAAGACCTGCCCATCCTGACCAAGAACCCTGGCGATGGTGTCGGCTTTGCAGCCTGGCCCGCCTACCGCGTCTCGAACGGCCAGATGTGGAGCATGCAACTGCGCCTGAACGATTGTTACCGCCAGCAGCGTTTCCCGTATCCTGGTTTTGCCAGTGACGCCACTGTGGCCTTGTCCACCTATTTGGGTGTGAATGCCAAGGGTGCCGCATCGATTGCACCGGCCATCAAGCGCTGATCCGACCAGGAGAAATTCATGAACAAAAAGACCCAACTTGTATTGGCCAGCTTGGCTGCCGCTTTGGTGGCTGCAGGCTGCGCTTCCGGTCCTTCCGTGGCCGAGATCAACGCACTGACGGAGAAAATCGTCAAGGCCTCTTTCCGGGATGAAAGTCATGTCAAAGTGGCGCGCATCACGGCCACCGACGAAACCAACCGCGTCTGCAGCGAAGCCGATGTGGCTGGCAAGCCGTTGGACGAAAAAACCGCGAAAGCCATTGAGGAATCCAACCTCAAAGCCATCAAGTGGCCTTCGGACGGCAAGTTCATTGGCGACTGGAAGCAAGGCGAGGCCATTGCCCAAAGCGGCCGTGGCTTGACCTGGACCGATTCGGCGACTGCGGTCAATGGCGGCAATTGCTACAACTGCCACCAGATGGACAAGAAAGAAATTTCTTACGGCACCATCGGCCCCAGCCTTTACAACTACGGCAAGATCCGTGGTGTGAGCAACCCGGACGATCCAGCCAGCAAGGCCATGGTGGAATACACCTGGGGCAAGATCTGGAATGCCAAGGCTTACAACGCTTGCTCCAACATGCCACGCGCAGGACACATGGGCATCCTCAATGAAACCCAAGTTCGTCACATCGTGGGTTTGTTGCTCGATCCCAAATCCCCCGTTAACCAGTAAATCCTGAAAAACCCGGCTTGTCCGGGTTTTTTAGACCGTTATATATCAGTGGTTGCCAATATGAATCTTTCCAAACGCGAATTTATCCAGGTCATGGGTGCCGGCACGATGGCGGGCCTGAGCATGGGCGCTTATGCACAAGCCCCTGCAGCCACGGCTGCCAACGGGCTTTATGACATCCCGAAGTTCGGCAACGTGTCTTTTCTGCACATGACCGATTGCCATGCGCAGCTCAAACCCATTTATTTTCGCGAGCCCAGCATCAACATGGGCATTGGCAACATGCAGGGCAATTTGCCGCATTTGGTTGGGGAGTATTTGCTTCAGGTGGCCAAGATACGACCCGGCACGGCAGAAGCACACGCTTTGACTTTTCTGGATTTCGAAAAGGCGGCCAAACGATACGGCAAGGTGGGTGGTTTCGCGCACTTGGCCACCCTGGTCAAGCGCATGAAAGCCAGCCGGCCCGGTGCCTTGCTGCTCGATGGGGGTGACACCTGGCAAGGCTCTGGCACCAGCCTGTGGACCAACGGCCAGGACATGGTGGATGCCTGCAAACTGCTGGGCGTTGACGTGATGACAGGCCATTGGGAATTCACGCTGGGCATGGAACGCGTGAAAGAAATTGTTGAAAAAGACTTTGCGGGCAAAGTCGACTTTTTGGCCCAGAACATCAAGACCAGTGACTTTGGTGATCCGGTGTTCAAGCCCTATGTGATCCGCGAAATCAATGGTGTGCCTTGCGCCATCATCGGCCAGGCTTTTCCTTACACGCCGATTGCCAATCCGCGCTACATGGTGGCTGACTGGGAGTTCGGCATCCAGGACGAGAACATGCAGAAGATGGTCAACGAAGCCCGTGGCAAGGGTGCGCAGGTGGTGGTGGTCATCAGCCACAACGGCATGGATGTGGACCTGAAGATGGCCAGCCGTGTGAGTGGCATCGACGCCATCATGGGTGGCCATACGCACGATGGCATGCCTGTGGCCTCCATCATCTCCAACAAGGGGGGCAAGACCCTGGTGACCAATGCGGGCTCCAATGGCAAGTTTCTGGGCGTGCTCGATTTCGAAGTCAAGGATAAAAAAGTCACTGACTTCCGCTACAAGTTGTTGCCCGTGTTTTCCAACATGCTGCCGGCTGACAAGGAGATGGATGCGCTGATCACCAGGGTACGCGCACCTTACGAATCCAAGTTGGCCGAGAAATTGGCGGTGACCGATGGCCTGCTTTACCGCCGTGGCAACTTCAATGGCACGGGTGACCAGTTGCTGATCGATGCCTTGTTGGAAGTGCAGGGCGCCGAAATCGCCTTCTCACCCGGCTTCCGTTGGGGGACCACGCTGCTGCCGGGCCAGGCCATCACGCGTGAGTGGCTGCTGGACATGACGGCCACCACTTACTCGTATGCCACGGTGACCGAGATGACGGGCGAGACCATCAAGACCGTGCTGGAGGATGTGGCCGATAACCTGTTCAACCCCGACCCTTATTACCAGCAAGGCGGTGACATGGTGCGTGTGGGCGGCTTGTCTTACAGCTGCAATCCGGTCGGTGCCGCAGGCAGCCGCATTGGTGACTTGCGCTTGAAGGGGCAGCTGATCGAATCGGGCAAAAAGTACAAAGTGGCGGGCTGGGCCCCCGTGGCTGAAGAAGCCCGTAACCAGGGCAACAAGCAGGTCTGGGATGTGGTGGAGACCTGGCTCAAGGCCCAGGGCGGACGCGTCAAACCCCGCAAACTCAACGCCCCAAAAATCATGGGTGCATTGCCCAACAAGGGTTATGTGGCCTGAACGAAATTTGCGGCACTTCGTCGTGCCGCCTCTCGCTTCACAGTCCCTCACAGTCACACACAGCCCCCTGAAAGCGTTGTCCCATCGCAGGAGTTCAGCATCATGAAAAGAAGACAATGGCTTTTAGGCAGCGCCGCACTGTGCGGTGCCGTTTTGTGGCCTGAAGCCCGCTTGCTGGCGCAGCAAGCGCAGGAGTTCATCGAAGGCCCACCCGTGGCCGACATCCCTGCCCAACAACTCTCGCCGCATGTCTGGATGGTCTATTCACCCGATGGCTTTCCCACCCCTGAAAACCGGGGCATGATGTCCAACGTGATTTTTGTGGTCACATCAGCGGGTGTGGTGGTGCTCGACTCGGGGGCTTCGCTGCAAATTGGCCAGATGGCCATCCGCATGATCCGCAAGGTGACCGACAAGCCGGTCGTGGCCGTGTTCAATAGCCACTACCACGGAGACCATTGGCTGGGCAACCACGCTTTCGTCAAGACCTATGGCGACAAGCTTCCCATTTATGCATTGCCCAGCACGATCGAAAAACTCAAGGGCACAGAAGGCAACCTGTGGCGCAGCCTGATGGAGCGGTGGACCAACCAGTCCACGTTGGGCACCCAGGTGGTTTTGCCCAACACCGCCGTGCAGCATGGCCAGGTCTTGCAGTTTGGTGATGTGACTTTGCGCATGCACCACTACGGCACGGCGCACACCCCCTCTGATTTGTGTGTCGAGGTGGTGCAAGACAAACTCACGGCCGTGGGCGACATCGCCATGACCAACCGCATCGCCAACATGGACGAGGGCTCTTATCCAGGCACCTTCAAATACTACAAAGCCCTGATGGCGGCCACGGGTGAGCAGTTGTGGGCGCCAGGCCATGGCCAAGCCCGCAAAGACCTGCTCAAGACCTATGGCGACTTCATGGCGGGTATCTGGGAGCCTTGCCTGAAGATGGTGGAAGACGGCAAGTCGGAAGCCGAGGCGAAAGCCGCCGTGCTGAAAGACCCGCGTGTCGCCGCGCGTGCCAAGACCATGCAGGGTTTCGATGGGAACATTGGCAAGTACGTCAGCCTGGCGTACATCGAGGCCGAAAAAGTCGCCTTTTAAAGTGCCCCATTAAAGGGGTCTTTGTTGGCCCTGTCTCAGGCCTTCGCACCATGCGCCAAGGCCCGAGCCCGGCTGGCCGCCAATGCCTTTTCATCGGGTGCTGACAAATCCCAGCCCTGCATGTGGTCCAGGCTGATGGCTGCCAGGGCGTCGATCCAGTGGGGGTTGTTGTTCAGGCAGGGGACGTAACTGAACTTTTCGCCGCCCGCGTGCAAGAAGGCTTCCTGTGCTTCTTGCTGAATCTCTTCCAGCGTCTCCAGGCAATCACTGGTGAAACCCGGGCAGATCACATCCACCTTTTTCACCCCTTGTTCGGCCATGGCGATCAGCGTGGGTTCGGTGTAGGGCTCCAGCCATTTGGCTTTGCCAAAGCGCGACTGGAAAGTGAGTTTGTATTGTTCTTTGCTCAGGCTGAGCGCCTCGGCCAGCAGACGGCCGGTTTTCAGGCATTCGCAGTGGTAAGGGTCGCCCAGTTGAAGGGTCCGCTCGGGCACGCCATGAAAACTCATCACCAACTGCTCGGCTTGGCCATTTGCAGCCCAATGATCGCGCACGGTCTGCGCCAAGGCAGCGATGTAGCGTGGGTCGTCGTGGTAACGGTTGACAAAGCGCATCTCGGGGATGAGGCGCGTTTTCAGGCCCCATCGGTACACCGCATCGAACACACTGGCCGTGGTGGTGCCGCTGTATTGCGGGTAGGCGGTCACGATCAACACACGCTGCACGCCTTCGGCCTTGAGGGCGTCAAGCTGTACGGGAACGGAAGGCTGGCCATAGCGCATGGCAAACCGCACCGACACGCTGTGGCCGCTCTTTTGCATGGCCGCGCCCAGAGACAGCGCTTGTTGCTCGGTATTGGCTTTGAGGGGGGAGCCTTGCTCGGTCCAGATGCTGGCGTATTTGGCCGCCGACTTGGCGGGTCGTACGCGCAAGATGATGCCGTGCAGGATCAGCCACCAGATGGGTTTGGGGATTTCGACCACACGGCTGTCACCCAAAAATTCGGCCAGGTATTTGCGCAGGGCCGGTGCCGTGGGCGCGCTGGGCGTGCCCAAGTTGCAATACAGGATCGCGGTGCGGGCGGACTGACCATGCTGGAAAGAGGGTTCTTGTTGAAATGCCATGCGGTATTCTCCCACCACCATGATTGATATATCCCGAATCAAAGCCATTACCCTCGATCTGGACGACACTTTGTGGCCCGTCTGGCCCACGATTGGCCGTGCCGAAGCCGCTTTGCAGGCCTGGCTCAGCGAAAACGCACCTTCAACAGCCCTCTTGTCAGCCCAACCCGAGGTTAAAACGGCGGTTCGCGCCGAGATCAACGCCCGCCATGCCGACAGGGCGCACGACCTGTCGTTCTTGCGGCTGGCCTCAATTCGCGCCTTGTTGCAGCAAGCCGGGGAGTCGCTGCACTTGGCGGAGCCTGCTTTTGAGGTATTTTTTGCCGAGCGCCAGCGGGTGGATTTGTTTGAAGACGCCTTGCCCGCGCTGGCTTTTTGGAGCCAGCGCTTGCCGGTGGTCGCCCTTTCGAACGGCAATGCCGATGTTCACCGTGTCGGCATTGGCCAGCACTTTCATGCATCAGTGAGTGCGCAGTCATTGGGTGTGGCCAAGCCTGACCTGCGGATTTTTGCAGCAGGGGCCCAGGCGGCGGGCGTGCAGCTGCATGAGGTGTTGCACATCGGAGACGACGCACACGCCGACTGCGTGGGGGCCTTGGCTGCAGGCATGCAGGTCGCCTGGCTCAACCGTGAAGGCCACGACTGGACCCATGGGGACACCCGCCCGCACCTGGAAGTGAAGGATTTGCATGCGCTGTGTGCTTTTTGGCCCGACTACAAACTGACCAGGAGACCGACATGACATTGAAAATTTACGGCATCGGCACATCCCGAGCCGCTCGCCCGCTGTGGACGGCGCTGGAACTGGGCGTGCCCTTTGAGCACATTGCCATGCCTTACGCCGGTGGCGCCACGCGCACGCCCGAGTTTCTGGCCATCAACCCCAATGGCCACATCCCGGCGGTGGTGGACGAGCGCCCTGAAGGCACCGTCACGGTGTGGGAAAGCATGGCCTGCGCCTTGTACATCGCCCGTGTGCACGGCCGTCCCGATGGCCAGTCCATCACGCCCGCCAATCCCCGCGAAGAAGCCGAAGCCCTGCGATGGAGCTTTTGGACAGTGACTGAACTCGAGAGTGATGCGCTCACCGTGCTCATGCACCGCATGGCCATGCCTGCCGAGCAGCGAAAACCCGAATTGGCCGATCGCGCTGAAAGCCGCTTGAAAGTGCCACTGGCCGTGCTGGAGGCGCACCTTCAAGCGCAGCACGCGAAAGGTGAGGCTTTCCTGGCGGCCAATCGCTTCACCGTGGCCGATGTGTGTGTGGCCAATGTCGCCAGCTGGATTCGCCCGGCAGCGGGCTTGCTGGCGCAATACCCGGTGGTGTCAGGCTGGCTACATGGCTGTGTGGAACGCGCTGCGCACAAGCAGGCGAGGGCCATGAAGTGAGAGAGTCCCCTTGCCATGTCTTGAAATATCAACAGATCACAACCCGACCTCAGACCGCTTTTGGCGCACCGTTGCCCACGCATCGGCGTCCGGCAGTGCTGGTTTCATGCGCGAGATGGTCGGAAGTATTTTGGCTTGTTTCGCGTTGAATTCGGTGAAAACTCGCTGGTCTTGCGGAAGATCTTCTTCGGCGTATATCGCCTCCACAGGGCACTCGGGAACGCACACTGCGCAGTCGATGCAGTCGTCCGGATCAATCACCAACAAGATGCCGTCTTCGCGAAATGCATCGACCGGGCACACCGCCACGCAGTCGGTGTACTTACACCGGATGCAGGCTTCGGTCACGACAAAGGTCATGTTTTTCCCAGTGTATTCAGGCTGTTGATGCCAGTGGGGCCAAGGGCGTGAGCAGGTGTCTTACCAGTTCTGTCACGCCACGAATCTGCTCGCCAAACGGCAGGCTTCCCGCCCCTCGAAAGAACAGTCCGCGCTGCATGTCGCCTGCCAGAGCGTGGCCCAGTTGCTGGTCGATGCAAAACTGCCCGATGCTCGAGATGCCATCCCGCAACCCGCAGTGTTGCAGGCAGTCAAACGACATGTTGCACTTGGCTTTAGGGTGGGCGCGCTCTTGCAGAACAGGCAAGATCCGCAGGTATTTTTCAAGCCAGGGCGTGCGCACCGCACGGGCAGGCAACCCGGCCACGCTCAAAAATTCCACGATGTCTTGAGGCTTGGCTTGCGCCAGAATTTTTTTGAACTCCAGCGAGGCATCGCATTCCTCGGTCACGGCAAAGGCCGTTCCCAGCTGCACAGCATCTGCCCCCAGGCTTTGCATGCGCTGAATGTCTGCGTGACAGCTGATCCCCCCTGCCGCGATGAGTGGAATGTCTTTTGCCAGCCCCAGGGACTCTAGATACAAACGCGCTTGTGGCAGAACCACCTCGAAGTCAAAACGTGTATCGCTCAGATCGGCCATTTTGGCGGCGCCCAGATGGCCGCCGGCCAACTTGGGGTTTTCGATGACGATGGCATCTGGCAGGCGGCCCTTCTTTTCCCACTTGCGCACAAGAAGTTGCACACCGCGCGCGTCCGACAGAATGGGGATCAGCGCCATATGGGGATGGTCGCGTGCCAGGTCAGGCAGGTCCAGCGGCAGACCTGCACCCACGACCAACGCATCGGCCCCGCTGTGCAGGGCTTGCTGAACGCACGCTTCGTAGGCGCTCAGTGCTTTCATCACGTTGACCGCGATCCAGCCTTGCCCAAGGCTCATTTTTCTTGCACTTTGGATTTCCCGGTCCAGCGCCTGCAGGTTGGCCGCGTCAATTTGCTGTCGTGCATCGGGCTCCTTGTCCAGATGTTGTGTGGCCTGCATCAGGTCGGGGTGATGTCTTCGCAAATCCACCGAAGAAATGGTGCCCATGCCACCACACCGTGCGACGGCAGATGCCAGTTTTGAAGCGGAAACGCCGACGCCCATACCCCCTTGAACAATCGGCAGCAGCACTTTGTCTTTGATTTGCAGTGGACTGAGGCCTGCGATTTGTGTTTGTTTCAGCCAGAAATTTGCTTCGTTGTTCATTGCGAATCCTTGGGGGGTGGACTGACTGCTCAAAGTGCCGAAGCAGCAGGCGCCTCGAACGCCGGGAACAACAGGTTGTTTTCCAGATGGATGTGCTCGATCAGGTCTTCGGTCAGGCGGGCTGTTCCTGCATACAGGGCCTGCCAGGTGTTGCATGCACTCGCCGGTGGCACATGTTGTGCGGTCAATTCGGCCAGACGCTCCAGCTGCGCACCGTGGCTAATGTGTTCTTGGCGCATCATGCCGATGGGGTAATTGACCATGGGGTGGCCGCCCGATTTGAGCAAGGGGAACAGGATTTGCTCTTCCTTGCCCATGTGATTCAGCAGTTCCTGTTCCATGGCTTCCAGATGGTCGGCCAGGCCTTGTGGCACGTTCGGGTGCTCACGGTGCACGGCTTCCACGCGACGCGCCATGCGGATTAATTCAGGCAATTGCTGGCGGTGCACCTCGTGGTAACGCTGCAAGATGTGGTCCACCAACTCACTGGCTGTGGGTGCTGGAGGCAGGTTATCGGTATGTTTCAGTGCATTCAGGGCTTGCAGCACTTGCTCGGTGTCCAGGCCTTTGTCGGCGCAGGCTTTTGCCAAGGCTTGTTGTCCACCGCAGCAAAAGTCGAGCTTCAGTTTGCGAAAGATTGCGGTGGCTCCGGGAATTTGCACGGCGATGGCGCCAATGCTTTGTTGCTCCTCTAAATCTTCGTGAGCATGGGGTTGTGCTGTTGCTTGAAACATGTGACTTCCTTTAAATATTCATTGTTGATGAACCTATTATGGGATAAGATTCATTCAATGTGAATATTTAACCTCATTCCTTTCAGGTCTTTGCCACCACCTGGAAAAGTGGCGCTCTGGCTCGAATGCGAGCACGCTGTGTTGGTTGCGACTCTGGAGAAGTGACATGGATTTTTCGCCATCCCCTCAAGCACGTCTGTGGCATGACCGCCTGCTTTCCTTCACGGACAGGTATCTGCTGCCCTACAACGCGGCGTGGCACCAGTCGGTGAAGGACGGCAAATTTCCACCCCCGTTCATGAACGACCTGAAATCGCTGGCTCAGCAAGAGGGCCTGTGGAACCTGTTCTTGCCGGGCTTGACAGCGGACGAACCGGGAACGGGCCTGAGCCATCTGGACTACGCACCCCTGGCCGAAACCATGGGCCGCTTGCCCTGGGCGGCCGAGGTTTTCAATTGCAGCGCACCCGACAGCGGCAACATGGCGCTGTTGCACCGTTTTGCGAATGCGGCGCAGCGAGAGCAATGGCTGGCGCCCCTGATGCGTGGCGAAATCCGATCGGCCTTTGCCATGTCCGAGCCCGATGTGGCCTCGTCCGACCCGACCAATCTGCAAACCACGCTGCGTGCGGATGGGGATGACTGGGTGTTGAACGGGCGCAAGTGGTTCATCACGGGCGCTGCGCACCCGCACTGCAAATTGCTGATCGTCATGTGCCGCAATGTTGACCCGGCGGGGCCTGAGGGTGAAGAAACCTCTGACCAGGAACCACACCAGCGACACAGCATGGTGCTGGTGCGCCTTAACACCCCGGGGGTCGAGGTGGTGCGCAACATTCCGGTGATACATCACCTGTCACCGGAAGGGCATTGCGAAATCTTGTTTCGCCAGGTGCGAATTCCCAAAGACCAATTGCTGGGTGCTTGGGGCGAGGGCTTCAGCATGGCGCAAGCACGTCTGGGGCCCGGGCGGGTTCACCACAGCATGCGCACCATCGGCCAGTGCGAGTTGGCGCTGGAGATGGCCTCTGAGCGTGCGCTCGAACGCACCTTATTTGGCAAGCACCTTTCGGATCAGTCGAACGTGCAGGACTGGTTGGCCGAGTCACGGCTGGAGATCGATCAGGCCAGGCTGCTGGTGCTCAAGACCGCATGGATGCTCGATGCAGGCCATGCGCCTGCAGCAGATCTTCGGGCTCAGGTGTCGGGCATCAAGGTGGTGGCGGCGCGGTTGCAAACCCGGGTGGTGGACCGAGCCATGCAGATTTTTGGCGCCATGGGTTTGTCGCCCGACACGCCGCTGGCCTATTTCTGGACCTGGGGACGCGCCATGCACCTGATGGACGGACCGGATGAGGTTCATTTGCGAACCCTGGCACGGCACGAGCTGAACAAAGCACGCGCCCGCATGGGGCAGACTGCTGCGTACTTCACAACCCCTGAGCAAATGCGGGCACCACCACATCTGAAGGCCTGACATGACAAGCTTGTCAGTCAGCCGACGCACCTGAATTTGACCGATGCAGAACTTCTTGACGCAAGGCAAATCAATGACTGAAGGGTGCCGATAGCCTCAAGGCCAGATGGCTGCATGAAGACTTTGCAAGCACTTTGAACCCCTGAATCTCTCAAAGGAAAATCCGAATGAACCGCCCCGCAGAAGACCCCCAATTGACTGGCGCTTTGCCGCCCATGCCGGCCCAGAGAATCAGCACTGATGTGCTGAAGGAAAAATACCTCAAGGCTGACGAGACCCATGCCAGTGAGGTGTTTGATCGCGTGGCCAGAGCCCTGGCCAGTGTCGAGAAGCCCGAGCTGAGAGCCGAATACGAGCAGAAGTTTCGGCGCAACCTGGAGGCGGGCGCCATTGGCGCGGGCCGCATCATGAGTGCTGCGGGCACGGGCATCCAGGCGACCCTGATCAACTGCTTTGTTCAGCCCGTGGGCGACTGCATTCAGGGGCTTGATGATGGCGGTTACCCCGGGATTTATGAGGCGTTGCGCGAAGCTGCGGAGACCATGCGCCGGGGGGGAGGTGTGGGTTATGACTTTTCCCGCATCCGGCCCAAAGGTGCACGCGTCAAAGGCACGGCATCCTACGCGTCGGGGCCCTGCAGTTACATCAATGTGTTTGACCAGTCGTGTGCCACTGTGGAAAGTGCGGGTGCGCGGCGCGGCGCGCAAATGGGTGTGCTGAGCATCGACCACCCGGACGTGATGGAGTTCATCACCGCCAAGCGCACGCCGGGTCGGTGGAATAATTTCAATGTTTCGGTGGGTGTGAGCGACGCCTTCATCGACGCGGTGCAGGCCGATCGCAGTTGGGATCTGGTGCACGCTGCCCGCCCTGGAGACGATCAGATCGAACAGGGAGCCCGGCAGCGCGAAGACGGTAAATGGTTGTACCAGAAGATGCGGGCGCAGGACCTATGGAACACCATCATGCGCTCGTCCTACGACTTTGCCGAACCCGGCATTTTGTTCCTCGATCAGATCAACCGCGACAACAACCTGCGCGCCATCGAATCGATCAGCGCGACCAATCCTTGCGGCGAACAGCCTCTCCCGCCTTACGGCTGCTGTGACCTCGGCCCGGTTATCCTGCCGCGATTTGTGCGCCATCCTTTCGGCCATGGCGGAGAGGCGGTGTTTGACTTGGAGGCCTTTGCCCAAAGTGTGGCCTTGCAGGTGCGTGCTTTGGACAACGTGCTGGATCTGACGCACTGGCCCTTGCCCGAGCAAGAGCAGGAAGCAAAGGCCAAGCGCCGCATTGGTGTGGGCTTCACGGGTTTGGGTGACGCACTGGTGATGCTGGGCCTGCGCTACGACGCCCCCGGGGGGCGCGATTTGGCGCAGCAAATTGCCCGCTGCATGCGCGACGCCGCTTACACCGCATCGGTTGATCTGGCACGCGAGAAGGGGGCTTTTCCTCTTTTGGATACCGATGCTTACCTGGCCGATGGTACCTTTGCCAGTCGTCTGCCCGAGGCGATCCAGGCCGACATCCGGGCCTACGGCATCCGCAACAGCCATTTGCTGTCAATCGCTCCCACGGGCACGGTGAGCTTGGCCTTTGCCGACAACGCTTCCAACGGCATTGAGCCTGCATTTTCGTGGACTTACACCCGCAAAAAGCGTGAAGCCGATGGCACGCGCACCGAGTACGAAGTGCAAGACCATGCATGGCGTGTATACCGCGCACTGGGTGGCGACATGTTGCATTTGCCCGACTCGTTTGTGGGCGCGCTGGAGATGAGTGCCAACGAGCACATCGCCATGATGGCGGCGGTGCAGCCCTTTGTCGACACCGCCATTTCCAAAACGGTAAACGTTCCTGCCGATTACCCGTACGAGGATTTCAAGGGGCTGTATCTGCAGGCTTGGCGCTCGGGGCTGAAGGGGCTGGCCACTTATCGGCCCAATGCGATTTTGGGTTCGGTGCTGACACTGGCGCCCGAAAAAGCACCGTCCCCTGACGTACCAACGGCCCCAGTGGCGGTTGACCCGATGCGCACCGTGATTGAAAGCCGGCCCCATGGGGCCCTGGATGCGGTGGCTGAAAAAATCGAGTACTGGACCAGCGAAGGTGCCAAGTCGCTGTACCTGATCGTGTCTTTTCTGCCGGTCTCGCCTGGTGAGGGGCGGAGCACTGTGGACCGCGCCATCGAGTTCTTCATGCCCGTGGGCCAAAGTGGTGAGTCCCAGCAGTGGATCACGGCCAGCATGCGCTTGTTGTCACTGGCTGCGCGAGGCGGCTTTCTGGAGCGGGCGCTGTCGGACATGCGCAAGGTCGCCTGGGACCGGGGTCCGGTGCGCTGCGGGCACAAGGTGCGCGAAGACGGCACGCGCGTGCCGCTGTGGCATGACTCTGAAGTGGCGGCGATTGCCTGGGCGATCCAGAACATATTAGAGTTGCGCGCCCAGCGCCAAGGCACGGCCGACCAGATGGCGCTGCCGCTGCCTGAGGTGCCAGAGCCCTCGCCTATCGCCCAGGTGGCAGGCAGCAGTGTGATGGCCGGCAAGAAATGCCCGGACTGTGGTGCCCATGCGGTCATCAAAAAGGACGGATGCGAGTACTGCACGCAGTGCGGGTTTGTGGGTGCTTGCGGATAAGCCCTAAGTCCAAAAGGGGGCGCACGCCCCTGACTGTGCCGAGTTGGTCATAAAATGCATTTGCAATGAATATTTGAGGCATCCTCCTCAAGAACTAGGACTTCAGAACGATGCGACTGACCCATTGGACCGACTACAGTTTGCGGGTGCTGATGTACTGCGCGCAATGCGAGTCACAACAAAGCGTGGCGACCATCAAGGCGATTGCAGACCAGCACGGCATTTCCAAAAGCCACCTGACCAAAATTGTCATGACGCTGGCCGCCGACGGCTATTTGCAGACCACGCGGGGGCGCGGTGGCGGCATTCGGCTGGGGCGGCCTGCTGCTCAGATTGTGTTGGGCGAGGTGGTGCGCAAGACCGAGACCGATTTTCAGATGGTCGAGTGCTTCGGCGAAGGGCAAAGCAGCTGTGCCTTGTTGCCCGCATGCCACTTGAAGACAGTTTTGGCCGAAGCGCTGGCGGCTTTTTTCACAAAACTCGATGGGATCACCTTGGCCGATTTGATGAGCACCACACAAGCCGAACTGGCTGTGCTGCAACCCTTGACATTCAGGCCCGGTGCCACCAAATCTGGCATTACCCCTCCTGCATGAGGAACACCGCCTCCCTCTCGGCCAAACTGGTGCGCATCGGTGCAGGCTTGTTGGTGCTCGCCCTGATCTCGATTGGTCTGACCTTGTGGGTGACCTGGAAACTCAGTGGTGGCGCGGCCGCGCTGAACGAAGCCGGACGCATGCGCATGCAAACCTGGCGCCTGACCAGTGAGGTGCAGGCACAGCTGCCTACGCCGCAAATCGAGACCTTGACCCGGGAATTCGACCTGAGCATGCAGGTGCTCAAAAACGGCGATGCCTCCCGCCCCTTGTTTGTGCCCTGGGACCCGGAGGTCAGGCAGCGCTACAACGAGGTGGACCGTTTGTGGCACAACCAGAAAACCCGATTTCTGGCCAGTCCTTCACTGGACCATGCCAGTCTGGTAAAGCACGCCAACACTTTCCTGGTGGCGATTGACCGATTCGTGCTGTCGATCGAAGCCCAGATGGCCAGTTTGACGGCGATCCTCAACCTGTTCCAGTTCGTGATGATGGCGCTGGCCATTGGCGGGGCGGTGGTCATGCTCTACACGGGTTATATGTATGTGATCAACCCGCTGAGCAATCTGCGCGATGGCTTGCGAAAAATCGAGGCGGCCCAGTTTTCTGCGCGAGTCGATGTGGTTTCGAACGACGAGTTTGGTCAGGTGGCTTCAGGTTTTAACCGCATGGCGGCCACCTTGCAATCTCTCTACGGCAATCTGGAAGCCCAGGTGGCGGCCAAAACCCAGCGAATTGCGGCGCAAAAAGAGCGACTCGAAGCCCTGTACGGGGTCAGTGCCTTTTTGTCACAGGCCAATGAATTGCACGAATTGACGCAGGGTTTTGCCCAGCGGGTGCGGCGCCTGGTCAAGGCCGATGCGATTGCCTTGCGCTGGTCGGGTGAAGATGCCAGCAAGCTGTTGTTGCTGGCCTCGGATGAGTTCCCACAGGTCATGCAGGAAGAAGAAAAGTGCCTCAAAGCCGGGGTTTGCGCTTGTGGCCAACCAGGGCCTAATGCCCGTTCACGGGTGATCCCGATTTTGAACAGCGACGTGGCACCTTTGCAGCACTGCGCCCGCATGGGTTATGTGGGCATGGTCTCGGTGCCCGTTCGCATGCACAACAAGCTACTGGGTGAAATCAACCTGTTCTACAAAAGCCAAGTCAGTTTGGCGGCCGAAGAGCTGGAGTTGATGGACACTCTTGCCAGCCACTTGGCCATCGCAGTAGAGGGTCTGCGCGCCGTGGCGCTGGATCGAGAAGCGGCGATTGCAGGTGAACGCTCCTTGCTGGCGCGTGAGTTGCACGACTCCATTGCGCAGTCGTTGGCCTTTCTGAAGATCCAGGTGCAGCTGCTGCGCACAGCTATTTCAAAAAATGACGGTGGAAAAACTGCCACGGCCCTGGGTGAACTCGACAGCGGCTTGAAGGAAAGCATTGCCGATGTGCGCGAATTGTTGCTGCATTTTCGGACCCGCACGCAGGCCGATGACATCGACCAGGCTGTGCAGGAAACGCTGCAAAAATTCCAGCACCAGACGGGTTTGCAGGTCAGCCGCAAAGTCACGGGCGAGGGGCTGTCATTGCCGCAGGATGTGCAGATTCATGTATTGCATGTTTTGCAGGAGGCCCTGTCGAATGTGCGCAAGCACGCAGGTGCCCGGGGTGTAGAGATTGAAATCCACAAGGGCGAGCCCTGGCGTTTTCTTGTGCGTGACGATGGCGCGGGTTTTAACGAAGGAAGCCAGCGCAGCGAATTGCAAGTGGGCCTGAAAATCATGCGCGAGCGTGCCGACCAGATCGGTGCCACTGTGGCCATTGACTCCGCAGTGGGGCAGGGCACCACGGTGACACTGCGTGTGCCTACCAGCTTGCCACCCAAAACCAAATTGACCCTGACAGCCGATCTGTCCTCTGAGCCATGACCAAAGCCATTCAACTCCTCGTGGTCGATGACCACACTTTGTTCCGTCGGGGCCTGATCGCCTTGCTCTCGCAGGATGAGCGCTTTCATATCGTGGGCGAGGCCGGTGATGTGGGCGAAGCCTTTCGCGTGCTGAGCAAAGTTCAGCCCGACCTGATGCTGCTGGACAACCATTTGCCTGGTGTCAAAGGTGTGGATGCCATTGTCGCGTTCAAAGACGCCTGCCCAGACCTGCGCATTTTGATGCTCACGGTGAGTGAGGACGAAGAAGACTTGTCCAAAGCTTTGCAAAATGGTGCCGATGGCTATCTGCTGAAAACTGCAGAGACAGAGCAACTGTGTGATGCCTTGGTTCAGGTGCACGATGGGCACTCGGTGATCAGCCCGGCCATGCTGAACAAACTGGTGACGGGCTTGCGACAGCCACCAGGTACACCCGCAGTTTCGACCGGCATGCTTGCCCCAAACAAGCCCTTGCAGGAATTGGAAAAACTATCGCCCCGCGAAAAAGGCATTTTCTTTCTGGTGGCCAAGAGCCTGAGCAACAAGCAAATAGCGCGCGATCTGGACATTGCCGAAACCACGGTGAAGATCCACATTCAGCATATTTTCAAAAAAATGAACCTGACATCCCGCGTTCAAATCGCCATTTTTGCTGCTGGTAATGGCTTGAGTTGATATGCATCAAATTTGATAGTTCCTTGGGAGGTTGAAGGCCAGTACTTCATCCTCCTTTTGCTTGGGGGCTAGTTAAGCTTCAGGTGGATATCCAAAGCTGCGCCAAAAAACCACACTCATGGCATGAGTTTGGAGAATCAATATGGCGAGTGAGTTGATCCAACAGCGCAAAGCCTGGTCCGTGCTGATTGTCAGCACCCTGGCCTTCACAGTCTGTTTCATGGTTTGGATGATGTTTGGCGTGATCGGTGTGCCGATCAAAAAGATGCTGGACCTCAACGCCACCCAGTTTGGTTTGCTGATGGCCATGCCGGTGTTGACCGGATCGCTGGTGAGGGTTCCGCTGGGCATCTGGACTGACCGCTACGGTGGGCGCATTGTCATGACCGCGCTGATGGCGATCACAGTGCCTGCCATCTGGCTCATGTCGTATGCCACCGATTACTGGCATTTTTTGACCATTGGCCTGTTTGTCGGTCTGGCCGGGGGCTCGTTTTCGGTTGGCACACCTTATGTGGCTCGCTGGTTTCCAAAAAAGCAGCAAGGCATGGCCATGGGCGTTTACGGCGCAGGCAACTCAGGCTCGGCTGTCAACAAGTTTCTGGCACCTGTGATTCTTGTGGCTTTTGGCTGGGCCGCCGTGCCGCAGGTGTATGCGGTCATCATGGCGGGCACGGTGGTGTTGTTCTGGCTGTTCAGCCACAGCGAGCCCTCGCACCTGGTGCGCAGCCAGGTGTCGTTCACCGAACAGATCAAAACGCTCAAAGACCCTCGCGTGCTCAAGTACTGCCAGTACTACAGCATCGTGTTTGGTGGCTATGTGGCGCTGGCCTTGTGGATGGTGCAGTACTACATCGGCGAATACGGCTTGGACATTCGGGTGGCCGCTTTGCTGGCCGCCTGTTTTTCCTTGCCGGGTGGCGTGTTGCGCGCGGTGGGTGGCGTGCTCAGCGACAAATACGGTGCGCACGGCGTCACCTGGTGGGTGTTGTGGGTCAGCTGGATCTGCTTGTTTTTGCTGTCTTATCCGCAAACCGAGTTCACCATTGCCACGGTCACCGGGCCGAAGACCTTCGTCATCGGCCTGAATGTTTACACCTTCACCGGACTGATGTTCATTTTGGGCATTGCGTTTGCCTTTGGCAAAGCCAGTGTCTTCAAGTACATCGCCAATGACTATCCAGACAACATTGGTGCCATCAGCGGCATCGTGGGTTTGGCAGGGGGCTTGGGCGGATTTGTCCTGCCCATTTTGTTTGGGGCCCTGGTCGATCTGACGGGCGTGCGCAGCAGCGCTTTCATGCTGATGTACGGCGTGGTCTGGGTTTCGCTCATCTGGATGTACTGGACCGAAGTGCGCCGCACTGACGTGATGGGCCAAGCCCCCGCCGACATCACACAACCCGGCTTGCGTGCCTGAACCCCAAGCAAAGGAAAACCCATGAAACTCTATTCGGCACCTGTAGCCACCAACTCTGCAGACATCCACGACTGGCGTCCCGAAGATGAACAGTTTTGGGAAAGCACGGGTAAAAAAATTGCTTACCGCAACCTGTGGATCTCGGTGCCGGCTTTGCTCTGCGGCTTCGCCATCTGGGGCATGTGGGGCATCATCACCGTGCAGATGCTCAACCTGGGCTTCCCATTCACCCAGGCCGAGTTGTTCTCGCTGACCGCCATTGCCGGTCTGGCCGGTGCCACCATGCGCATCCCGGCCTCCTTTTTGATCCGCGTGGCCGGTGGCCGCAACACCATCTTCCTGACGACGGCCATGCTGCTGGCACCTGCGATGGGGACCGGCATTGTGCTGCAGCACCCGGAATGGCCGCTTTGGGCCTTTCAGTTGATGGCGCTGTGGTCAGGCGTGGGTGGTGGCAACTTTGCCAGCTCCATGTCCAACATCAGCACCTTCTTCCCCAAGCGCCTGCAGGGCACGGCGCTTGGCCTGAATGCCGGTCTGGGAAACTTTGGTGTGACCACCATGCAGATCGTGATCCCACTGGTGATGACCATGAGCCTTTTCGGCGGCATGGGTGGCGATTCCATGGTGCTGGTCAAAGACAGTGGCTGGATTTTGGGCAAGATTTTGGCGGGAACACCCACCTGGATTCAGAACGCCGGCTTTGCCTGGCTGCTGTCGCTCATTCCCTTGTCGGTGCTGGCCTATTTCGGCATGAACAACCTGAATACAGTGACGCCCGACAGTGGCGGCACCATTTCGGCCTTCATCAAGATCATCTGGCTCTACACCCTTTCATTTGTTCCGGCCGGTCTGGGTTTGTACCTTTACCTGCCCGCACCCACGGGCTTGGGCATCTTGAACATGTGGCTTGCCATGCCGCTGATTGTGTTCAGCACGCTGATGTTGATGAGGCTGGCCGCATTTGGTGCCATGAAGGACAACATTGCCAAGCAGTTCGCCATCTTTAAGAACAAGCACACCTGGTCGCTGACGCTCTTGTACATCGTGACCTTCGGTTCCTTCATCGGCTTTTCGATGGCGCTGCCCCTGTCCATCACGGTGATCTTCGGCATTAGCCATGTGCCCGATGCGGCCGGCATCATGCAGCACACCCTGAAGAACCCGCACGCACCCTCGGCTCTGACTTATGCCTGGATCGGTCCGTTCATCGGCGCTTTGGTGCGCCCCATTGGTGGCTGGGTGTCGGACAAGATTGGTGGCTCCATCGTCACGCAAGTCATCTCGGCGGTGATGGTGCTGGCCTCGGTCGCCGTGGGTTATGTGATGTTGCTGGCTTATGGATCTGCCACGCCTGAACAGTATTTCATGCCCTTCATGGCGCTGTTCATTGTGTTGTTTACCGCCAGCGGGATTGGTAACGGCTCCACCTTTCGCACCATTGGCGTGCTCTTTGACCGCACCCAAGCGGGTCCCGTGTTGGGTTGGACATCGGCCATAGCCGCATACGGCGCTTTCATTGCCCCCGTGGTGATTGGTGCCCAGATCAAGGCCGGTACACCACAAATCGCCATGTACGGCTTTGCCATCTTTTACGCCTTGTGTCTGGTGTTGAACTGGTGGTTCTACCTGCGTGCAGGTGCAGAAATCCGCAACCCTTGAGGCGGCTTGAGAACTGTTTGCAAAGGGGTCTGAATGGCCCCGCTGAATTGGAGAAAAAATGAGCCATTTTCTGGATCGACTGAATTATTTTTCAAACCCCAAAGAGACTTTTTCGGGTGGGTACGGCGTGACCACTGGCGAAGACCGAACCTGGGAAGATGCCTACCGCGACCGCTGGGCGCACGACAAAATTGTGCGCAGCACCCACGGCGTCAATTGCACTGGCTCTTGCTCGTGGAAGATCTACGTCAAGGGCGGTATCGTGACTTGGGAAACCCAGCAAACAGATTACCCGCGCACGCGCCCAGATTTACCGAATCACGAGCCGCGCGGTTGTGCAAGGGGCGCCTCCTACTCCTGGTACCTCTACAGCGCCAATCGGGTCAAGTACCCCATGATTCGCGCCCGCTTGCTCAAGCATTGGCGCGCGGCATTGGCCGTGGCCAAGAGTCCGGTCGATGCCTGGGCCAGCATTGTCGAGAATGCCGATGCCCGACTGGAATGGCAAAAGCAGCGCGGCCTGGGCGGCTTTGTGCGCAGCACTTGGGAGGAAGTCAACCAGATCATCGCCAGTGCCAACGTTTACACCGTCAAAAAATACGGGGCTGACCGCATCATCGGTTTTTCACCGATCCCGGCCATGTCCATGATCAGTTACGCGGCAGGCAGCCGGTACTTGTCGTTGATCGGCGGCGTCAGCATGAGCTTTTACGACTGGTATTGCGATTTGCCACCTGCCAGCCCGCAGGTTTGGGGGGAACAGACCGATGTGCCCGAATCGGCCGATTGGTACAACTCCACCTTCATCATTGCCTGGGGCTCCAACGTGCCGCAAACGCGCACGCCCGATGCCCACTTTTTCACCGAGGTGCGCTACAAAGGCGCCAAGACCGTGGCGATCACGCCCGACTATGCCGAGATCAGCAAACTGGCCGATTTGTGGATGCACCCGAAGCAGGGCACCGATGCGGCGATCGCCATGGCCATGGGCCATGTGATTCTCAAAGAGTTTTATTTTGACAAGCGCAGCGCCTACTTTGACGACTATGTTCGCCGCTATACGGACATGCCCAATTTGGTGCAACTCGAAGAGCGCACCCTGGCCGATGGCCGCAAGGTCAATGTGCCAGGGCGTTATTTGCGCGCCAGCGACTTCAATGGCAAGTTGGGACAAGACAACAACCCCGAGTGGAAAACCGTGGCACTCGACCAGACGGACCGCGTGGTCTTGCCCAACGGCTCAATCGGTTTCCGTTGGGGCGCAGAGGGCCGCAGCGACGCTGGCAAATGGAATTTAGAAAACAAAGAGGCGCGAGGAGACAGCGAGGTCAAGCTCAAGTTGAGTTTGATGGAGGGTGAGGGAAGCGAATTCGAAGTGGGCGAGGTGGCGTTCCCCTACTTTGGCGGGATCGATACCCCGAACTTCAGTGCCAACAAGCAGGCCAGCGCCGTTGACGACGTGCTGGTGCGCAAGGTGCCGGTGCGCCGCATCAAGCTGGGCAAGGCCGGTGAGGAGCGGTATGCGCTGATCGCCACGGTGTTTGACCTGACTGCTGCCAATTACGGCGTGGCACGGGGTCTTGCCGGCGAGGAGGCGGCCACCAGCTACGACGATGACGCACCGTACACCCCCGCATGGCAAGAAAAAATCACAGGCGTGAAGCGCGATCAGGTGATTGCGGTGGCGCGTCAATTTGCGGACAACGCCGACAAAACACGCGGCAAATCCATGATCATCATCGGTGCGGCGATGAACCACTGGTACCACAGCGACATGAACTACCGCGGCATCATCAACATGTTGATGATGTGCGGCTGCATTGGGCAAAGCGGCGGTGGCTGGGCCCACTATGTGGGTCAAGAAAAACTGCGCCCACAAACCGGTTGGACCGCACTGGCTTTTGCGCTGGACTGGGTGCGCCCACCCCGCCAGATGAACAGCACCAGCTTCTTTTACGCGCACACCGATCAGTGGCGTTATGAGCGACTCGGCGTGGAAGAAATCTTGTCCCCCTTGGCCGATAAATCCAAGTTTGGCGGCAGCATGATCGATTACAACGTGCGTGCCGAACGCATGGGGTGGTTGCCGAGTGCGCCGCAGCTGCAAACCAACCCGATGCAGGTGGTAAAAGACGCGCAGGCCCAAGGCATGGATCCGAAAGACTATGCGGTCAAGGCCTTGAAGGATGGCAGTCTGAAGATGAGCTGCGAAGACCCGGACCATCCGCTGAACTGGCCGCGCAATATGTTTGTTTGGCGTTCCAATATTTTGGGCTCATCAGGCAAAGGGCATGAGTATTTCCTCAAGCATTTGTTGGGCACCTCGCACGGTGTGCAGGGCAAGGACCTGGGCGCCCAAGAGGCCAAACCCAAAGAAGTGCAGTGGCATGACCAGGCGCCCGAAGGCAAGCTGGACTTGTTGGTGACCTTGGACTTTCGCATGAGCACCACCTGTCTGTACTCGGACATCGTGTTGCCCACGGCCACTTGGTATGAAAAGAACGATCTCAACACCAGTGACATGCATCCCTTCATTCACCCTTTGTCGACCGCGGTCGACCCGGCTTGGCAGAGCAAGAGTGATTGGGAAATTTACAAAGGATTTGCCAACGCTTTCAGTGAAGTCTGCGTAGGTCACTTGGGGGTTGAAAAAGAGTTGATGCTGACGCCCTTGATGCACGATACGCCCGCCGAATTGGCGCAAGCCCTTGACGTGAAAGAGTGGCGCAAGGGTGAGTGCGAATTGATTCCGGGCGTGACCGCGCCCCAGATTGCTGTGGTCGAGCGCGATTACCCCAACACCTACAAGCGCTTCACGGCATTGGGGCCGTTGTTGGAAAAGATGGGCAACGGCGGCAAAGGCATTGGCTGGAACACCGTGGACGAAGTGCGCCAATTGGCTGAACTCAATGGCAAAGTCCATGCGGCTGGTGTGACACAGGGCATGCCGAAAATCGAAACCGACATTGATGCCTGCGAGGTGGTGCTGCAACTGGCCCCAGAGACCAACGGCCATGTGGCCGTGAAGGCTTGGGAGGCTCTGGGCAAGATCACCGGGCGTGACCACACGCATCTGGCATTGCACCGCGAAGATGAAAAAATTCGATTCCGCGATATTCAGGCTCAGCCGCGCAAGATCATCAGTTCGCCCACCTGGTCGGGTCTGGAGAGCGAAAAAGTGTCGTACAACGCGGGCTACACCAACGTGCACGAGTACATTCCGTGGCGCACGCTGACAGGCCGTCAACAGTTTTATCTGGACCATCCCTGGATGCTGGCCTTTGGTGAAGGCATGACGACCTATCGCCCACCGGTCGACTTGAAGACTGTGGACGAGATGCTCAATCGCCGACCTAACGGCAACAAGGAAATTTCTCTTAATTTCATCACGCCGCACCAAAAGTGGGGCATCCACAGCACTTACAGCGACAACCTGCACATGTTGACGCTGAATCGCGGTGGACCGGTGATCTGGCTGAGCGAAGACGATGCGCGCAGTGCAGGCATTGTCGACAACGACTGGGTCGAATTGTTCAACAGCAACGGCGCCATTGCCGCTCGTGCTGTGGTCAGTCAGCGGGTCAATCCGGGCATGGTGATGATGTACCACGCGCAAGAGAAAACCATCAACACCCCGGGCTCAGAGATCACGGGCATCCGCGGCGGTATTCACAACTCGGTCACGCGCATTGTGACCAAGCCCACCCACATGATTGGCGGCTATGCCCAGTTCAGTTACGGCTTCAACTACTACGGGACGATTGGCACCAACCGTGACGAATTTGTAGTGGTTCGCAAGATGCACAAAGTCGATTGGCTGGATGACGAAGCCCCAGTCACGGTTCAGGCTTGAAGGAGAACTCTATGAAAATTCGCGCACAAATCGCCATGGTCCTGAATTTGGACAAATGCATCGGCTGTCACACCTGCTCGGTCACCTGCAAAAACGTTTGGACCAGTCGCCCGGGTGTTGAATACGCTTGGTTTAACAACGTTGAAACCAAACCCGGCATCGGCTACCCCAAAGAATGGGAAAACCAGGACAAGTGGAATGGCGGTTGGACCCGCAGGGCCAACGGTTCGATCGAGCCCAAACAGGGGGGCAAGTGGAAACTGCTGATGCGGATTTTTGCAAACCCCAACATGCCGCAGATCGACGATTACTACGAGCCGTTCACCTACGACTATGAGCACCTGCAAGGGGCACCAGAATCCAAAGCCACACCGACGGCAAGACCATGCAGTTTGATCACCGGTCAACGCATGCAAAAGATCGAATGGGGGCCAAACTGGGAAGAAATTCTGGGCGGTGAGTTCAGCAAGCGCAGCAAAGACGCCAATTTGGCGAATTTTGACCAAGTCCAAAAAGACATGGTCGGGCAGTTTGAAAACACCTTCATGATGTATTTGCCACGCCTGTGCGAACACTGCCTGAACCCCACCTGTGTGGCATCCTGCCCCTCGGGCTCGATTTACAAGCGCGAGGACGACGGCATCGTGCTGATCGATCAAGACAAGTGCCGGGGTTGGCGCATGTGTGTGAGTGGCTGCCCCTACAAGAAAATTTACTACAACTGGCAAAGCGGCAAAGCCGAGAAGTGCATCTTTTGTTATCCCCGCATTGAAGCCGGGCAGCCCACGGTGTGCTCCGAAACCTGCGTCGGTCGCATCCGTTACCTTGGCGTGGTGCTCTACGACGCGGACCGTATCGCCGAGGCGGCCAGCACAGAGAACGAGAAAGACCTGTACCAGGCCCAACTGGACATCTTCCTCAATCCTCATGATCCCAAGGTGATTGAGCAAGCCCGCAAGGACGGGATTCCCGAGTCTTGGCTGGAAGGCGCGCGCAACAGCCCCGTCTACAAAATGGCCATCGACTGGAAAGTGGCCTTGCCACTGCACCCGGAATACCGCACCTTGCCCATGGTTTGGTATGTGCCCCCGTTGTCGCCCATTACGGCGGCGGCCAATGCGGGCCACATGGGCATGAATGGCGAGTTGCCCGATGTGTCGCAAATGCGCATTCCGGTGCAGTACCTGGCCAACTTGCTGACAGCCGGCGACATTGCCCCCGTGACCCGCGCCTTGGAGCGCATGTTGGCGATGCGTACTTACCAGCGTGGCAAGCATGTGGACGGGATCGAAAACCATGCGGTGTTAGAGCAAACCGGTTTGACTGTTGCGCAAGTGGAGGAGATGTACCACACCATGGCGATTGCCAATTACGAAGACCGCTTCGTTATTCCAAGCTCGCACAGAGAGTATGCCGAGAACACCTTTGACATGCGTGGTGGCTGTGGTTTCTCGTTTGGCAGTGGTTGCTCTGATGGGCAGTCCGAGCCCAGCCTGTTTGGTGGCGACAAACGCCGCACGATTCCCATTCAACCTGTCGTCTAAAGCGAGGTTCCCATGAAGCCTATTCGTTATTCTTTGCGCGTTTTGTCCCAGTTGCTGTCCTACCCGGAAGCTGGGGTGCGTCAGCAATGGCCTGAGTTATGGCCGGTACTTGACGAGGAGGCTGCGCTCAGCCCAGCGCGTCGAACCGAACTCCAAGCCTTGGCAACTCACTTGTCGCGCTTGGACCCTATGGACGCCGAGGCACGTTACGTTGAAACCTTTGACCGGGGTCGAGCAACTTGCCTGCATTTGTTTGAGCATGTGCACGGTGACTCGCGGGACCGGGGTCCCGCCATGATCGATTTGACCAAGACCTATGAGCAGTCGGGCTTGTATTTGGCACCCGAAGAGTTGCCAGACCATTTATGTGTGGTCTTGGAGTTCGCCTCCACCCAAACACCTGAGGTAGCCAAGGCCTTCTTGGGTGAAATGGCCCACATTTTGAATGCCATTTTCAGCGCTTTGCTGAAACGAGAGAGCCCTTATGCCGTGGTGTTGGCGGCTGTTTTGGAGCTTGCCGGTCACAGGGCTCAAGCGGTTGCGATTGCGGTCGACGAGTCGCTGGATGAGAGCTGGAGCGAGCCTGAAGCCTTCGATGGTTGCAGCACGCGGGGCCAAGCTCGGCCAGGGGACGCGCAGCCGATGCACTTTGTCAGGAAAACTTCAACCCAGTCGAGTGGGGTCACGCCATGAGTTACTTTGACAACTTCATATTTGGGATTTATCCCTACATTGCACTGAGCGTTTTTCTGCTCGGCAGTTTGATCCGCTTTGACCGCGACCAGTACACCTGGAAAAGTGACTCTTCGCAATTGCTGCGCGGGGGGCAGTTGCGTTGGGGCAGCAACTTGTTTCATGTGGGCGTGCTTTTTTTGTTTGGCGGACACAGTGTAGGCATGCTCATGCCTCACTTCATGTACGAACATTTCATCAGTGCCGGAGACAAACAATTGCTGGCCATGATTTCAGGTGGAATCTTCGGCATTCTGGGTTTCATCGGCGTGACGCTGCTGTTGCATCGCCGCCTGTTTGATGTGCGCATCCGAGTGAACAGCAAAACCAGTGACATCGTGCTGCTGGTCTTGCTGTGGGCCCAGTTTGCGTTGGGACTGGCCACCATTCCTTTATCGGCCCAGCATCTGGATGGCAGCATGATGATCAAGCTGGCTGAATGGGCGCAGCGCACCGTCACCTTTCGGGGTGGCGCGGTGGCGTTACTGGCCGAAGCCAGCTGGATCTTCAAGGCCCACATGTTCCTGGGCATGAGCATCTTTTTCATCTTCCCCTTTACCCGCTTGGTCCATGTCTGGAGTGGTTTCGGCACGCTGGCCTACGTGCTGCGCCCTTACCAGGTGGTTCGCAGCCGCCGGTTGGGCATGACACCCCGGCCCCCGTTCGGTCGTGGCTGATGGGGTTCTGATGATTTCGAAACCAATGCACACAAGGCATCACCATGACTTTTGACACCATGACTGAAAACCAGCTTGCCACAGCCGCCGTATCCGGTTCATGTGGCGGCGACGCCTGTGGCTGCGGCAGTGCGGCACCTTCTTTGGCTTATGAGCGCACAGCGGCTGCCATGCCCGTATCAATGAGTGCAACGCAGGCCGAATCGCCATCTGATGTGTCGCCAGCGACAACACCCGCCATCAACGGCATCGCCTTGCTCGCCCACGGTGAGAGCCTCCCGGCAGAGGATCTTCGGGAGCGGGCATACGCCGAACTGCTGCGACAAGAGGCGGTCAGGCTGGGCATGTTGCCCCCCCACAGGGGGCTGACGGCGCCTGAACTGACAGCACAAGAGCAGGCGCTGATCGATGGCATGTTGGAGGCAGAGATCATTTCTCCCCAGCCCACGCCCGAAGAAGCGCGGCGCTATTACGATGCGCACCAGGTGCAATTCACCGTGGGCCAGGCAAGCCGGGTGCGTCACATTTTGTTCGCCGTCACGCCGGGCGTGAATGTGCCTGCGTTGGCGCACCGCGCCGAGGCGGCTTTGCTGGAGTTGACGGGCAATGCCATGCTGCCCGAGCGCTTTTCACAAATGGCGGCGGAGTTGTCCAACTGCCCATCGGGCGCCCATGGCGGCGACCTGGGCTGGCTCACGCCCAAGGACTGTGCCCCTGAGTTCGCCAAGGAAATTTTCTTCTTGCATGAGTCCAGCCAGAGCAAGGGCCTGCGTCCGCGTCTGGTGCACACGCGGTTTGGATTTCACATCGTTGATGTGCTCGAAGTGA
This sequence comes from uncultured Burkholderiales bacterium, assembly GCA_903935585.1. GTDB lineage: Bacteria > Pseudomonadota > Gammaproteobacteria > Burkholderiales > Burkholderiaceae_C > Limnohabitans_A. The sequence goes on along the minus strand of CAIZSE010000026.1, from coordinate 28,342 downwards.
ACCCCGGACAGCTGCCTGATTTCGGTCAGTTGCAGACGCAAATCGCTTCCCGTTTGCAGTGGCAGTCACGCGCCACTGCTTTGGGGCAGTACATGCGTCGACTGGTGGGTTTGGCGCAGATCGAGGGTCTGGATCTGGACGGGGATGCCTCGCCCCTGGTGCAATGAACGACCAGGTATTGCCGGATTCATCCGACGAGCTGCTGCAGCGTTTGCAGCGCTTTCATGCGGATTATTTTCCGCTGCATCAGCAGCGGTTTCAGGATCTGGTGGCGCAGGGGCAGCACCCCAAAACCTTGTTCATCGGTTGCTCGGACTCGCGCCTGGTGCCCTACCTTTTGACCGGCACCGGGCCTGGCGAGTTGTTCATCGTGCGCAATGTGGGTGCACTGGTGCCGCCTTACGATGGCTCGCACGGGCTGCACGGCACCATGGCGGGCATCGAGTTTGCGGTGCTGCAGCTGCATGTGCAGCGCATCATCGTTTGCGGGCATAGCCACTGCGGTGCCATTCGCACCGCTTACGAAGGGGTGCCCGAAGAGGCCAAAGCCTTGCAAAGCTGGCTGAAGCTGGCTGATGAGGCCCTGCTGCCGGTGCGGCCCAGCCCCGAGGCCTTGTTTCGAACCGAACAACGTTCTGTGGTCTTGCAACTTGAACGCCTGATGGACTACCCCATGGTGCGGCGCGAAGTGCAAGCTGGACGCTTGACTCTGCACGGCTGGCACTATGTGATCGAAGAGGGCGAGGTGCATGTGTTCGATGTGCAGCGTGGCGATTTTGTGCCAGCTTCGCAGTCTTCGCACAGCGGCACAGGGCCGTTCCCGCCCTATGTGGAGCACGATGGCCAGCTCATTTCGGATTGAACGCAATGAGGAAAATCACATGAGCGATGAAGAGACAGCGAACGCCACACGGCTGGCCAGCCAGTGGATCGCTTTGCGTCAGACCGTTTTGCCCAAGCGGCTGGTGGCCCCGGGGCCAGACGCAGCCGAACTCGAACAATTGTTCCTGGCCGCCTCTGCCGCGCCGGACCACGACCTCATCAACCCTTGGCGGTTTTTGATCATTCCCGAGCACAAAAGGGCCGATTTGGGCGAGCTCTTTGCTTTGGCCTTGCTGGAGCGCGACCCGAGTGCCTCGGCCGATCAGGTGGCGCAGGCGCGTGATAAAGCCCAGCGGGCACCGTGGCTGATGCTGCTGATCGTGGACGAGGCAAAAGGCTGTGCCGATATCGACATGCACGAGCGCGTGCTGAGCGCGGGTTGCGCCGTGCAAAACTTCATGCTGCTGGCCCATGCCATGGGTTACGGCACGGGCTTGACGAGTGGCAAGGCGCTCAAGTCGGCCTCTTTTGGTGCCGGTCTGGGCTTGAGCGCTTCGGAGCATGCGATCTGTTTTCTGAGTGTGGGCAGTGTGAGTTCACGAAAACCTTTCAAGGCCAGACCTGAGGTGAGTCAATTCACCCGCATCTGGGGAGACAACGCATGAACCGCCCCGCCGCCGTGGGGGTCGAATTGCCAGGCATGCGCTCGCCCGCCGTGGGCTTTGAGGCCCCGTTTGAGATGCTCTTGGCTTGCCACGAGCGAGTCGAGCGCATGCTGGATTTGCTGACCCGGCTCAGGAGCCATCTGACCCAAATCGGGTGCGATGCACAAGCGTCCACTGCGGCGGCGGATGTGATGCGCTACTTTGACCTGGCCGCGCCGCAGCATCACCTGGACGAGGAATTTCACGTGTTTCCAGCAGTTCTTGCACTGCAAGATGGGCGCCTCGATTTGCTGGTGTACCGGCTCAAGCAGGACCACCTTGAAATGGAAAAGAGCTGGGTGCAGGTGAGCAAGGCGCTGGCGCGTGTGGTGGATTCAGGCTTTAAAGCCTGGATGCCCTTCAGCGATGCTGAACACACCCACATGGATGCATTTGTGGCCATCTACAAAGACCACATTCAAAATGAAGAAGGCCTGGTTTATCCGGCGGCCAAGCGGGCATTGGACTCTGAACAGTTGCAGGTGATGTCGCGGGACATGGTTCGCCGAAGAAGTGGCGAACAGTCAGGTCGGGGTTGAGCCGACTGGCAATGATCAAAACCGTCCCAAGGCCTGCATCTTCCAAGCCAACCAAAGCTTGCGCAGTGGCGTCAGTGCGATGCGCTGGTGCAGCACCTGAAAACCCGACGACTCGATTTCGCGCAGCAAGGTGCGGTAGATGCTGGCCATCATGAGGCCGGGTTTTTGGGCGCGGCGGTCGGCAGCCGGCAGCAGTGCCAGGGCTTCGTCGTAAAGGGCATGCGCGCGATCGGTCTGGAACTTCATCAGTGCCTTGAAGCCGTCTGAGTAAGTGCGCTGGATCAGCTCGTTGGCCTTGACGCCAAAGCGTTGCTGCTCATCCAATGGCAGGTAGATGCGTCCGCGCATCGCGTCTTCTCCCACATCGCGGATGATGTTGGTCATCTGGAAAGCCAGGCCCAGCTTGTGTGCATAAACCGTGGTGACCTCATCGGTCTGGCCAAAGATGCGGGCGGCGACTTCACCCACCACGCCGGCCACGAGGTGGCAGTATTTTGTGAGGCCCGCAAAATCCAGGTAGCGCGTCTGGTGCAGGTCCATCTGGCAACCTTCGATCACGGCCAGCAGGTGGCGGCTTTCAATGCCAAAGGCCGGTGCCAGGGGCATGAGGGCGTGCATGACCGGGTGGCTGGGTTGGCCGTCAAACGATTGCAGGACTTCTTTTTGCCACCAGGCCAGTTTGGTCGCGGCCACACCGGAGTCGCTGATTTCGTCGACCACATCGTCGACTTCACGGCAAAACGCATAAAACGCGGTGATGGCCGCACGCCGCTCTGGTGGAAGGAACAGGAAGGCGTAATAAAAGCTGCTGCCGGAGGCGGCGGCTTTTTGCTGAACGTAGTCTTGGGGGCTCATGGGCGCTGATTTTCTCACTCAAATGAGGGGTTCAAGCGAGGTCCTGGCCGGACAATTTCTTAAAAAGCCTTTCGATCGCACCGGCAGAACCCCGGCCAAGGGCAATTTGCCACAACAGCCGGCGCACTTCATGGCGTGGCATTTTGATGCGCTGGGTCAAGGCCATCGGCCCCGCTTGCCGGAGCATCGCCAAGGTGCGTGCACCGATCAGCGCCGGCAAGGCGCTGGCCAGTCGCAGTCGGAGCGGCTTCAGGGCAAGGGCATAGCGCATGCCATCGGCCAGTTGCGATTGGGTGTGCTCCAGCCAATGCACGTACAGCGGGGTCAGTGCCTGCAAGCTGTCGGCGTTGGCGGTTTGCGCTGCATTGGCCAATTGTTCAGCGTTCAGGCCGGCCGTTGTGAGTGTCTCAAGGGGCCAATAACAGCGTCCGGCAGCCAGGTCGGAACCGGCATCGCGCAGGATGTTCAGGCGTTGTAAACCCATGCCGTAGCGACGTCCAAGACGCAGCATTTCATCTTGTGCCAACAGGGCGTAGCCGGGTAAATGACGACCGCACAGTTCGGTCCAGAACTCCCCGACGCTTCCGGCCACTTGCCATGTGTAGTGGTCCAGCTCGGCTTGCGTGTTGAGGGCTTGCAGGCCGGGGCCAAAGCGAGCCATGTCCTGGTGTTGGCCTTGCGTGATGTGGCTGAGCACCAGGCGCACGCTGGCCTGATCGGCTTCGTCAAGGGTTTGCAGCAGTGGCAGGCATTGCGGCAGGGCCTGCATCAGGGCGCGTTCGTTCGGGTCGGTTTGTTGAGCTGCAAATGCCTGCGTCAGGTGCTTGATTTCCCGGGCTTGTGCTGTGTCCATGTTTGGCGATGCGATCACCTGGGTCATCAGTTCGAGTAAAACTTGCCGTTCTGCCAAGGGCAGGGCAGTGGTGTCGGCCACGGTGTCTGTGGCGCGGGCAAGCAGGTAGCCGATGGCCACAGGTGCCTGTAGTTTCGCCGGGAGCAGGCGAATGGACAGGTCAAACGAGCGCGATACGCCGCGCAAGAGTTGCCGGTGTTCCGGACTCAAGCCAGAGCGTCTGGATCGGTGAATGAAATGGTCAGATTGCATGGGCAATGGCTATTGTCGCTTGACAAGGATCATGTCTTTGAATAAATTACTAACCAGTCAGTCATTATTATTTCCTGGATTTTTCATGTCTTATTCGACCCCACTCGCCCTTCGGCGAGTTCTCTGTTGCAGCGTTTTTGGTGCGATTTTGAGCACTATGGTGGCATGTTCCAAGACCGAGGCACCTCTGGAGCCCTTGCGTTCGGTCAAGCTGCATACAGTGACGGGCGGTGATTTGAACCTGTCTGCCAACTATTCTGCAGAAGTGCGCGCCAGGGTGGAGTCGCGTCTGGGCTTTCAGGTCGCGGGCAAACTGGTGGAACGGTCTGTCGAATTGGGGCAGCGCGTAGCGGCTGGGCAATTGCTTGCCCGAATTGACGCACAAGATTACCAATTGGCCGCACAAGCGGCCGTTGCCCAGGTGAGTGCGGCGCAAAGCCAGCGCGATCTGGCTGCGGCTGATTTCAAGCGTTTTGAAGCTTTGAAGCTGCAAAATTTCATCAGTGGTGCTGATCTGGAGCGGCGCGAGGCCACCCTCAAAGCGGCCGAGGCCACCTTGAACCAGGCCAAGGCCCAAGCGCAGGCGCAAAACAACCAGGCTGGCTACGCACGCTTGATGGCCACCCACTCGGGCGTGATCACGGCCGTTGAGGGCGAAGTGGGGCAAGTGGTTTCTGCCGGCCAGCCTGTGCTGAGGTTGGCGCACGACGGTCCCCGCGATGCGGTGTTTGCCGTGTCCGAGCAAATGGCCTTGAGCCTCAAAATCGGTCAGGCCATGCAAGCTACGCTGCTCAGCACGGGACAGTCCTTCAAGGGCAAGGTCAGGGAATTGGCCGCCAGTGCCGACCCGGTGACGCGCACTTATGCAGTCAAGTTGGCGCTTGATGGTTCTGATCGTTTGCCATTGGGCGCAACGCTCAATGTCCTGGCGTTGCATTTATCAGGCAGTCAGTCTGCGGTCATCAAGTTGCCCACCAGCGCCTTGCGGCAAGAAGGCAATGCCACCGTGGTGTGGCTTTTTGACGAAGCGAGCATGACCGTGAACACCCAGACGGTGGAGGTTGGACCGATAGATGGCAACGAGGTGGTGATCACCTCGGGTTTGAAGCCGGGGCAAAAAGTGGTGAGTGCGGGTGTGCATGTCCTGTCGCCAGGCCAGAAAGTCACGGTCTACAGCGCTGCTCCGAATGCCGTTGTTCCTGCGGCAGCGCCTGCTTCACCCGCATCTGCAGCAGCTTCAACAGTGCAGCGGTGATCCCATGAGTGGAACCGACAACACCCGATTCAACCTCTCGCGCTGGGCGCTGGAGCACCCGGCCCTGACCCGCTACCTGATGGTGGTGTTGATGGTTTTGGGCATGGCGTCCTATTTTCAGCTGGGGCAGGATGAAGACCCCCCCTTCACCTTCAGGGCCATGGTCGTGCGGGCATATTGGCCGGGTGCTACCGCAGAACAAATGGCCGAGCAGGTGACCGACAAGCTGGAGCGCACCCTTCAAGAGGTGCCTTTTGCGGACAAAATCCGCAGCTATTCCAAGCCGGGTGAAGCGCAGATCATTTTCCAGATCAAAGACAACTCCAAGCCCGGGGAAGTGCCGCAGGTTTGGTATGCGGTCCGTAAAAAAATCGGTGACATGCGTGGCAGCTTGCCGCAAGGTGTGGTGGGGCCGTTTTTCAATGACGAATTTGGCGATGTGTATGGCGTCATCTATGCCCTGGGTGGCCAGGGTTTCTCGGCTGCCGAAGTCAAGACACAGGCCGACATCCTGCGCCAGGGCTTGCTGCGCGTGCCCTATGTGGCAAAAGTGGACTTGTTTGGGGCACAGGACGAAAAAGTCTTTGTCGAGGTGTCTCAAAAGAAGCTGGTGCAACTGGGTCTGGACATGGGGGCGGTGCTGGCGCAACTGGGTCAGCAAAACGCGGTCGAGTCGGCAGGCAACATGCAGTCGCCGCTGGACGTGGTGCAGGTGCGCGTGGGCGGGCAGTTCCAGACGCTGGAAGACCTGCAGGCCATGCCCATACGCGGTGCATCTGGTGCACAGATTCGCTTGTCCGACATCGCAACAGTGACCCGCGCTTATGTGGATCCACCGACCGTCAAAGTACGCCACGATGGTGAGGAGGTCGTCGCGCTGGGCGTGTCCATGGCCAAAGGCGGGGACATCATTGCTTTGGGCCAAGCCTTGCGCCAGACGGTCGCAGGCATGGAGGCCACTTTGCCAGTGGGTATGCGCTTGAAGCAGGTGCAAGACCAACCGAGCGCCGTAGCCAACTCGGTCAACGAGTTCATCAAGGTCTTGATTGAGGCCGTTGTGATTGTTCTGGCCGTGAGTTTCCTGGCGCTGGGCTTGCACAAACGCCCTGGACACCATCCGTTGTGGCGCCGTTGGACGCTGGACATCCGTCCTGGTCTGGTGGTGGGCATCACGATCCCATTGGTGCTGGCGGTGACCTTTTTGGCGATGAATTACTTTGGCATTGGTCTGCACAAAATTTCACTGGGCTCGCTGATCATCGCATTGGGTTTGCTGGTGGACGATGCCATCATCGCGGTCGAGATGATGGTCCGCAAAATGGAAGAGGGCTATGACAAAGTGCGTGCTGCGACCTTTGCTTATGAACTCACAGCCATGCCCATGCTGACGGGCACCTTGATCACAGCGGCCGGTTTCCTGCCGATTGGCATGGCCAAATCCTCGACGGGGGAATACACCTTTGCGATCTTTGCAGTCACCGTGGTGGCTTTGTTGGTCAGTTGGGTGGCTTCGGTCTACTTTGTGCCTTACCTGGGCGCTTTGCTTTTGAAGCCACCTGCGCATGCCGTGTCGGCTGAGCACCTGGATTCGGCTGAAATGTTTGATACGCCGTTTTATCGGCACTTTCGCACCTGGGTGACCTGGTGCGTGACCCACCGATGGAAGACGATTGGCATCACGGTGTTTTTGTTTGCCTTGGGGCTGGTCGGCATGGGCAAGGTGCAACAGCAGTTCTTTCCGGATTCCAGCCGGCCTGAAATCCTGGTCGATTTGTGGCTGCCCGAGGGTTCCCCTTTCAAGGCCAGCGAAGACATGGCCAAGCGGGTGGAACAACGGCTGGCCCAACTGGAGGGTGTGAATTCGGTGACGGTTTGGGTGGGCTCTGGCGTCCCCCGCTTTTATTTGCCGCTGGAGCAAGTGTTCCCCCAAACCAATGTGTCTCAATTGATTGTCTTGCCCAAAGACCTGAAAACCCGAGAAGTGTTGCGCGCCAAACTGCCCGCTTTGCTGGCCCAGGAATTCCCCGAGGCGCGCGGACGCGTGAAATTGCTGCCCAATGGCCCGCCCGTGCCTTACCCGGTGCAGTTTCGTGTGGTGGGGCCAGACCCCAAGGTCTTGCGACTGAAGGCCGATGACATCAAGGCCGAGATGCGCCGAAACCCCAATACCCGGGGTGTCAATGACAACTGGAACGAGTCGGTCAAGTCGGTTCGGCTGGACGTGGACCAGGCCAAAGCCCGTGCTTTGGGCGTGACCAGTCAGTCCATAGCGCAAGCCACGCGCACCTTGCTCAGTGGCTCGACTGTGGGGCAGTACCGCGATGGCGACAAATTGATTGACATCGTGTTGCGCCAGCCCTTGGCCGAACGCGAAGCTTTGTCCGATCTGACACAGTCGTATGTGCCCACCGCATCGGGTCGTTTGATTCCGCTGCTGCAAATTGTGACCCCGGTCTTCGTTTGGGAGCCGGGTGTGATGTGGCGTGAAGGCCGGCAATATGCCATCACGGTGCAGTCCGACATTGCCGAAGGCTTGCAGGGTGCCACCGTCACCGCACAGTTGCTGCCCGCTTTGAAGAAAACCGAGGCCACCTGGCAAGGGCAGGGGCTTGCTGGCTACTGGATTGAGGTGGCGGGCGCGGTGGAAGAAAGCGCCAAAGGCTCGGCCTCCATTGCGGCGGGTTTGCCGGTGATGCTGTTCATTACCTTCACCTTGTTGATGCTGCAACTGCAAAGCTTCAGCCGCGCCATGCTGGTGTTCTTAACCGGGCCGCTGGGGATGGCCGGCGTTGCGGGGGCCTTGCTGGTCCTGAACAGGCCTTTCGGCTTTGTGGCTTTGCTGGGCGTGATCGCGCTCATGGGCATGATCCAGCGCAACTCTGTCATCCTGATCGACCAGATCGAGAAAGACCGAGCTGCTGGCATGCCGCCGTGGCAAGCCATTGTGGAGTCTGCGGTGCGTCGGTTGCGGCCTATTGTGCTCACGGCCGCTGCCGCTGTTTTGGCCATGATCCCGCTGTCGCGCAGCATCTTCTGGGGCCCAATGGCCGTGGCGATCATGGGTGGCTTGCTTGTGGCCACCGCCTTGACGCTGCTGGCCTTGCCGGCCATGTACGCGGCCTGGTTCAGGATTCCGCGCCCAAATGAAGCCCGTGCCTGAATTTGGCCACTTGAAGTGGCTAAAATAGAAAGTTGACCGATTTCAACCGGGCGGTCAGGTTTTTCAAGCAGCTTCGGGCTGATTGTCAAACCTGACGCCCTTTTTGTTTGGACCTGCGCGGGTGGCGAAATTGGTAGACGCACCAGGTTTAGGTCCTGACGGTGGCAACACTGTGCGGGTTCGAGTCCCGCCCCGCGCACCAACTGACTTTTGGCCAAGGGGCAGCCCTGGACATAAGAGACATTCAATTAACCGAGAACGACGATGACTGTGACTGTTGAAACCCTTGAAAAGCTGGAACGCAAGATCACCCTGACTGTGCCCGTGGCGGCCGTCCAGACCGAAGTGGATGCGCGACTGAAAAAAATGGCCCGCACGGTCAAGATGGACGGTTTCCGTCCAGGCAAAGTGCCCATGAATGTGGTCGCCCAGCGCTATGGCTATTCGGTTCAGTACGAAGTCCTGAACGACAAAGTGGGTGAAGCTTTTTCTTTGGCAGCCAACGAAGCCAAAGTCCGTGTGGCGGGGCAGCCGCGCATTTCTGAAAAAGAAGGCGCCCCCGAAGGCGAGTTGAACTTCGAGGCTATTTTTGAGGTTTACCCCGAAGTCAAGCTCGGCAACCTGGCCGACACCGAAGTGGAAAAACTCACCGCCGAAGTCAGCGATGCCGCCATCGACAAAACCGTCGACATTCTGCGCAAGCAGCGCCGTACCTTTGCCCAACGTCCCCAAGACGCTGCCGCGCAAGATGGGGACCGTGCCACCATCGACTTCGAAGGCAAGATCGATGGCGAAGTCTTCTCGGGTGGTAAAGCCGCTGATTTTCAGTTCATTCTTGGCGATGGCCAAATGCTCAAGGAATTTGAAGCTGCGGTGCTTGGCATGAAGTCTGGCGAAAGCAAGACTTTCCCAATGGCATTCCCTGCTGACTACCATGGCCAGGATGTTGCGGGTAAAACGGCTGACTTCATGGTCACGGTCAAAAAAATCGAAGCAGCCAACTTGCCCGACGTGAATGAGGCCTTGGCCAAGTCACTGGGCATTGCCGATGCGACCGTGGAAGGTCTTCGCGCCGATATCCGCAAAAACCTCGAGCGCGAGGTCAAGTCCCGCCTGTTGGCGCGCAACAAGCAAGCCGCTATGGATGCGTTGGTCACCAAGGCCGAACTCGATCTGCCCCAGTCCATTGTTCAGTCCGAAATCGAACGTCTCAAAGAGGGCGCCCGTGCAGACCTGAAGCAACGCGGCATCAAGGACGCTGACAAGGCGCCGATTCCCGACGACATCTTCCGCCCCCAAGCCGAGCAGCGCGTTCGTCTGGGCCTGGTGGTGGCCGAAGTTGTGCGTGGCAACACCTTGCACGCCAAGCCTGAACAGATCAAAGCCCACATTGAAGAATTGGCTGCCAGCTACGAGCGTCCCGATGACGTGGTGCGTTGGTACAACAGCGACAACCAGCGTCTGGCTGAGGTTGAAGCGATGGTCATCGAGGGTAATGTGTCTGATTTCGTGCTGGCGCAGGCCAAAGTCGTTGAAAAGGCCATCACTTTTGAAGAGTTGATGGGTCAACAAGCTTGATCGTTCTTTGATACCCTTCAGAATGGGGCTTGTGCCGGGCTTGCAGTTCGGCTCACAAGCCCCATCTCTTTGGTAGGTTTGAAAACTTGTTTAAAGTCATTCTGAAATTCTTGGAGAAATGATGAGCACACTGGACATCACAAATTTGGGCATGGTTCCCATGGTCATCGAGCAGTCGGGTCGTGGTGAACGAGCCTATGACATCTATTCGCGTTTGCTCAAAGAACGCGTGATCTTCATGGTGGGGCCGGTCAACGACCAGATGGCCAACCTGATCGTCGCCCAGTTGCTGTTTCTCGAGAGCGAAAACCCTGAAAAGGACATTTCGCTCTACATCAATTCTCCCGGTGGCTCTGTCAGTGCTGGCATGGCGATTTACGACACCATGAACTTCATCAAGCCCGATGTGTCTACTTTGTGCAATGGCATGGCTGCCAGCATGGGCGCATTTTTGTTGTCCTCCGGTGCCAAAGGCAAGCGGTTTTCGCTGCCCAATTCCAAGATCATGATTCACCAGCCCTTGGGCGGGGCGCAGGGTCAGGCGACAGAGATCGAAATCGCTGCGCGCGAGATCGTCAAGACCCGGGCCCATCTGAACCGCATCATGGCCGAGAATACCGGTCAGCCTTTGGAAAAGATCGAACTCGACACGGAGCGGGATTACTATTTGTCAGCAGCCGAGTCGAAAGACTACGGCTTGATTGATGAAGTGATCTCCAAGCGGGCTTGAGTTTGGCCAGTTAATGGGGCTCTCAGGCTGACGGCGTTTACCCTTTCAGGGTGAGCGCCGTTTTTCTTTCGTTATCATTGTTTACTTCCGGATACCAAGGCGACTTTTATGGCCGATAAAAAAGGCTCAGCTTCTGAGAAAAACCTGTTCTGCTCCTTTTGCGGAAAAAGCCAGCACGAGGTCAAAAAACTGATTGCGGGCCCATCGGTCTTTATCTGCGATGAATGCATTGATTTGTGCAACGATATCGTGCGCGATGAACTTTCCACCACCAACCTGGCCGAGGGCGCCAAAGAGGGCCTGCCGACCCCGTTGGACATCAAGACAAACCTTGACAACTATGTGATTGGCCAGGAAAAGGCCAAGCGCAGCCTGGCGGTGGCGGTGTACAACCATTACAAGCGCCTCAAGCACAAAGAGGGCGCCAAGAAAGACGACGTCGAACTGGCGAAAAGCAATATTTTGCTGATTGGCCCCACAGGCTCTGGCAAGACCTTGCTGGCCCAGACCATGGCGCGCATGCTTGATGTCCCGTTCGTGATGGCCGACGCCACCACCCTGACCGAGGCCGGTTACGTGGGCGAAGATGTTGAAAACATCGTCGCCAAGTTGTTGCAAACCTGCAATTACGATGTCGAACGCGCTCAGCGCGGCATTGTCTACATTGACGAAATCGACAAGATCACCCGCAAGTCGGACAACCCCTCAATCACCCGTGATGTGTCGGGCGAAGGCGTGCAGCAGGCTTTGCTCAAGTTGGTTGAAGGCACGATGGCCAGCGTTCCTCCGCAGGGTGGCCGCAAGCATCCCAACCAGGACTTTTTGCAGATCGACACGACCAATATACTTTTTATATGCGGTGGCGCCTTTGCCGGGCTTGAAAAAGTCATTGAAAACCGCACCGAATCCGGTGGCATCGGCTTTGGTGCCACGGTCAAAAGCAAAAAACAACGCTCCTTGACCGAGGTTTTTACCGAAGTCGAACCGGAAGATTTGATCAAGTTCGGGCTCATTCCCGAACTTGTCGGCCGCTTGCCTGTTGTGGCGACCCTGGCCGAATTGACCGAAGATGCCTTGGTACAAATCCTGACCGAGCCCAAAAATGCGGTGGTCAAGCAGTTCACCAAACTTTTGGCCATGGAAGGCGTTGAACTTGAGGTTCGCCCCAATGCACTGAGTGCTATCGCACGCAAGGCACTCGCCCGCAAGACGGGTGCCCGAGGTTTGCGATCTATCATGGAGCAAGCCTTGATCGACACGATGTTCGAATTACCCAATGCGGTCAATGTTGAAAAAGTGGTGGTGGACGAGTCCGTCATCGATGACAACAAACCACCGCTGCTGGTCTACCGCGAGTCGGCCAAACAGGCCTGACCCACACAGGAGATGCCATGGTCGATACCTTTTCTGCCGGATGGGTTGAAATTGTGGCGATTGCATCCATGTGAAGCTGAATTGAATTGAGGGATACACCATGTCTGGACACACACCTTTGCCACCCACCCCGATCGAACTGCCCATGTTGCCTTTGCGCGACGTGGTGGTGTTCCCTCACATGGTGATTCCTTTGTTTGTGGGTCGCCCCAAAAGCATCAAAGCGCTGGAGTCGGCCATGGCTGCCGAGCGCCGCATCATGCTGGTGGCCCAAAAAACCGCCGCCAAAGACGAGCCCGCCATTGACGACATGTTCGATGTAGGTTGCGTGTCCACCATTTTGCAAATGCTCAAACTGCCTGATGGCACGGTCAAAGTGCTTGTCGAGGGTCAGCAGCGCGCCTTGGTGAAGTCCATTGTGGACGGTGAGGTTCACTTTGTGGCCACGGTCACCCCGGTGGATCCAGTGTCCGAACAAGCCGAGCCCAGCAGCGAAATCGAAGCCCTGCGCCGTGCTGTGATGCAGCAGTTTGACCAATACGTCAAACTCAACAAGAAAATCCCTCCTGAGATCCTGACATCCATCTCCAGCATCGACGATGCGGGCCGTCTGGCCGACACCATTGCCGCCCATTTGCCTCTCAAACTTGAGAACAAGCAGCAGGTGCTGGACTTGGCCAGCATCAAGCTGCGCCTGGAAAACCTGTTCTCCCAACTCGAACACGAAGTCGATATTCTGAATGTCGACAAACGCATCCGAGGACGCGTCAAGCGGCAGATGGAGAAAAATCAGCGTGATTTCTACCTCAATGAGCAAGTCAAAGCCATCCAAAAAGAACTCGGAGAGGGTGAGGACGGCGCAGACATTGAGGAAATAGAAAAGAAAATCAAGGCAGCCAAAATGTCCACCGAAGCCCGCAAAAAGGCAGACGGTGAGTTGAAAAAGCTGAAACTGATGTCCCCCATGTCGGCCGAAGCTTCTGTGGTGCGCAACTATCTGGACGTGCTCGTAGGCTTGCCTTGGGGCAAAAAAACCAAGCTCAAGCACGACCTGACCAACGCCGAAGAGGTGTTGAACCAAGACCACTACGGCTTGGACAAAGTCAAAGACCGCATCCTTGAATACCTTGCAGTACAACAGCGCGTAGACAAGGTCAAGGCGCCTATCTTGTGCTTGGTTGGGCCACCCGGTGTGGGCAAGACCTCACTCGGGCAATCCATTGCCAAGGCCACAGGGCGCAAATACGTGCGCATGGCCTTGGGTGGCATGCGCGACGAGGCCGAAATTCGGGGTCACCGTCGCACTTACATTGGCGCATTGCCAGGCAAAGTGCTGCAAAACCTGAACAAGGTCGGCACCAAGAACCCCTTGTTCTTGCTCGATGAGATCGACAAGCTGGGCACAGACTTTCGAGGGGATCCTTCCAGCGCGCTGCTCGAGGTGCTTGACCCTGAGCAAAACCACACCTTTGTCGACCATTACGTCGAGGTCGACTTTGACCTGAGCGATGTGATGTTTGTGGCAACCTCGAACTCGATGAATATCCCGTCGGCCCTTTTGGACCGGATGGAAGTGATTCGTCTGTCGGGTTACACCGAAGACGAAAAGACAAACATCGCCATGAAGTACTTGTTGCCCAAACAATTGGCCAACAACGGCGTCAAGGAATCCGAGTTGAAAGTGACCGAAGAGGCTGTTCGCGATGTGGTGCGTTACTACACGCGTGAAGCCGGGGTCCGTTCACTCGAACGCGAACTCGGCAAGATTTGCCGCAAAGTCGTCAAGGCACTGCTGCTCAAGCAAATGAAGCCTCAGGTTCAGGTCACGGAGGACAACCTGAACGAGTTTTTGGGTGTTCGCAAGTACACCTACGGCCGAGCTGAACAAAAGAACCAGGTCGGTCAGGTTGTCGGCTTGGCGTGGACAGAGGTGGGCGGCGATTTGCTGACCATTGAAGCAGCGCTGATGCCCGGTAAAGGGGTCATCACCCGCACAGGTTCATTGGGCGATGTGATGAAAGAATCCGTTGAAGCCGCACGCACTGTGGTGCGCAGCCGTTCCCGCCTTCTGGGGATCAAGGACGAGGTTTTTGAGAAGAAAGACCTGCACATCCACGTGCCCGATGGCGCGACGCCCAAAGACGGTCCCAGTGCGGGTGCCGCCATGACCACATCGATGGTGTCGGCCATGACGGGCATTCCAGTTCGTGCAGATGTCGCCATGACCGGCGAGATCACTTTGCGCGGTGAAGTGACTGCCATCGGTGGCTTGAAGGAAAAACTGCTGGCCGCTTTGCGCGGCGGCATCAAGACGGTGTTGATTCCTGAGGACAACGTGAAAGACCTGCAAGACATTCCCGAGAATGTCAAAAACGGTCTTGAAATCGTGCCCGTGAAGTGGATTGACCAAGTGCTCGACATCGCATTGGAAGCCAAGCCCGTTCCATTGAGTGACGAAGAGGTTGCCGCTGCGGCATTGCCTGCTGTGCCTGCCACGGTGAAAGTCGAAGCGGTGAAACATTGAAGCAAAATTTTTGCATCGAATCCAAAGTCGTCCTGAATTTGCTTTAGAATTCAGGCTCTTCAGCAAGTGGGTTGTGATGACCGGCTTGCCTGAAATGCGGGAATAGCTCAGTTGGTAGAGCGCAACCTTGCCAAGGTTGAGGTCGCGAGTTCGAATCTCGTTTCCCGCTCCAAACACAGAAAGAAGTGCCAACATCTTTCAAACAAAAAGGGAAGTTCATGCTTCCCTTTTTGCTTTCTGCGCATACCCGGTTCGGCGTGACGCTCACAACTTCTCAACTTCACAATGCCGTTTCATGCCGTGAGTGGAAATGGCTTGGGATCCCTTGGGATCCATTGAGTTTTGATTTCGGTTCTTCGTGAAATATGGCTGCGGCCAATGTACAATGTTGACTTGTTTTTGCGGGAATAGCTCAGTTGGTAGAGCGCAACCTTGCCAAGGTTGAGGTCGCGAGTTCGAATCTCGTTTCCCGCTCCAGATTTTCAAAGGTGTATCAACACCTTTTAGCAAAACGGGAAGTTCATATTTCCCACTTTGATCTCCATACACCTGTTTTTGGCGCGATAGCAAAGCGGTTATGCAACGGATTGCAAATCCGTCTAGCCCAGTTCGACTCTGGGTCGCGCCTCCAAAGATTTCTCAATGAAATCAACAACTTGGCCCACTTCTGGTGGGCTTTTTTGTGTCTGCATTTCCCTCAATAATCCCCCCAAATAAATCCCCCCAAATCCCTGCCTCTGCTAAGCAAATTCGTAGCCATGCTACGCATAATCGGATCATCAAATCGAATAAGACCAGTTGACTTTTTCCACATCGCCCTTATTGCTGGATGGCACGGCATGACCTCGCCCCTGGAATCCGAACCCCATAACCGAGATCATGAGTTGGCTTGCCTGGGCTGATTAGCAAGCCAGTTCTGCCAGAAGTTCATCGGGCTGACATAGGCCAGCGTCGAATGCAGTCGAGTTTGGTTATACCAAAGCACCGGTCAAGGTAACTGTCTTCAAACACATAGGAATGCTGGTTTGACAAGAGATTGTTTGGTTTATAAGCACGAAGATTTGTGTGGCATCTTTTTTTTGTTTGGGCATCAGGACTTAAAGTAGGCCGCCTCCATCACCTTCAGGTTTTCGGCAATCAGTGGTGTAAATTGCATCTGCTCTAGCACGTCGCTTTGCAGGTCTATGCCCGGTGCAATCTCGAACAATTCGATGCCATTGGGTGTGAGGCGAAAGCTGGCGCGTTCGGTTAAATAGAGCACTTCCTGTTTCCGCACCAGGCCTTGGGGGCCAGAGAAGGTAATCTGGTCGACTTTTTTGACCAGTTTTTTTACAGCGCCTTGGACGCTTACACGCATCTGGCCATCGCCTGTTTGCAGTTTCACACCTTTGGCAGCCAATGTGCCGCAGAACACCACTTTTTTAGCGTTTTGCGCGATGTCGATGAAGCCGCCAGGACCGACGGTAACGCCGCCTAAGCGCGATACGTTGACCGAGCCTTCTTCATCAAACTCGCCAAATCCCAGAAATGCGATGTCCAAACCCCCGCCACCATAAAAGTCAAACTGCGTCGCAGCGTCCAGCATGGCGGTAGCGTTGCGGGCATAACCAAAAAGCTCACCGTCCATCAGCGTGCCGCCATAGGTGCCGTGCTCGATGGTTTGGTAGATACGGTGTTGCTCGTTGCGAGCCGCGATCAATTTGGCAACTGCGTCGGGCACACCCACGCCGTAGTTGATGACGGGTCGGTCCTTGCCTGTGTTGAAAAGTTCTTGGTAGGCCCGGCGAGCCACTGCCTGCCGTTCACTGAAAGCTTCTTGCGATGCGGCCACTTCGCGGGCATGGTCTTCGGCTTCACTTTGTGCACGGGCTGTGCCCGTGAGTTCACCGCTGAAGGCCGGGTCGAAAGGAGTTGCGTAGCTGGTGGACTGCTGCGGGTCCACCACAATGGCGTCTACCCAGGCCGAAGGGATGCGCACTTCGCGGGCTTTGAGGGCGCCCTTGGGCAAGCGTTCTTTGACCTGCACGATGACTTTGCCGCCGCTGTTGCGCGCAGCCAAGGCCAAAGACTGTGAATCGAGGTTGGCGGCTTCGTGCTCGAAGCTGATGTTGCCGTCTTCGTCAGCGCTGCTTGCGCGCACAATGGCCACGTGGATGGGGAAGGGTTTGTAGCGCAGGTATTCACGCCCATCGATCTGGATGACTTCGGCCAGGTCGTCTTGGGCTGCATCGTTCATGCGGCCACCGCCGTAGCGCGGGTCGCACACGGTGCCCAGGCCCACATGGCTGATGAGGCCGGGGCGACCTGCACCGATTTCGCGCATGAGCTGGCTGCTCACACCAGCGGGCAGGATGTAGGCCTCGATCTTGTTGGCCAGGGCCAGTTTCTGCATGGCCGGTGACCAGACCCAGTGACCGCCAATCACCCGCTTGACCAGGCCTTCGTGCGCAAAGCAGTTCATGCCTTTGGTTTTTTTGTCGCCAATACCCAGCGCGTGCATAACGGTCAGGTTCTTCGGTGCCTGCGTGCTCAGGAATCGTTCTTGCACGGCTTCAAAAAAATGGGTCGCTTCCATCAAGCCGCCGCCACCGCCCATGAGGCCCACGGTGTCACCGTCTTGGATCAGTTGTGCCGCTTGTGTGGCGGTCATGAATTTGGTTTTCATTTGTGTCTTCAGCGGTTCACATCAAACAGCACAGCACCTTTTTTCATCGCACTTTTGGCGATTACACCGCGGTGTATCTCACTGGTGCCGTCGTAAATGCGATAAATCCTCGCGTCTCGGTAGTAGCGCTCGATGGACAGCTCTTTGCAAAAGCCCATGCCTCCAAAAACCTGAACCGCACGGTCCACTACGCGGCCCAAGGTTTCGGCAGCGTGCACCTTGACCATGGCGATCTGCTCGCGAGCGTCCATGCCTTGGTCCAACATCCAGGCGGCGTGGTAAACCATCCAACGAGCTGCGTTGATCTCGATCACACTGTCGGCGATCATTTGCTGCACCATCTGGAAGTCACCGATCTTGGTGTTGAACTGTTTGCGCTCATTGGCCCAGTTCAGCATCAGCTCGCACACATGTGTGGCCTTTCCCACGGCACGCGCGCCTACCTGGGCCAGGCGCACCACATTGAGTGCGCTCATGGCAAGCTTGAAGCCTTGACCCGCTTCGCCCAACAAGGCGGCTTCTTCGAGTTGCACGTTGTCAAAAAACAATTCCAGGTGCGGCGTACCACGCAGGCCCATCATCTTCTGGTCCTTGCCCACGGTGAAACCGGTCAAGCCCTTGTCCACCATGAACATGGAGATTTCTTTTTCACCGGTTTTGGCCGACACCAAAAAGAAGTCGCTCCACTCGCCATCGCTGATGAAGTGCTTGGTGCCGTTGAGCACCCAACCTTGTTCGATTTTTTGGGCATGGGTTTTGATGCCAGCGGCATCTGAGCCCGCACCCGATTCGGTGATGGTGATGGCGCAGGTGCGTACACCCGCCACAGCGGGTTTGAGCCAGCGCTCAATTTGCGCACCCTTGCAGTGCAGCAGTGGTTCATACACATTACCAAAGGCGCGGCGTATCAGAATGTCGGTGGTATGGCCGAACTGCTCTTCACACAGGATTCGGTCTATGTGGGACAAGCCGCCACCGCCCAGCTCTGCGGGCATGTTCATGCCGAATAGGCCCAGGGCCTTGGCTTTATCGTGAATAGCCTGCGCTTTGTCTTTATCAAGAAAGCCTTTTTCCTCGACTTCCTCTTCAAGTGGCTGCAATTCTTCAGCGATGAAACGGCGCACCGTTTCGATCATCATTTTTTGTTCGTCGTTCAGGGAAAAGTCCATGGGTGCTCCAGAATTCTGAAAGTGTTTTTTTGTTGGATTAAAGACGCTATTTCAAGCACTGCTGAACCAACGTGCGACAAAGAAGAAGGGCAGGCGGGAGAGTTTTTCTACACGTGTGAAAATCGCCTCAGGTTTCCACAAAAGGTCGGCTCTTGGCCAGGCATTCGGCTGCCCAGTCCTGGACCGAGGTGTTCGCTTCACGGTCAAGGTTCACCACCTCCACGCTCACGGGCAGGTCGTCGGGCAGGGCGTCGAATAGGCCTTGCACATCGATGTTGCCGTCGCCGGGCAAGAGGCGTTCACTGCGGGCGGTGTGGATCATTTGCTCGTTGCTAAAGGTCAGGCCGGCAACGGCATCGCAAATTTGGGCGTAATGCAGTAACTCGTGCGGGATGGCGCGAATGTCATCGAGTGTGGTGGTGGAGCGGCCAAAGTGCAGTGCATCGACAAGGATGCCGGCATTACCCGGGCTACCAGCGCCCCGCACGATGCGCAGCGCCGACGCCGCGTCCTTCACCGCCGTCCAGGGCATGAACTCCAGATCGGCCGTCATACCAAAAGGCTGCATCACCTCGCACAGGCGCGCGTAGTTTTCGGTCAGGCGCGCTTCGTTGGCATCGTCGCCGGCCACCAAAATGGCTTTGGCTTTGAGGGCCGCGCCCGCGTCATAAAGCGCATCCCAGGTGTGCGGGTCAAATTGTTCGCCGATCCGGATGATTTCCAGATCGAACACGCCCACGCCCGTGTCGCGCTGTGCCGCCAAGGTTTCGCGCAGTACATCGGCCAGTCCCAGCAGGTGCTGCTGAGGTGCGCCCGCCGCGTTGGGCCACAAGCGCAGGCCCACAAACTGGTAGCCTGTTTGGGCGGCGACTTGAATTGCCTCAGCGGGCTTGCAGCGGTGCGAGCTGAGGTAAGCGAGGGAGTAAATGCGGCTCATGGAATCACTTCAAAGGAGAGACTGCGGTCGGCATGGCCATCGTCGAGACCATGTTGGTTGTCAAGTGCGCTGGCCCACCTTTTGGGGGCCAGATGCCTTGGGCGACTGCTTCAGCGCGGATCTGGCTGCGGGCATTCAGGCTGTCGTAAGCCCAGATGTTGGTGAAGCGCAGCGGACCGTCGAGTGCCACCATGGCCACCACGCAAGGCGAGAGCTTGTCGCGCGCGGGCACGTATTGTTCCCACAGGTCAATGGTAGGCTGCACACTGCCGGTCTTTATGCCGTAGGAGCGGATCTCGTAGACCGGGCCGGTGATGCCGCTCTCAAAGCTGGGGCGCACCGGCTTCATCCAAGGGAAGCCTTTGTAGCTGTGCTGCTCCAGCGTCTGATAAATCTCGCCGCATCCGAAGGGGCTGGCGCTTTGCTGGGTGCGTTCTCGTTCAGCCTGTAAAGCGTCCAGCGTGGCAAAGCCGCGCAGCACGATCATCTGGTTGAGCACGCCAATGTCTGTGAACCAGCAGCCCAGCAGTTCGCCCAGCGCATCAGGTGCTGTTGCAAAGGCTTGCACATTGGTGGCGGCTTGGCCTGCTGTGCCAAAGGGCAGAGTCATGGTGGCTAGTTCGTAGTACATGGTGTTGGCTTTCGGCGTGTCGGTTAAGGTTTTTGAAATCGGATAGTCGCAGGTGGTCGCAGGGTCGCGCCCTGCGGCGTGGTGCGCGGCAATGAAGCCAAAGGTCATGGCCGGGCCGAGTGTGATGCCGCCTGCCGGATAGTGGCCGCCCATCATGCTGCTGAGGTCATTGCCAGCGGCATACAGACCGGGGATGGCCTGGCCTTGCGCATCAATGACTTGCGCGTGGTTGTTCACACGCAAACCGGCAAAGGTGCCGAGGCTCCCCATGACAACTTTTACTGCATAAAACGGGCCGCTTTCGATGGGGCCCATACAGGGGTTGCGAAGACCTCGCCGTTTGGCGTTGATCGCGTCGCCCTGAATGCGGTTGTAGGCGGTTTCGCCTTTGCCAAAGTCGCGGTCTTTGCCGTCTTGTGCCAGGGCGATATAGCGCTGTACTGTGGCTTTCAGGCCCTGGGCATTGATGTCGCAGGCCTCGGCCAATTCGCCCAGTGTTTGTCCTCGTCTCAGGTAGCTATTTTTCAGCCAAGGGCCCAGCCGCATGGGGGCGGGCTTGACAGCGCCCAGACCGTAGTAACGGATGAATTGGTGGTCACACACCAACCAGGCCTCTGGGGCTTGACCTGCAGGCACCGCAGCCAGAAGGTCTTGCACGAAGTCATGGTACGAGTTGGCCTCGTTGGCAAAGCGCTGGCCTTGCGCCGTGACGGCGATCAGGCCAGGCTTGGCGCGTTCGATCAAATGAGGAAAGTGCGCTACGCTGCCGTCTGCCCGGGGCACCAGAGACACGGGCGCCAGCGCCGCCGCTTGCACCAAATCCCCTGCCACGATGCCGCCTGCGGACTCGCCCAGGCGCAGGCCGTCGCCCGTGTTGCCCCAGTTGCCAGCCGACCAGTGTTCGTGGCCCGTGGGGGCGTGCGGCAGCAGTTGTTGTTTTCTCGCTGGGTCGTGCGGAAAACCGCCGGTGGCCAGCACCACACCGCAGCGGGCTTGGATATTGACAGCGCCTTGCGGTGTTTGGACCACAGCCCCCGTCACACGATCTTGGCTTTGCAGTAAATGCACGGCGGGGCTGTTCACGCGAATGTCCACACCCAGATTGAATGCAGACTTGGCCAAGCCGCCGATCAGCGCATTGCCATTGACCAGGCGCGTGCCGCGTCGGTGCACCAGCAGGTCACGCCCGTAGCGCAGCAGCAGTTTGGTGACGTACCAGAACGAAGCTGGCTTGTGCAGCGCGTTTAAAAAATGCCGCATTTCTGCGCCCGCCGCAATGCCCATGCCCCACAGCGTGGTCTCGTGCAGTGGAGGCTTGAGGTCGTGCAGCCGCGCACCCAACTTACTGGCATCAAAAGGGGCTGCGCAAATTGAACGGCCACCCAGGGCCGCATCGGGCGTTTGGCCGTGGAAGTCCGGAATGGCGTTGCCGTCGATGAATTGCAGCGCGGTGTGATGGCGAAAAAATTCGACCATGCGCGGACCGTTGTTTAGAAAGACCAAGGCACGAGACTCGTCGAATTTTTCGCCCAGTTCGCGGCGCAAATAGGCAAGGGGTTTTTCGATGCGTTCGACCAGGCCTGCTTCAATGGCCAGCGGGTTACGCGGCACCCACATCCAACCACCCGACCAGGCGGTTGTACCGCCGTACTGTACGTCTTTTTCGACCACAATGACTTTCAGTCCCAAGTGCGCAGCGGTTACGGCCGTTGACAACGCACCCGCGCCGGAACCGATGACCAGCAGGTCACAGCTGTTGTCAGGGTTGGCGTTTGAAGGCATGGATCATTCAGAGGGAGTTAGACCGCGTAGATCGGCTTGCGTCCAGCGGCAGGTAAAGCGTTGCCTGTTTCGGCCGTGAGGCTAAAGAAAGGCGATGCACCACTGGATGCGGCCAACTGTTGCGCGATGCTGATCAGTTCGGGCGCGAGGGCTTGCATTTTTTCGGGCGTAAAACGTACCGTGGGGCCTGCAATCGTCAGCACGCCAAACGCGGGCTGACCGTCAAACCTGACGGGTGCAGACATGGCCGACAGACCTGCCGTGTAGGTGTCGGTGGTCTGGCTGTAGCCGTGCTTTCGGGTTTGCGCTACAGCCTCCATCACCGCTTGCAGGCTGGTAGGGGCGGCGGGGCCGAATTTTTCGGGCATGCCCAGGCCTTGTTTGGCGACCAGCGCCAAGGCCTCGTCTTCGCTCAGGGTCGACAGCAAGGCCCAGCCCGAAGACGAGCACGATAGGCGTGCATCGCTGCCCATATCCGGGTCGTAGCGCAGGCCTTGACGAGCACCTTGTGCGCGGGCCACCCAGGTCAGCCGTTCGCCGTCGACCACGGACAGGCGCACCAACTCACCTGAGACTTCGGCCAGACGGTTGAGCAAAGGTTGTGCAATGTCCACTATGCCGCTGTTGCTCAGATAGCTCAGCCCCATGGACACCAGCTTGGTGGTCAGCAGGTAGTCGCCGTGGCCGCGTGTCTGGCGCACATAGCCCAGGCGCACCAAGTCGGTCAGCAGGCGGTGCGTGCCGCTGCGCGGGATGTCGAGCTGGTCGGCGATGGCCGCCAGCTCCAAGCCTTCGCCGTGTTGCGACAGCAATTCCAAAATGCCCAAGGTTCGTTCGAGAACGCCGCTCATGTGTGATTCCTTGCTGCCGTAAAGGTCGGGCAGGTTTGACGTTGACCGTTGCGGGCCGCCTGCAGCAAGGCCAAAGTGGCTTGCAGGGTGCGCCAGCCGTCTAGGGCCGAGCAGATTGGCTGTTCGCGCCGCTCTGCCACAGCGCGGAAATGCCGCAGCTGTTGCACGTACACGTCGATCTCGTGCAGGCTGCTTTGTTCGCGGGTCATTTCGTGGTGCCAGTGGCGCTCGCCGTGGTAATGCCACAGCGCCAGATCGGGCAGCGACAGCGATCCATGTGTGCCCGATAAAAAGTGCGACTGCACGTTCTGGCGGGGGTACTGGCTTTGCTCGCCTGCACAAAAATCCCAGCACCAAGGCGAGGCGGTGGTGTCGGACACCGTCATCACCGCTTGCGTGCCGCAGGCAAATTCCAGCAAGGCCGAGCCGGTGTCTTCGACTTCAAAACCCCGCACCGCGCTGGACAGGCTGCCTTGCACGGCGCGCACTTCACCCAGCAGGAACACCAGCATGTCGATGTCGTGGATCAGGTTGATCAGCACCGGACCGCCACCGGGCTGGCGGCGCCAGGCCACATCAAAGTAGGCGGTGGGTTTGTAGACGTTGGCCATGACGTTGGCACTCAGCACCTGGCCCAGGCGTCCGTCCACAATGATCTGGCGGGCCTTTTGCAGGATGGGGTTTTGGCGGCGGTGGTGGCCCACCAGCACCGGCACGCCGGTGTCTTGCTCGATCTGGACCAGTCGCTCGGCGGCGGCCAGCGTGTCGGCCACCGGTTTTTCGATCAGCACCGCCATGCCGCGCGCCATGCAGTCGGCGGCCACATCCACATGGGTGGCGTTGGGGGTGGCGATCACCACGCCTTGGGGTTGGGTGGCTTCCAGCAGGGCTTGGTGGTTTTCAAAGGTAGGGACGTTGCGCTCGGCACACCATTTGCGACCGGCCTCGCCCGGCTCGGCCACGCCCACCAGAGCGAACTCGGGTGTTTTCAGGATGCGCTCGATGTGGGTCCGGCCAATCACGCCAGCGCCTATCACGGCCAGGGGGAATTTGTACATGGGTGTTTTTTTGGGGGGTCTACTGCCTCAGTGGCGCCAGTATATTGATTTTTGGAAATAAATTCAAAAATGGAATCGAATTCTGTTTTTATGTATCATCTTAGCCATGACCACGACCAAACCACTTCAGCTGGACGGCGCTTCGCGCATCTACTTCATCGTGGGTGATCCGATCGCCCAGGTCAAATCGCCTGCCGGTGTAAGTCAGGCTTTTCAAGATGCTGGGCTGAACGCCTTGTGCATCCCGGCCCATGTGACCCAGGCCGATCTGGTGACCTGGACAGCAGGCGTGTCGATCTCCAAAAATGTAGACGGCATCATCGTCACGGTGCCGCACAAGTTCGCTTACTTTGATTTATGCGCCACCACCTCTGATCGGGGCGCATTCCTCCAATCCATCAACACCTTGCGCCGCAACGCCGATGGCAGCTGGCATGGCGACATGTTTGACGGCCTGGGCTATGCAAAGGCATTGGCACTCAAGGGCTGCAGCCTGCAAGGCAAAAAAGTATTGCTGGTGGGCGCAGGTGGTGCCGGTTCGGCCATCGCGTATTCAATGGTCACGGGCGGCGTGCGCGAGCTGGCCATACATGACGAAGATACCGTGCGCCGCGACGCGCTGTTGCAGCGCCTGGCCTTGTTGGGGCAATGCTCTGTGGTGGCGGGCAGCAGTGACCCCACAGACTTTGACGTCGTGATCAACGCCACACCGATCGGCATGAAAGCGGGCGATCCGCACCCGATCGATTCAACGAAATTCACACCCGCCATGTGGGTGGGCTGCGTCATCACCGCGCCCGTTGTGACGCCGATGATTGACACTGCACGGGCTTTGGGTTGTAACACCCTAACGGGCGCGGAGATGTTCGCCCAGGTGAAAGATCTGATGGTCGAATTTTTGATGGGAGCCTGAGATGCAAGTCCTGAAAAACGGTCTGGCTGGTTTGACTGACGGCACCGAATTTGACCTGGTGGTGATCGGTGCAGGCGGTGCGGGCTTGTCAGCGGCGGTGTTTGCTGCGATGGATGGCGCCAAGGTGCTGGTGGTCGAGCGCACCGAATTTGTGGGCGGCACCACCGCCTGGTCGGCAGGCACCACCTGGGTGCCGGGCACACACCATGCGGCCAAGGTCAACCCCGGCGATACGCTGGCCGATGTGACGACTTACCTTAACCACGCCGTGGGCGAGCAAGCGCCCGCCGCATTGCGCGAAGCCTTCTTGAAAAACGGTGCCGAAGCGGTGGCCAAAATCGAAGCGCACTCGTCCATGAAATACCGGCCTTACCCCAAGCACCCGGACTACATCAGCGATCTGCCCGGTTCGACCTTGAATGGCCGCGCTTTGGAGCCCGTACCTTTTGATGGCCGCTTGCTGGGCGATCTGTTTACATTGCTGCGCCCACCCATTCCCGAGTTCACCGTGCTCGGCGGCATGATGGTGGACCGCACCGACATCAACCACTTGCTGGCCATGACCAAGTCTTGGGCATCGCTCAAGTATTCGGTCAGTATCCTGTGGCGCCATTTGCGCGATCGCCTGACTTACGCACGCGGCACTCGATTGGTGATGGGCAATGCGCTGGTGGGCCGTTTACTGCACTCCTTGATGCCACACGCCCACACCACGTTGGCACTGAAAACTTCGGTCGATGCACTGGAGCGCAACGCCAGTGGCCGAGTGGTGGCGGTGTGCTTGAAAAGTGGCAGCGGCAACGCCCGTGTGCTGGCCAAGCACGGCGTTGTGCTGGCCAGTGGCGGTTTCAATCGCGACCCGACTTTGCGTGCTCAAAAAATCCCCGGTGTTCCCGCTGAGTGGTGCCCCGCCGCACCGGGCCATACAGGCGAGGCTCTGGCTTTGGCGCGCAATCTGGGTGCGGTGGAAGGGCAGGGAGCGCAAAGCCCTGCGTTCTGGGCACCGGTGTCCTTGCGCAAACGTACGGATGGCAGCACCGCTGTCTTCCCGCATTTCGTGATGGACCGCGCCAAGCCTGGCATGATCACCGTCAACCAGGCCGGTGAACGTTTTGTGAATGAAAGCACTTCATACCACCTGTTTGCCTTGGGCATGCAGGCGGCCCAACAAGCGGTGCCAGCCTATTTGATCGCCGATGCCAAAGCCCTGCGCCAGTACGGGATGGGCATGGTACGCCCCGGCGGCAAGGGCCTGGCCCCATTTTTGGCCGATGGCTATCTGACAGAAGGAAAAACCCTGGTGGAGCTGGCAAACAAGCTGGGTATCTCATCAACAGGTCTCGCCCAAGCGGTGGCGGACAACAACGCCTTTGCCCAAACCGGTGTGGACACGAAGTTCCATCGCGGCGAGACAGCCTACCAACAGAACATTGGCGATGCGGCCGCAGGTGGCGCCAACCCAAACCTGGGCCAGATCAGCGAAGGCCCTTACTACGCACTCAAGCTCTACCCTGGCGACATTGGCGCTTCCCAAGGGCTGCAAACCAGCGAACACGCACAGGTGCTTAATGCGCAGGGAGAGGCCATCGAGGGTTTGTATGCCGTGGGCAATGACATGAATTCCATCATGGGCGGGGTGTATCCGGCCCCGGGTATCACCCTTGGTCCAGGCTTGGTGTTCGCCAGCTTGGCAGTTCAAAATGCATTAGCGAGCACAAGATAGGGATGAGTGCGAAATGTTCTATTCATGGCATGAATCGTCGTGTGCTAACTGAGAGAGCGTCGTCAAAATTGGGCACGCTCTAAAGGACATTCAGAAATGAAGAGTATGGATCAACGTTAACCCTTGTCCCGTTCGTTTGTCGAGCGCTAGGGTTTGATAATCAGACTTTAGAAGGTCCGTGCTCATTGAAACTGACATGTACCTCATTAAAGTGCAGTGACTCAAGTGTCCTGCAAAAGCGAGACCCATGAGTCTGGGTGGTTGGACTTTTAACTTTTTGAAACTTGATGGAGACATAATGACCTTGAAAAAACGACAATTTTTGAGCGCAGCTTTGCTGGCAGTGACAGCTGCCACGGTAACCGGCCAAGCGATGGCTCAAGCTTATCCAGCACGTGATGTGACTGCTGTGATTCAATGGGGCGCAGGCGGTGGTACTGACGTGGCGATGCGCGGCTATGCCCCCTTTGCAGAAGAAGCACTGGGCCGAAAAATCGTGTTGCAAAACAAACCCGGTGCCGCTGGTGTGATTGGCGCAAACTTTGTGTTGCAACAGCCTGCAGACGGTTACACCATTTTGATGGGTGCCGAGCCTCAAGCGCTGTTCCGTGTGATGGGCGTGGCCGATTTTGATTACGATAAATTCACCCCGATCAACATCGCTGCAGTGGCCAACACCATTTTGTTGGTGGCACGTCCCAATGCGCCTTGGAACACCGTTCAGGATTTGATCAGCCATGTGCAGGCCAATCCCAACAAGGTAAAGCAGTACCTTGCTGGACAAGGTACGGTGCCTTTCACCATGAACGCCATGGTTACTACGTTGACCAAATTTGAAACCATCAAAGTTCCCTTTGACGGAGAAGGTCCTGCGATTGCCGCCCTTTCAGGGGGGCACGTTGACATCGGATTCGTTGCTTCAGGCCCTGCCATTGAGCACATCAAGGCTGGTCGTCTGAAGGCGCTGGGAGTGGTGGACAGTAAGCCTTTTCAGGGTATTGCACCCGTGACAGATGCGCCGTCACTCAAGAACATCACCAAGTTCTTGCCTTGGGGCTCGTGGTACGGCGTCTTTGTGCGCAAAGAGACACCTGAAGATGTCAAGGCCAAATTGGTGGCCGCATTCAAGAAGGCCGGTGAGAACCCCCAATACCGCGACATGATGACTGGCCGCGGCACCACCATGCTCAACATCAGTGGTGCTGAGGCCGAACGGTTCATCAAGAAGTTCCAGTCCACCACCGCTTGGTTGTACCAAGGTGCAGGTGCCGCCAAAGTGGACCCAGCCACCTTAGGCATCCCCAAACCTTGATGCAGATAGGCACATTAGGCACCCCTCTGTGGTTGCCTGATGTGCCTGCTTCACTGAGTCCGTTGTGGGCGTATTTTGTTTTAGGATTATTTATCATGAGCACCAACTCTCCGCGACTGCCGGGCCAATTGAGTTTCATGGCACTGATTGTGGTGTTCAGTGCATTCATGCTCTGGTCATCCTTCCGCATTTCCAAATTTGATTCTATTTCTTCACCTGGCGTCTTTCCAATGCTCTGCGCTGGTGTGATGCTAGTGACTGGCCTGATGAGTTTGCGCCAGGCATGGAAAGCTTCACCAAGTGCCGATACCCATCAAACGGTGTTTCAACAGTTTGTGATTCAGTTGGCGCCCTTGAAGCTGATTTTGTTCGTAACACTGATTGTGGGTTACATGTTGGCGCTGGAAGTGACGGGATTTTTGGTTTCTTCCTACGCGTTTCTTTTGATGTCAATGCAGGTTCTGGGCAGCAAGAAGATTGTTGTCAATCTCTGGGTCAGTGCCTTGGTCCTTTTTTGTATTTTCATTGTTTTTCGCACTGCGTTTTCTGTGGTGTTACCTGCAGGCTCTTTGTTGGGACCCTACACACCGGAGTGGTTGAAATGATGGAATCGTTGGGTTATTTCTTCATGTCCTGGCTGGACGTGAAAATGTTG
>CAIZSE010000025.1 GCA_903935585.1 uncultured Burkholderiales bacterium | reverse complement strand
TGTCATGGCCCCGTGAGCAGCATGAAAGGCGTGGCCACGCGTTACCCCGCCATTGACCCTGCGAGCGGCCGGCTGTTCAACCTGGAAGACCGCATCAACCACTGCAGCACCCGCCACCAGCAGGCTGCGCCCATGCCGCCCGAATCCGATGCTTTGCTGGGCCTGAGCTTGCTGGTCACGCAAGCCTCCAAGGGCTTGCCATTGCGCGTGGACATTGACGGCGCGGCGCGTGCCCATTTCCAAGCGGGTGCCAGCTTGTATGTGCAGCGCCAGGGGCAACTCAACTTGTCCTGTGCGCAATGCCACGACCAGCATTTTGGCCAGCGCCTGTACACCGATCTGTTGAGCCAGGGCCAGCCCAATGGCTATCCGGTGTACCGTTTGGAATGGCAAAAACCTGGCTCACTGGAGCGGCGTCTGCGCAGTTGTTATGCCGGCGTTCGCGCTGAAATACCGCCTTGGGGAGCCGCTGAAATGCGGCAACTGGCGCTTTACCTGATGTGGCGCGGTGAGGGCTTGCCCATCGAGGTGCCGGCTGTGCGCAAGTGATCAGCTTGACCCGTTGCACACCCGCAGCACCTGCGCGCCATAAGCCTCGAGTTTCTTCACACCCAGACCGCTGATGCCTTGCAGGTCGCCCAGACTTTGCGGTGCGTGTTCGGCAATCGCGGCCAGTGTGGCGTCGTGGAAGATCACATACGCAGGCAGGTTGTGTTCCTTGGCCACCTCGGCCCGCCAGGCCTTGAGGTTGATGTAGCGCACCAATGCGTCTTGCCCCAGATTGGCCGCAGCCGGGCTCTGGGTGCGAGGGCGTGTGCGCTTGTCGGCGCGCTGGCTGGTGGATTCGCGCAACTGCACCGGCACATCGCCTTTGAGAACAGCGCGCGAGGCGTCTGTCAGGTGCAGTGTGCTGAAGCCGTCTTCGGTGTGCACCTGCAAAGCGCCCACCGCGATCAATTGACGCATCACGGCGCGCAGTTGCTGTTCGCTGTACTCGGCCCCCAAGCCAAAGGTGCTGATGCTTTCGTGGCCGCGCTGGACCACCTTGTCGGTTTTCTTGCCGCGCACGATGTCCATGGTGTGGCCTGCGCCAAAGTTGTGGCCACTCGACTGATGGGTGCGGTACACGGTCGACAACAATTTGCGCGCGGCGTCGGTGCCATCCCAAACTTCCGGCGGGTTCAGGCAGTTGTCGCAATTGCCGCAAAAAGGCATGTAAACACCTTGCGAAGTGTCGGGCTGGCTTTCGTAGGCTTCACCGAAATACCCCAGCAAGCGCACACGGCGGCAATCGGTCGCCTCGGCCAGGGCCAGCAGCGCGTCGAGTTTGCCGCGCATCACCTGCTTGAATTCTTCACCGGCCGGGCTTTCGTCGATCATGCGGCGCTGGTTGACCACGTCTTGCAGGCCATAGGCCATCCAGGCATCGGACGCCAGACCATCGCGCCCGGCACGGCCCGTCTCTTGGTAGTAGCCTTCGATGTTTTTGGGCATGTCCAGGTGCGCCACAAAGCGCACATCCGGCTTGTCGATGCCCATGCCGAAGGCGATGGTGGCCACCATCACCACGCCTTCTTCGCGCAAAAACTCGTTTTGGTGGCGCTGCCGCATGTCGGCCGGCAAGCCTGCGTGGTAGGGCAGTGCATGGATGCCCGATTCGACCAGCATGGCCGCTATTTCTTCGACCCGTTTGCGCGATTGGCAATAGACGACGCCGGCTTCCTCGGTGTGTTCGCGCTCGATGAAGCGCAGCAGTTGGGTGCTGGCGTCTTTTTTCTCGACGATGGTGTATCGGATGTTCGGTCTGTCAAAGCTGCTGATGAACAGCTCGGCGCTTTCGAGTTGCAGGCGCTCGACGATGTCGGCGCGCGTCAGCGCATCGGCGGTGGCCGTGAGCGCCACACGGGGCACGCCGGGGTAGCGCTCGTGCAGCACCGACAGGCCCCGGTATTCGGGCCGGAAGTCGTGGCCCCACTGGCTCACGCAATGCGCTTCATCGATCGCAAACAGGCTGAGCAGACCGCGTTCTTGCAGCGAATCCATCTGCGCCAGAAAGCGGCCATTGGTCACCCGTTCGGGTGCGGCATACAGCAGCGTGATGTCGCCGCGCAGCAAGCGCCGCTCGATGTCGCTGGCTTCTTCGCTGGTCAGGGTGGAGTTGAGAAACGCGGCGCTCACGCCCGCTTCGTGCAGCGCGCCCACCTGGTCATGCATCAGCGCAATCAGGGGTGAGACCACCACCGTGATGCCACGGCCTGCCCGCTGGCGTGCAATGGCAGGAATTTGGTAACAAAGCGACTTGCCCCCGCCCGTGGGCATGAGCACCAGCGCATCGCCCCCCGCAGCCACATGGTCAATGATGGCTTGCTGCGGGCCACGAAAAGCGTCGTAGCCAAAAATTTCGCGCAGGATGGGGAGGTGGGGGGACACGGGGGGGTTGGGCAGCTTGGATAAGGTGCTGATTGTCCGCTATTGAGGGGTGCGTCTTTTGTTGGTTTTTGCGGGTGTGGTGTGGGTGGGAGGGGGCGGGCCCAGGGTTCCTCATGAGGAGTCCGCCGCGCCCAGACTCTGACAGCTCCCCAGCGATCCATACCGTTTACCATCGCAGCCCATGCACACCTCTGCCCTTGTCCTGTTTTCTGGTGGTCAAGATTCCACCACCTGCCTGGCCCACGCCCTTTCACACTACGAGCGCGTCGAGACCCTGGCCTTTGACTATGGCCAGCGCCACAAAGTGGAGTTGGATGCCCGGCTGCACGTGTTGGCGGCCATGCGGGCGCGCTTTCCGGTGTGGGCTTCCAAAATGGGGGAAGACCATTTGCTGGATGCCGGCATTCTGGGGCAGATCAGCGACACCGCCTTGACCCGTGACACCGCCATCGCCATGGAAAGCTCGGGCCTGCCCAACACCTTTGTGCCCGGACGCAACCTGCTTTTTCTCACGCTGGCCGCAGCCCTGGCGTACCGGCGCGGCTTGCAGGTGATCGTCACGGGCGTGTGTGAGACCGATTTTTCGGGCTACCCGGATTGCCGCGATGACACCATGAAGGCCATGCAAGTGGCGCTGTCGCTGGGCATGGACCGCAAACTGCTGATCGAAACCCCGCTCATGTGGATCGACAAGGCCCAGACCTGGCAACTGGCGCACGAGCTGGGCCCAAAAGCCGACCCGGCCCAAGGCGGCCAGGCCCTGGTGGACCTGATCGTGGAACACACCCACACCTGCTATTTGGGTGACCGCAGCCTGCGCCACGAATGGGGCTACGGCTGCGGCCAGTGCCCGGCATGCCAGTTGCGGGCGTCGGGCTTTGCGCGTTATCGCAAGTCTTGAAAGTCTTGAATTTCTCGCTTACCGGGTGGGCAGTGCGGTGTGAGCGGGTGTTGCGAGCGTGGATCGGTCCTTAAAATCCCTGCATGAACCGCCCTTTGCTGACACCCGATTTACCGCCTGAGACCTTCAGTGCGTGGTACTGGCTCAAAAAAGAGCTGCAAGACTTTTGCCGCTTGCAACACTGGCCCACAGGCGGCAGCAAGCAAGACCTGACGGCGCGCGTGCTGGTTGGCTTGTCGGGCAGCCCCCTGCCCGCCTGGAGCGCCACTGCCCACAAGGGGGCGATGCCTGACACCCTGACGTCGGAAACGGTGATTGGCCCTGGCTGGCGGCTCAATGAGGCTTTGCGCGGCTTTTTTGTGGCGCACACCGGCCCCAAATTTCGATTCAACCAAGCCCTGCGCGATCTGTTCAAAACCCCCCAAGGCCGCACGCTGGCGCAGGCTTTGGCGGTGTACCAGTTCAGCTGCGCGCAAAGCCCTGCACACATTCAGCGACAATTCCAGTTCAACCAGCACATCCGTGACTATTTTGCGCAACACCCTGGTGCCACCCATGCCCAGGCGCTGCAAGCTTGGCAAGCCAAACGCCAAACACCGCAAGCCCTTGTTTTTCTGTCGAGACCGAATGAAACCCATGAATTACACCCGCGCCCAGGCGCTGCCCGAGATCCTGAAGCACCGCATTGCCATCCTGGATGGGGCGATGGGCACCATGATCCAACGCTTCAAGCTGACCGAGGCCGACTACCGGGGGGAGCGCTTCAAAGACTTCCCCAAAGACATCAAGGGCAACAACGAGCTGCTGAGCCTGACCCGGCCTGATGTGGTCCGTGACATCCACGAAGGCTATCTGGCCGCCGGGGCCGACCTGATCGAGACCAACACCTTCGGCGCAACCACCATCGCTCAGGCCGACTACGACATGCAGCACCTTGCTCGCGAGATGAACCTGGCTTCGGCAAAATTAGCCCGCGCCGCCTGCGACAAATTTTCGACCCCAGAAAAGCCCCGTTTTGTGGTGGGCGCTTTGGGCCCCACGCCCAAAACCGCCAGCATCAGCCCCGATGTGAACGACGCCGGCGCCCGCAACGTGAATTTCGAGGAATTGCGCGCGGCTTACTTTGAGCAGGTCGAGGCCCTGGTCGAAGGTGGCTCGGATGTGCTGCTGGTCGAAACGATTTTTGACACGCTCAACGCCAAGGCCGCGCTGTTTGCGATCGAAGAATTTTTCGAGAAAAGCGGTGAACGCTTGCCCCTGATCATCAGCGGCACTGTGACCGATGCCTCGGGCCGCATTTTGAGCGGCCAGACTGTCACCGCCTTCTGGCACAGCGTGCGCCACGCGCACCCGCTGGCCATTGGCCTGAACTGCGCCCTGGGGGCCACACTCATGCGCCCCTACATCCAGGAGCTGAACAAAGTGGCCGGTGACACCTTCATCAGTTGCTACCCGAATGCGGGCTTGCCCAATCCCATGAGCGACACCGGGTTTGACGAGACCCCCGAGGTGACCAGCCGCTTGCTGCACGAGTTTGCCGCCGAAGGCCTGGTCAACATCGTTGGGGGCTGCTGCGGCACCACGCCAGACCACATCGGCGCCATCACCCGGGCGGTCGCGCCGCTGGCGCCGCGCCATGTGCACAGCGGCTTCTTCTACAAAGAAGCGGCATAAGCGGTCTTGGCTGGTCGACCTCAGTCTTCCAGCAACAGCCGCCGCAGCTCTGCCAGCTCTTGCGGACTCAGCCCGATCGCGCCGTGCAAATAGCCGGGCATGCCGCCGTGCTGCGCATCCACCACCTCCAATGCGGCGTTCAAAAATTCGGGTTGTACTTGCCACAGCACCTGCATCACATGCGGATGCCCCAGTCCTTCCATCCGTGCATCGCGCTTGTAAAGCTGGTTGGTGAGCAGATAGTCGTGCTCGATGGTGGGGCGGTCCACGCCCAGGGCCGACAACAGCAAGGCCGCCGCAAAACCCGTGCGGTCTTTGCCCGCCGTGCAGTGAAACACCTGGGGCGTGGGTTGCGCCAGCAAATGCTTCAAAAACCGCCCGAAAGTGTCTGCGTTGTGGTTGACAAAATTGCGGTAGGTCTCGCGCATCAGCTCCACCGTTTCTTCGGTGGTGGGCACGATGCCCTGAGCCGCCAGCGCCTGCATGCGGGCGATCACGGTGGGCTCGATCGTCAGCGCGACGCGCTGCACACCAGGAATGGCATAGGGTGTGGCCGTGCATTCGGCCACCCCCCGAAAGTCCAGGCTGTGCTGCACCCCCAGTGCCTGCAAATGCGCAAGGTCTTTGGGCGTCAGCCCCGCCAGATGGTCTGATCGAAACACATGACCGCGCCGCACGCGCCGACCCTCGGCATTGCGGTAACCGCCGACATCGCGAAAATTCGAGGCGCCTTGCAGTAGGGCGGGTGTGGACGGGGTCATGACAGCCAAATGGTTGAAGAGTTCCACCATTGTCGAGGCCAGAGGTTTGCGTCCCTGTTGCTGAAGGCGACAAGCCCTGGTTTTTGGGGTCCTTTAGAGGTTATGCAGCATTACAGCGGCCCGGTTAAAATCCCACCTCCCCAAGGAGCGTTGCAGCCCGCCGCCGTCAAGGTGCAGCAGGTCAGGCTTGGGGCCGTTCAATGTCTGAATGATCTTGCACAACGACGCTCACCTGTAAGCCCAAGGTGAGCCTGTGTCTGTTGTCGCTACTGAAACCGTTTCTGTTCCCCCTTTGAAGTTGTCCGGTCTGGAGCCTGTCTCCATCGGCAGCGATTCGTTGTTTGTCAACGTCGGTGAGCGCACCAACGTGACCGGCTCCAAGGCCTTTGCCCGCATGATTTTGAATGGCGAGTACGAGCAAGCCTTGGCTGTGGCGCGTCAGCAGGTGGAAAACGGCGCCCAGATCATCGACGTCAACATGGACGAAGCCATGCTCGACAGCCAGGCAGCGATGGTGCGTTTTTTGAACCTGATGGCCGGCGAGCCCGACATTGCCCGTGTGCCGGTGATGGTGGATTCTTCCAAGTGGTCGGTGATTGAAGCCGGCTTGCGTTGCATCCAGGGCAAGGGCATCGTCAACTCGATCAGCATGAAAGAGGGCTTGCAAGAGTTCAAGCGGCAGGCCACGCTGGTCAAGCGCTACGGTGCGGCGGCCGTGGTCATGGCCTTCGATGAAAAAGGCCAGGCTGACACTTACGAACGCAAAATCGAAATTTGCGAACGCGCTTACCGTGTGCTGGTGGACGAGGTAGATTTTCCGCCCGAAGACATCATTTTTGACCCCAATATTTTTGCGATTGCCACCGGCATCGAAGAGCACAACAACTACGCGGTGGATTTCATCAACGCCACCCGCTGGATCAAGCAACACCTGCCGGGCGCCAAGGTGTCGGGCGGCGTGTCCAACGTCAGTTTTTCATTCCGCGGCAACGACCCGGTGCGCGAAGCCATTCACACCGTGTTCCTGTACCACGCGATCCAGGCGGGCATGGACATGGGCATCGTGAACGCCGGCATGGTGGGTGTGTACGACGACCTCGAGCCCACGCTGCGTGAACGCGTGGAAGACGTGGTCTTGAACCGCCGCCCCGATGCCGGTGAGCGCCTGGTTGAAATCGCGGACAGCGCCAAAGGCGCGGCCAAGGACGAAACCACCCGACTCGCATGGCGCGGCAACCCCGAGGCGCCGGTGACCGTGGCCCAGCGCCTCTCGCACGCCCTGGTGCACGGCATCACCGACTTCATCACCGATGACACCGAAGAGGCTTACCGCGGTATTTTGGCCAAGGGCGGTCGCCCGCTGCATGTGATCGAAGGCCCGCTGATGGACGGCATGAACGTGGTCGGCGACCTGTTCGGGCAGGGCAAGATGTTTTTGCCGCAAGTGGTCAAAAGCGCCCGTGTGATGAAACAGGCCGTGGCGCATTTGCTGCCCTACATCGAAGCCGAAAAATTGGCCCAAGAAGCCGCAGGGCACGACGTGAAGGCCAAGGGCAAGATCGTGATCGCCACCGTCAAGGGCGATGTGCACGACATCGGCAAAAACATCGTCACCGTGGTTTTGCAGTGCAACAACTTCGAAGTCGTCAACATGGGCGTGATGGTGCCCTGCCACGAAATTCTGGCCAAGGCCAAGGCAGAAAATGCCGACATCATCGGCCTGTCGGGTTTGATCACGCCCAGCCTCGAAGAGATGCAGTACGTGGCCAGCGAGATGGAAAAAGACCCGTACTTCCGTGAGCGCCAGATGCCGCTGCTGATTGGCGGCGCCACCTGCAGCCGCGTCCACACGGCCGTGAAAATTGCGCCTAACTACAGTGGGCCGGTGATGTACGTGCCCGATGCTTCACGCAGCGTGAGCGTGGCGCAAGGCTTGCTGTCTGAGCAAGCGACCCAATACATCGCCGAGCTGAACGCCGACTACATCAAGGTGCGTGAACTGCACGCCAACAAAAAGCAAACCCCCCTGTGGACGCTGGCGCAAACCCGCGCCAACAAGACGCCCATCGACTGGGCCAAGGCCGTGCCCGCAGCGCCCAAGTTCATTGGCCGCCGGATCTTCAAAAACTTTGACCTGGCCGAGATCGCCCAGTACATCGACTGGGGCCCGTTCTTCCAGACTTGGGATTTGGCCGGGCCCTACCCCGCCATCCTGGACGACGAGATCGTGGGCGAACAAGCTCGCAAGGTGTTGGCAGATGGCCAAGCCATGCTGCAAAAAATCATCGACGGCCGTTGGGTCACGGCCAACGCGGTGCTGGGTCTTTACCCCGCCAACACGGTGAACGACGACGACATCGCGCTGTACACCGACGCGTCGCGCAGCCAGGTGGCCATGACCTGGCGCGGCTTGCGCCAGCAGACCGAGAAACAACGCATCGATGGGGTGATGCGCCCCAGCCGTTGCCTGGCCGATTTTGTGGCGCCGCAAGGCACCGCGCAAGACCATGTGGGCGTGTTCGCTGTCACCGCCGGCATTGGCGCTGACAAACGCGCCGAGGCCTTTGAGGCCGCGCACGACGACTACAGCGCCATCATGCTCAAGTCGTTGGCCGACCGCCTGGCCGAAGCCCTGGCCGAGTGCCTGCACAAAAAAGTGCGCACCGACCTGTGGGGCTATGCCGCCGGTGAAGCGCTCAGCAATGCAGAACTGATTGCCGAAAAATACCAGGGCATCCGCCCCGCGCCTGGCTACCCCGCCTGCCCCGACCACAGCGCCAAAAAAGCGATGTTTGAGCTGCTGCACTGCGAAGACATCGGCATGGGCCTGACCGACAGCCTGGCCATGACCCCTGCAGCCAGCGTCTGCGGCTTTTACCTGGCACACCCCGATGCGCAGTACTTCAGTGTCGGCAAGCTGGGCGATGACCAGGTCAGGGATTTGGCACAGCGCAGTGGCGTGGAAGTCAAAGCCCTGCAGCGCTTGTTGGCGCCGAATTTGTGAACACCATGCACCACTTCTGGACCGCCTGTGGCCACCAGCACCTGACGCGCAACGAGCGCGGCTGGATGAGCCCCACCCCAGACTATTGGCGCTTGTGGTTGCAGCGCCCCGAGCTGGCGCTGGTGCCCGAATCGTGCAAAGCCGAAAAGCGCCTGCACCAGGCCTTGCTGGCAGCGCCTTTGTCGCTGGTAGCGCCTGGTGACCTGAAAGCCGTCAAGGACGACGATGCGCGGCAGAACTACGAACTCTTTTTGCGCTTTCGTGACAACGTGGAGGCGGCTGGCTCTCTCGAAGCGGCCTACATGGGCTGGATGCGCAGTGGCGACATCCAGTTGCCGCCAATGTTCATCGATCTGGTGGTGCAGGCCATCGTCTGCAATCTGCTGGAAGGTGTGGAGGATGCCTGGACTTGGCGCGCCGCCGAGTTGCTGTTTCGCCGTCAGCGCATCACGGTCGAAGCAGGCCGTGTGTTGGCGGGTGACAGCGACACGCTGGACGCCTTGCAAGCCACAGGCGGCCTGGGTGAGATGGGCCGCCTGCTGATCGAAGGCGGTGCCCCGCTCAAGGCGGTCGATGTGAAGGTGCTGCACCAAGACAACGCGGCGCGGTATTTTGTGCAGCGCGAAGGCCTGGGTCGTTATGCCTTCTTGCTCGACATGACGCATGAAATTCGCAACGAGCTTCCCCACGGTTTGATTTTGAGCATGGTCAATGCCCGTTCGGGCCTGAAAGCTTTGTCTTGGGTGCTGGCCCGCTGGGTGCAACACTTTCTGGGTGTGGCGGTGCAGATCGAAGCTGTGCAAAAAGTGGACGATCCGAGCTGGCGTTGGCACGTGGGGCTGGACGCCACAGCCACGGCCCTGCTCAATGATTTGTACACGGGCCACGAGCTGGATGCCACACAGCAGCAGCAACTCATCAGCCTGTTCAAGCTGCGCTTTGACAACCCGCAAGACATGCGCGCCGATGTACAGGGCAAGCCGGTCTATTTGGGTTTGGCCATGAACGCGCAGGGCTTGCTCAAACTCAAGCCGCAAAACCTGTTGCTCAATTTGCCACTGGCGGGCTCTGTTTGAATTGGCGCGAACGCCAACGCAAACGGATCAGCCCTTGAGCAATTGGCTGCGGGCCTGAACCAAGCCCGCCATGGCCGATTCGTGCAGCGCATGCCGGCCCTGTTGCACCAAAGCCTGGCCGGATGACCAGACCTGCGCCACCGCACTGCTGCGGCTGCTGGCAAACACATGGCTGGCCAGCATCATCTCGGGCGACAGGCCGGCCAGTGTGGGGTGCGAAGCGTCGAGCACGATGAAGTCGGCCTGCTGCCCTGGGGCCAAGCCGCCCACCGGCCTGCCGGCCGCTTGCGCACCACCCGCCACAGCGCCTTGCCACAAGGCTTGGGCCACATCTGGCTGCGTGGCGTGCGCGGCCACATTGCGCTGACCCAGAGAAAGTCGCTGGCTGTATTCGAGCATCATCAAGTCCTCGGCAGGATGCACCGCAATGTGGCTGTCCGATCCGATGCCCCAGGCGCCTTGGTGGTCTTGCCAGGTATTGAATTCAAAAATGCCATCGCCCAGGTTGGCTTCGGTGGTGGGACACAGCCCCGCCACAGCGCCAGACTCTGCAGCACGGCGGTACTCTTGGGCGTCCATGTGGGTGGCGTGCACCAGGCACCAGCGCGCATTCACCGGGGCATGGTCCAGCAACCAGGCCACGGGGCGCTGCCCCGACCAGGCCAGGCAGGCATCGACCTCGGCGCGTTGCTCGGCAATGTGGATGTGGATGGGCGCTGTGGCGTCCATCGCATCCAGGCCAAGGAGCACCTCGCGCAAACCCTCTGGCGGCACGGCACGCAAGGAATGGGGTGCCAGGCCCAGCCGGGCAGATTGGGCCTGGCACAAAGGCTGCAGGCGCTCGAGCAAGCGCAGCATGGCGTCGGTGCTGTGGATGAAACGGCCTTGCCCTGCCGTGGGTGCGGTGCCACCAAAACCACTGGTCTGGTACAGCACGGGCAGCAGTGTCAGGCCCATGCCCGTGTGTTGGGCTGCGCGCAGCAAAGCCAGTGACATCTCGGCCGGTTCGGCAAAAGCCTGGCCATTGGCACTGTGGTGCAGGTAGTGAAATTCACAGACGCTGGTGTAGCCCGCTTCGAGCATTTCCACATACAGGCCCGTGGCGATGGCTTCCATTTGTGCGGGGCTCAGTTGCGCTGCAAACCGGTACATCAGCGTGCGCCAACTCCAGAAGCTGTCTTGGGCGTTGCTGCGAAATTCGGTCAAGCCCGCCAGCGCGCGCTGAAAAGCATGCGAGTGCAGGTTGGGCATGCCCGGCACCACCGGCCCCGGTGCGCGTGGCACATCGGCTGGGGGTGTTTGCCCGGTCACAATGGCTTGCCACTGGCCTTGTGGGGTCCATTGCAGCAGCACATCGCGCGCCCAGCCTGTCGGCAACAAGGCGTGTTCTGCAAAGAGTGAGTGGGTCATCGGCGTTCAGTCTTGTCGTGGTCTCAATGGCAAGCCAGGGAGCATGTGCTTTCGGGTGAAGTGGCCTGGCGGCAAGGAGAAAATCAGACCGTGCCCGGCAAGGGCCGGTTGTGCCACAACAAGATCAGCAGCACCCCGGGAATGGCCACTGCGGCCGCCACGGGATTGGCAAAGACCAAAGACAGCGACAGCACATTCAGCAGCCAAAACGAGGGCCCCCGGATGGGCCGCGCCACAAACCCGGTGTAGGCCGCACCCAGGCCCATCACGGCCACAATGGCGCAAGCAGAAGCCAGCAAAAATGACGACCAGGTGAAGTCGATGAACAGCAAGGCCGGCGTGTAGACAAAGGCGAAGGGCACCAGTGCTTTGCCCATGGACAGCCTGAATGCCGTCATGCCGGTGCGCATGGGTTCACTGCGCGCAATGCCTGCTGCGGCAAAGGCTGCCAGCGCCACGGGCGGCGTCACATCCGCCAGCACACCATAATAAAAGACAAAGAAGTGGGTGGCCAGTTGCGGCACGCCCAGACCCGCCAGCGCTGGCGCCACGATGGCCGCCAGGATGATGTAGGTGGGTGTGGTGGGCACGCCCGAGCCCATGATGATGCAGGCAGCAGCCGTGAACAACAGCCCGAACAAGATGGTCACTTGTTTGAGTTCAAGCAGATCAAACACATCCAGCAACATGAACATCTGTGCGGCAACGCCCGACACATCGATCACCCAGGCGGAGAACTTGAAGCCCATGCCAGTCAGCGTGGTGATGCCCAGTACAAAGCCCACGCAGGCACAGGCCGCGCCAATGCCCAGCGCCGCCTTGGCCCCCATCTCGAAGCCTTGCACCAAGGCCTGCGGCCCCACGGCCAGGCCGGTCATGTTTTTGCCCAGAGGGCCCAGCAAGCGTGGAATCCAGGAGCAAGCCACGGTGAGCGTGATGCCCCAGAAGGCCGCCAGGAAGGGCGTGAACTGCATCAACAACAGGGTGACCATGACCACCAGCGGAATGAACAAATGCCATGAACTTTTCACCACCCACATCAAAGAGGGAATGTCTGACGGGTTCATGCCCTGCAATTTCAGGCGCTTGGCTTCCAGGTGCACCATGAACAAGATGGCGAAGTAGTGCAGTATGGCGGGCACGATGGCCACCAGGATCAGGGTGTTGTACGGAATGCCCAGCGTCTCGGCCATGATGAAGGCCGCAGCGCCCATGATGGGCGGGGTGATTTGGCCGCCGCAAGAGGCAGAGGCCTCAACCGCGCCCGCAAAGCGCGGCGAGAAACCCACTTTCTTCATGAGCGGAATCGTCATGACCCCGGTGGTCACGGTGTTGGCAATGGCCGAGCCGGAGATCATGCCAAACAGGCCGGAAGACACCACACTGACTTTGGCGGGGCCACCCGAAAAACGGCCTGCCGCAATCGTGGCCAGGTTGACAAACAACTGCCCCAACCCGGTGAGCTGCGCCATGATGCCGAACAGCACAAAGTGAAAGACAAAAGTGGCCACCACGCCAACGGGGATGCCGTAAATGCCTTCGGTGCCTTTGTACAGGTGGGCCACGATGCGCGACAGGCTGTAACCCCGGTGCGACAAGCCGCCCGGCAGGTAAGGCCCGAGCAGGCCGTAAAAAATGGCGGCGATGGCC
Organism: uncultured Burkholderiales bacterium; assembly: GCA_903935585.1. Taxonomy (GTDB): domain Bacteria; phylum Pseudomonadota; class Gammaproteobacteria; order Burkholderiales; family Burkholderiaceae_C; genus Limnohabitans_A. Next base: position 11,498 of record CAIZSE010000025.1, on the reverse strand, counting down.
AGCAAGGGCAAGAAGATGCCCATGGTTCTGCGGGTCGCCTCGATCACCATGGCAATGGCGATCACGCCCATCATCAAATCCAGCGGTGTGTGCTGGCCTGGCCGCTCAATGTAGATGTGTTCAAAGAAAACCAGCAGGTACAGCGAAAAGCCCGAGGCCAGTGCGGCAAACACCCAGTCGCGCCATGGGATGTGGGTGTGGCTGCCATCAAAGTGTTTGAAGGGCAGGGACAAGCCAGCCAGCGCGACCAGCACCGCCATGAAGGCGTAGCGCATGGCGTCGGGTATGGGTTCTGAAATCTTGCCCAGCAGGCTCCAGCCCATGAACAGGTAAAACACCACCAGGCCGATCGAGACCGTCCACTCCCAGTGGCCTGGCATGCGCTTTTGGCGTGGAAAGACCAAAAAGCAAAGCCCCAGCACCACCGACAAGTGGATCGCACGGTGGGCAATTTCGTTGTGCAGACCAAAGCCGGCGGTGTAGAAGTGCCAGGCCGAAAGGCCTGCACACAAAACCATCACGATCTTGGCGCTCCAGCCGGCCAAGCGGCGAAAACTCGATTCGGGGTCAAACTGTTCAATCAGGCGATCGATTTCTTGCTGCTTGGTCGTCATGGGTTTTCCATCATGGCAATGGGCAATTTTCAGCCCGCATTTCAATTGATTTCTGGCTCAGCTGGCCCAGCAAAAATTCGCGTTCATCGGGCAGCACGACCCGCATCGCCTGGGCCGGCAAGGGCAACACCACCAGGGGGTCGACCACCCGGTCCAGCAGCAAGCGCCAACCGGGCCCATGCCGTTCGAGGCGCTCCCCTGAGGCAGCGGCAGAGGGCAGGCCGTAGCCTTCGCCTTCAAACCGCTCTTCCACCAAATGGGCGCGCCAGCCTTGCGGGCCGGGGCGCCAGACATACCGGTCCAGCACCGGGGTGCCCAAAACAGAATGGGTGAAAGCCACATCAAAGGCAGGCCGGGTCGGGTTCAGCGGCAAACGGCTTAACAAAATGCCGCTGCGGTGTTCGGTCAGCACCAACTCACAAGCCCTTGCTGCCAGGGGGTTGCCCAAAACAGCGACCACCAGCGCCAACGCCCAGGGGGCGTGGCGCTTGGGGCATCTCACTTGGCGATGCCCTTTTCCTTGAAGTAGCGCAAGGCACCGGGGTGCAGGGGCACGCTGGCCACAGCGGTGGCGGTGTTCAGCGTGATGTTTTTACCCTGAACGTGCACCTGGCCCATGATGGCGGTGTTCTCATACAAGGCCTTGGTCACTTCGTAAGCCACGCTCTCAGGCACGCCATCATGCGTGGCCCAAATCGCCATCACGGCCAGCGTGGGCACCACAGCGGTCTGCCCCTTGTAGCTGTTGGCAGGCAATTGCACCTGGGTGTAGTAGGGCTGCTCTTTGAGCAAGGTGGCCACTTCGGGGCCAGACAGCGGGATGATCTTCAGGGCGTGGCTTTGGGCAAAGTCGGTCACGGCCGCAACGGGCACACCGCCAGTGATCAGGGTGGCGTGCAAGTTACCGTCCTTGATTTTGTCAACAGCTTGTGTGAAGGATGAGCTGTCTTCTTTCACGTCGGTCCGGGCCATGCCATGGACCTTGAGCAAGTCGGTCACCAGTTGGTACTGGCCTGAGCCGGGCGCACCAGATGAGATGCTTTTGCCCTTGAGGTCCTTGACACTGTTGATGCCCGAATCGGCGCGGGTGATCAGCTGCACGGTCTCAGGATAAAGAGCGCCGAGTGCGCGCAGGTTTTTCAGGGGCGCGTTGGCAAACTGGGCCTTGCCGTTGTAGGCCGCATCCAGAATGTCTGCAGCTACAAAGGCTGACTCGATGTCTTTGGTGCCCAAAAGTTTCGCGTTGCCCACCGAGGCGCCGGCGGCCTCTGCGGTGGCGGTGATTTTTTTGCCGTCAACCGACGCTTTGTTGGAAATCAATTGGGCCAGCATGCCGCCCAGAGGGTAGTAAGTTCCGCCTGTACCGCCGGTGGCGATGCCAAAGAAAACGCGCTGTTGGGCGACGGCAGCGCCCGAGAGGACGGCAGCAGAAGCCACCAGGGTCAAGACCAGTCGGCGAGTGATTTTCATCCGGGAATCCTTGTGAGTGGTTGATTCGTTCAAAATGTCAGCCATGAACCTGTGCCTCAAGGCATGGGTTGCACGCAGGTTTACAGTGTGGTGTGGAATGCCCTCCCTTGTAAAGCCTTCGCCAAAATTGATGCTCAGCATCAATAAAACCAATACAGCCACTTTCAGTCCAAGACAGCCGCACCCCCCAGCCATGAAAAAACGTTCCGCAGACAAAGTGTTGCCACCCTCCTGGGAACAATTGGGCAGTTGGGTGGCCTTGGTAGAAACCGGCTCAGTCTCAGCAGCGGCCCAGCGGCTGGAGATTTCCCAGGCGGGTGTTTCCCAGCATGTGCGGCAGCTTGAAGAATCGCTGGGGGCCTCCTTGCTGGACCGATCCACAAGGCCTGCGCACCCGACCGCATCCGGGCAACGCCTGTACGAGCAAGCCCACGACCTGCTCTCGCGTGCAGGCCAGATGGCCGAAACCGTGCGCGCCTTGAGCCGCAGCAAAAGGTCTTTGCTGCGACTGGGATGCGTCGACTCTTTTGCAGCGGTGATTGGCCCGCAAATGGTGCGTGGCCTGGCTGGGCGCGTCCAGCGCTTAAGACTGATGTCAGGCATCAATCCCGGCTTGGCCGAGCAGTTTGACAACCACCAGCTCGATGTGTTGATCACCACCGATGACCCCAAACCTGTTCCTGGGCGCGAATGTCTGGCCTTGTTTTCGGAGCAATTTTTGCTGGCTGTTCCGCTGGCGCTGCAAGTGCCGCCCTTGGCGTCTTTGCACCAGCTCAGTCGGCAAAGACCGTTCATGCACTACAGCACCCGTTCCAAAATGGGGTCCTTGGTGGACGCGTACCTGAGCCGCCATGACCCCGAGATCGAGCGCGTCTTTGAATTTGATGCGACCGACCCTTTGTTGAGCCTGGTGCGCGAAGACCTTGGTATCGCGCTGACAACCCCTTTGTGCCTCTGGCAATCGCGTTACCACGCCATGAACCTGAAGTGTGTGCCCTTGAGCGTCTTGCGCCACAAGGGTCAGGCGTACCCGCCCTTGAAGCGCACTTTTTACCTTGTCTACCGACCGGATGAGCTGGGGCCATTGGCCCAGGACATTGCAGCCATGGTGCGCGTGGCGGTGCGTGATCTGCAGCGCCAATGGGTGGCCGAGCTGAAATTACCAGCCGAGCTGTTGAGCGTGAACGAAGATACCGGACCCTGAGCCGTTTGGCGCCATGGCTGATGCTGATGATCAGCGGATGCAAAACTGACAGCACGCCGGGGCTTGGCCATTAGCCTTGCACCCAACGACTGGAGTGCGATGTGAATTCTTGGGATGCGATTGTGATTGGGGCCGGGGTGATCGGCACATCGGTGGCCTACAACCTGGCGGCCCTGGGCGCCAAACGTGTTTTGGTGCTGGAGCGCGATCAAATCGGCTCGGGCACCACCTCACAATCCAGTGGCATTCTTCGCACCCACTATTCGGTGCTGGAGAACATGGCGCTGGCCCAGCAGTCCTGGTCCGTCTTTGAAAACTTTGCCGCGCATTTGCAAGACGAAGACGCCAGTGCCGGCTTGGTGCGCTGCGGGTATCTGATCTCTTCGCCCGAAGGCCCCAAGCTGTCGCCTTTGCGCGATGCCCTGGCCGCGCAAGAGGCACGCGGCATCGCGGTCAGCAGGCTCAGCCCGCAAGAGGCGTCAGAGATCCTGCCCATTTGCCGTTTTGACGATGCGGCTTTGATTGGCTTTGAGCCAGAGGCCGGTTTTGCCGATGCCTATCTGGTGGCCAGCAGTTACGCGCGTGCAGCCCGCAGACTGGGTGTGAAGTTCATGGAGGGCGAGCGTGTCACGCGTTTGCTGGTGCAACAAGGTCGCGTTTCAGGGGTCGAGACGGCCAGCGGGGTCTTTCAGGCACCCGTGGTCATCAGCACGCAAAACATCTGGGCGAACGAGCTGGCCGAATGGACGGGCATTCAGGTGCCCTTGACCCCCGAAAGACACAAAGTCATTTCGCTCGAAGGCCCCGAGGCCTACACCTACGGCATGCCGGTGTACAAAGACTTGGGCTCGGCCGGCATGTTGTATTACCGCAGCTACGGTGGACGGCAGATGCTGGTGAGCGAGGGCACGGCCGGCGAAACCCTGAGCAAGCCGGACAACACCCAAGGCGAGATTTCCATGGACGATGTGGTTCACTTGGGCGAACAGGTTTCGGACCGCTTCCCTTCGTTTGCCGAAGCCGGCCTGGCTTCGTCCTGGACGGGCGTCTATGACGTGACCCCCGACTGGAACCCGGTCTTGGGCAGCGTGCCGGATGTACCGGGTTTGGTGGTGGGCTTTGGGTTTTCAGGCCACGGTTTCAAGCTCTCGCCCGCAGTGGGCCGGGTGCTGGCCCAACAAGCCCTGGGCTTGCCCACCGACGTGTCCTTGGTGCCCTACGCCCTGGAGCGATTCAGGACGGGCCGCCTGCTGCATGGCCGCTATGGCTCGGGCGCGGTAGCCTAAGGCGCCTGGCCCGCTTGGCGGTCTCATGCCGCCACTGACCAGCCAGCCTTGTGCACAGGTCTTTCAGGTCGGCGAAAATCAAGTGCATTGGTCAATCGACCGAGCACTTTTACTTTTCACCCGTGACCGCCATGCACAAGATCAACCGCCGCCAATCCCTGGCGCTGCTGGGGGCCGCTGCCACCCTGCCTCAAGCGGCCCATGCCGCGCTCAACTGGGCCGACACCGAGCGCGCCGCCCGTGGTCAGACCGTGTACTTCAACGCCTGGGCGGGCAGCGAGCGCATCAACGCATATTTGCAATGGGCCGCTGGCGAATTGCAGCGTGATTTGGGCGTCAAGCTGCAGCACGTGAAGATCAGCGATGCGGCCGATGTGGTCAAGCGCGTGCGCGCCGAAAAGCAGGCAGGCCGCAAAGACACCGAGGGCACGGTGGACCTGGTCTGGATCAACGGTGAAAACTTTGCCGCCATGAAGCGCGATGCCCTGTTGTCTGCGCCGTTTGCGCAGACGCTGCCCCACTTCAAGTGGGTGGACACGGTGGGCAAGCCCACCACCTTGGTGGATTTTTCGGTGCCCACCGACGGGCTGGAATCACCCTGGGGCATGGCCCAGCTCACGTTTTTTGCCGACAGCCTGCGCTTGCCCAAACCCCCGCAAAGCATGGCCGAGTTACTGGCGCTGGCCCGCACGCAGCCCGGGCGCATCACCTACCCGCGCCCACCCGATTTTCATGGCACGACGTTCATCAAGCAGGCATTGATCGAGCATGCACCCGATGTGAAAGTGCTGGCCCAAGCTGTCACGCCCACTGCTCTGGCGGCGCAGGCCGCGCCCTTGTGGCGCTTTATGGATGCGCTACAACCCCATTTGTGGCGGGGCGGCAAACAGTTTCCGCAAAATTCAGCGGCGGTGCGCCAGATGATGGCCGATGGCGAGTTGTTGATGGCACTGACTTTCAACCCCAACGAAGCAGCCAACGAAATTGCCGCGAAACGCCTGCCCGGCACCGTACAAAGCTGGCAGTTCGCCAAGGGCACGATTGGCAACACGCACTTTGTGGCCATTCCGTACAACGCGCCCAGCAAGGCGGGTGCGCAGGTGGTGGCCAACTTTTTGCTGTCGCCCGCTGCGCAAGCGCGCAAGGCCGACATCGATGTGTGGGGTGACCCGACGGTGCTGGATGTGGCCCGCTTGCCCGCCGCTGAGCGTGCGCGTTTTCAAGGGGCTGCGCGCCTCGGACAACTGAGCCAAAGCGTCCTGGCGCTGCCCGAGCCGCACGCCTCGTGGGTGGATGCGCTGGAAAAAGAATGGGTGCGCCGGTACGGCACATGAACTTGTTAGCGCCCTTGTTGTTGGCCCTGGTCCTTGGCTTGCCCATGGGCTGGGCGCTGTGGGCCGCCGCATCTCAGGTGGTCGATGCGCAAGCCTGGCAAGCCTTGGGGGCCGATCCGCAAACCCTGCGCGCGTGGGGCATGACGTTGTGGACGGGTCTGGCCTCCACGGTGCTGGCCTGGTGCACGGCGGCGCGCTTGTTGGCCAGCGGCTTCATACGGCATCGGTTGGCCCGTTGCTTGGCGCAGGTGCCTGCATTGCTGGCCACGCCGCACGCGGCCATGGCCATTGGCCTGGTGCTGTGGCTCTCGCCCAGCGGCTGGGCCTTGCGGCTGGTGTCGCCGGGCCTGTCGGGTTTTGATGCACCGCCGCACTGGCTGACCACACAAGACCCCTGGGGCCTGGGTTTGATTTTGGCGCTGTGGTTGAAGGAAGTGCCGTTTCTGTTGTGGGTGGCCGCCACGCAGATGCAGCGCGAAGATGTGCGCCGAAGGTGGCAGGCTGAACACGCCCTGGCGCAAACGATGGGTCGATCGCCCGGTCAAGCCTTTGCGCAAGTGGTCTGGCCGCAACTGTCCCCGCATTTGCGTTGGCCTGCCATGGCGGTGCTGGCCTATGGCCTCACGGTGGTGGACATGGCCCTCATCATCGGCCCCGCATCGCCGCCCACTTTGGCGGTGCTGGCATGGCAGTGGCTGGGCGATGCCGATGTGGCCTTGCAGGCGCAAGGCGCAGCCGCTGCGGGGCTGCTCACACTGAGTGTGCTGGCAGTGGCCGTGCTGCTGAGCGCGCGTTCCGTGCAAAGCGCGTTGTCCATCCGGTGGACCAGCGCCTTTTTGCAATGGGGCGCATTTTCAAAGGCTGCTCGCATCGGTGGCGCATCCAGCACCAGCGCCTTGTGGGGTTGCTTTTTGGTCTTGTACGCGGCCGTATGGTTTGCACTCGCTGTGGGCAGCGTGTCGGGGGTGTGGCCGTTTCCGAAAGTGTGGCCATCGCTGTGGACCACAGACGCCTGGTCGCAAGTGCTGGGCAGCGCCAGCACGGTATGGGCCACCTTGGGTTTGGCGGCCGCATCGGCCAGCGTCTGTCTGGTCTGGTCGGTGGCCTGGCTTGAGACAGCCAGCCGCCGCTGGCAACAAGCGCTGCGGCCAGGCTGGCTGCTGCCGCTGGTGCTGCCCTCGGTGTTGTGGGTGGTGGGGCTGTACGGCATCGCACTGCAATGGCGGCTGGAAGGGCAATGGCTGGGCTTGCTGATGGCGCATGCGGTGATGGTGCTGCCCTACGTGCTGCTGGCGCTGGAACCCGCCTACCTGGCCGTGAACCCACGCCAGGCGGCTGTCGTGGCCAGTCTGGGCCATGGCCGGTGGGCACAGCTTTGGCGCATCAAATGGCCGCTGCTCAAACCCGCCATCACCTCGGCCTGGGCGGTGGGCTTTGCGGTCAGTGTGGCTCAATTCCTGCCGACACTCTATGTGGGCGCGGGCCGCTATGCCACGGTGACCACGGAAGCGGTCACACTCGCCTCGGGTGGGCAGCGCTCGCTCATGAGCGCCTATGCCGCTTTGCAAATGCTCTTGCCCTTGATGGTCTTTGCCTTGGCCGCCGTGCTGGGCAGGCCGCGCCAATTTGAGAAGATGCCCCCATGAAAGACACACCATGACTGCAGGACTGCACGTCGACATCGAGCGCTTGGGCACAGCGCCGCACACGCTGGTGCAAGGCCTGCACCTGAACGTGCCTGCCGGAGCCATCCTCACACTGATGGGCCCCAGCGGGTGTGGCAAAAGCTCGGTGCTGGCGGCCATCGCAGGCACGCTGACCAGCGTGTCCGAAGGCTTGCGCCCTTTGCAGTTTGCAGGACGCGTGCAACTCAATGGCCAAGACCTGACCCATCTGCCCACCCACCAACGCGGCGTGGGCTTGGTGTTTCAAGACGCCTTGCTCTTCCCACACATGACGGTGGCCGAGAACCTGCTGTTTGCCGTGCCCGTCAGTGACACCAGCGGCAACAAGTGCAGCACCGCGCAACGCCAAGCCCGCGTGCAACAAGCGCTGCAAGAAGCCGAGTTGACTGGCATGGGCGAGCGCGACCCGTCCACGCTTTCGGGCGGGCAGCGTGCGCGTGTGGCGCTCATGCGCGCCTTGCTGGCCGAGCCGCAAGCGCTGCTGCTCGACGAGCCGTTTTCCAAACTCGACGCCGCCTTGCGCGCCCAGCTGCGCCCGTGGGTATTTGCGCATGTGCGTGAGCGGCGCATCCCGGTGGTGCTGGTCACGCACGACGAACAAGACGTGGCCGACCCGCAGCGCGTGGTGCACTTGCGCGCCGCCACCGAAGAAAGCCAACCCCATGTTTGACCGCCACGCTCAAGCCCTCATGCGCCCCGCGCTCCACTTCGCCGCACGCGTTTTGGTGCGCGCAGGCATCAGTGCAGACGCGCTGACCTGGCTGGGCTTTGCCATCGGCATGGCCGCCGCCGTGGCCATTGCGCTGCAAGCATGGTGGTGGGGCCTGGCGCTGTTGCTGGCCTCGCGCTTGCTCGACGGCTTGGACGGCAGCGTGGCCCGCCTGACCCAACCCACCGACGCGGGCGGCTTCTTGGACATCGCACTCGACTTCGTGTTTTATGCCGCCATCCCCCTGGCCTTTGCGGTGGCCAACCCCAGCGCCAACGCCCTGCCCGCTGCGGCCCTGCTGGCCAGCTTCATCGGCACCGGCAGCAGCTTTTTGGCCTTTGCCGTGATGGCCGAAAAACGCGGCCTGACGGACACCGCCTTACCGGGCAAAAGCTTTTACTTCTTGGGCGGTTTGACCGAAGCCACCGAAACCATCACCGTCTTTGCCGCCATGTGCGTGTGGCCTGAACACTTTGTGGTGTTGGCTTATGGGTTTGCGGGCTTGTGCGCCATCACTACGGGGATGCGGGTTTGGTGGGGGTATCGGAGGTTGGGGTGAAGTTGACCGAGGGGTTAGGCGTCATTGCGTGCGGCTCTGAAGACGCATTGGCTAGTAGTGTGATGCGTTTTCTTGGAACAATTGCACCTCTTCAGGCTGAATTGATTCATTCACACTGCTTGGATCGGACACAACAATCTTGCCAACATCCAGGGCATTTTTAAGCGCTCCCCCTGACAGCCAAGAGCTGTCCCAAAGCATTGGTTTTCCGCCAGTAACAATCTGACAGATGGCCTCGTTGCTATCGAACTGAAGCGCTAAGGCCTTCGGAATGGTCACTCTTTGCAGCCAAACCTCCAAATAACCATTGTAGGGAATGCGTTGCATCTTCTTTCGTACAAGGGACCATAGGGCCGCCTTCTGCGACTCGGAAGCAAGGGAGATTAAGTGACTCAAGATGCCAGCAATGGCGGGAAACGTTGAAGGGGAGCCGGACGAAATTTCGGTTGCGATTGCTACTTGGACGTCGAGGTCCTCCGGGCAATCGGATTGATTCGAGACGTTTACGTGGAACTCACTGACGAGTCTCTTTAGCGCTCCGCTGTTTGGATAACGCTGACCAAACGCATGTAGGCGCAGCAGCTGCTTCTGTATAGTCCTGGCGTTTGTCGTGCCAAGATCCTGGAGATCAATCCCTGCAAGCTTGTCGGGCTTGACAGACCCTTCAACTACGTTGCGGCAAGAAATCGTTTTCGATACGCCCAGCCTCATGCCAACCGATCGGAGTTTGTCACTGACGATCTTTAGGACTTCCTCGCCGCGCTCGTTCGTGTTGGAGAAGATTCGGTAGTCGTCGCGATAGCGAAGAATTTTTACGTCGCTGGCATTCACTAGCTCGGCGTTGATCAAGCTGTCAACGTAGCCTAGGACCAGCTCGGCAATGAAGTCCATGAGAACCGAACCCTGGGAGATTCCGTTCGTTTGCCCGTAGCGACCAGCCTGGATATGCGCATCAATCAGATTGCCAACCAGTGAGTCGTCCTTCTTGCCAGCTTTAGCTTGAGGCAGACCATGTACTGCCCACGGAATGCTATGCGTGTAAAGAGCGCCATAGCAGTCAGTCACATCGGTGTGAAGAAGGTGTGTGAACTCAAGCGAAAGGGCTATTGAGCGCTGTTCAACGGTTTGCCACCAGCTCTTCACTTGTGTTGCCACATCCGTCTGGTGGTCTTCCGAGACAACGGGTGCACTGCAGCAACTCACTACTCCACCCTCGAAATCTGCAACTCTGGTTTGTAGCGCTAACCAGTTCGTGCTCTCGGTGATTGTGTTGACGAGGGACACGTACAGAACCGGGTGAATGAGTTCGAGCGGCCTCCAGGCGAGTCTGCCGTCCTTGTTAGCAGTGAAACTGTAGTTCACCTTTGGAAGCAAATGTGGGCTCGACTTCTTGAATGCCTTGTAGTTGCCCCCTGCGAGCAGAGTCGCGACCTCTTTCAGTATGGGCTCGAAGCTGATGTACTTCGGGAAATCTCCGTTGAAGTAGCTGCTCCCTTTTAGGAGGTGCGCGCGGGCGTCAGCGCTTTGGAGTTCAATGAGTTTGGGCATGCAACGGTGGTGGTGTATGACGCCTAACGTAGAAGTCATCGGCGGTGCGTGGCTTCATCACGCAACGTCCGGTGGAATGATGGGTTGGACGGCACTTTGCTAAAGAACAGTGGCTGCCAGATAGAGAAGTAGGTACACATATGCAGCAATGATCGCAATGGCTTTGGTGGTGAAGAATGCGACCGTCGGCCAATTGAACTGCTTTGGTGCTAGGAAGTCTGGATCCTTCTTGCCATCACTACTTTTCTCCTTTTGCCGCTGAAAGACGCCCCAGATGGAAGTTGCAACAGCGTACTGGAGCAGGTCTAGCGCCAAACCGAGAACAATCAGTATCAAGGGAAGCGCGAGTGCTTCGGGTACTTTTGGTACACCTTGGGCGTCATACTTAAATAACCAAATTACTGCTATTCCGGCTAGTCCTAGCTGTCGAACCAAATCGCTGGTTTTGCCTGAATAGAAGTAGTAGAGGTCGCGAGCGTCTTTGAGATTCATTTCTTTGGTTTCCGTGGTCCTCCGCTGCTGGTACCAGACTTGGTATCTGAAGCGATTACAGTCGGTGATTTCTTGGCTGGTACTTGAGAAAGTGCGGATCCAGCAGCGCACTTTGAAGCTGAACTAGTTCGCCCATCACGCAGAACCTTTGATGCTACCGAAGCGGCCTTGGGCGAAGTAACTTTCTTGGGATTGACTTGTGTAAGCGCACTACCTGCGGCACTTTTCGAAGTCTTTCCCGTTGATGAACTCGACAAGACAGTGGCCGCCTTCTTGGCGATAGTCGGTTTCGTAGTCTTTGTTGCCATGTGCCAACTCTCCCTTTGGTAAGTGTCAGTCAAATTCAGATTGATGGAACGCGTGTGACTTGTAACGGCCAACGTGATGTAGACCGCAAAACCAGGTTGATACACCCGGGCCGTGTCGATACATCTTTTTGTTGAAATCGTTGCAAGTGGCACGAGGCGCAATTGGCCCAAGAGCTGCAGCAGTTGATCGAGCTGGACCAGTTGCCAGACCTGATCGCTTTGCGCCTGCTGCTGCAGCCGCCCAGCGCGGATGTGCCGTCGGTAGTGGTCACGCTGCCCACGCTGGCCG
>CAIZSE010000024.1 GCA_903935585.1 uncultured Burkholderiales bacterium | reverse complement strand
CCTTCTTGTGCAACCTCACGACTTGCTTGCGCCGCTCGTGCAGTTGCTCCAGTGTTTGGTATCTCGCGTCTTCTTTTTCCATGATCTAAACATGGGGGCAATAACCAGAAATTCAAGACTTCAACGGGCCGAATCTATAAGCGGACGCCTTCACACATATTTTCTCAACGGTATTTTCCTTGGGGCAGCAAGACATGCTGGCAGACGTTGATTGACTGATGACTGGACATGCCCCCTCCCCCGTGATCACCCTGATGCCAATCCCTTTCAAAATTTGTATGATGACCTGATCAATTCACACCAGGAAACACCCCATGCAACGCAGAAACTGGACCGCAGTGGCCGCCGCCTTGCTCGCCGCAACACCCTTTCTGGCCGCACCTGCTTGGGCGCAAGCTTGGCCCACACGGCCGATCAAGCTGGTGGTGCCGTTTCCGCCCGGTGGCCTGATCGACAACATGGCCCGCCTGGTCGCACCCAAGCTGGCGCTGGAGTTGGGGCAGCCCATCGTGATCGACAACAAGCCCGGCGCCGGTGGCAACCTGGGCGCGGCCGAGGCAGCCCGTGCTGCGGCCGATGGTTACACCCTTCTGATGGCATCGCCACCTTTGACCATCAGCCCCGCGCTCTACAGCAAGCTGCCCTACAAACCCGAGCAAATTGCCCCGGTGGCCCTGCTGGGCCGTGTGCCCAATGTGCTGATGGTCAACCCGGCTTCGGGCATCAACACGGTGGCCGAACTCACCGCGCTGGCCCAATCCAAGCCGGGCCAGCTCAACTACGCGTCCAACGGGCAGGGCACCTCGCTGCACCTGAGCGCCGAACTGTACAAAAGCCAGTCGGGTGCGTTCGTCACACACATCCCTTACCGGGGCGCAGCAGCAGGCCTGACAGGTCTGATGGCGGGCGAGGTGAACTTGATGTTTGACAACCTGCCCTCGGCTTTGGGCCTCATCAATGGCGGCAAGCTCAAGGCCTTGGCGGTCACCACCCCCCAGCGCAGCAGCGCCTTGCCCAACGTGCCCACCATGGAAGAGGCGGGCATGAAGGGTTACCAGGTGTTTGCCTGGTTTGGCGTGGCCGCGCCTGCAGGTTTGCCTGCCCCGGTGCAGCAAAAGCTGGAGCAAGCGCTGGAGCGTGTGGCCAACCAGCCCGAGGTGAAAGCCGCGATGCTGAAAGCCGGCGCCGAGCCCGCCTGGGCCAACGCCCAAGGCTTGGCCAGCTTCATGCAGGCCGACATGGCGCAATGGAAAAAAGTGGCGGCGTACGCCAAGATCACCCTGGATTGAGAAAGAACAGACATGACCACGATTGGACTGATTGGTTTGGGCGCCATGGGCTCCGGCATGGCCGCATCGCTGCGTCGGGCCGGGCACAGCGTGCAGGTGTTTGATGTGCGCCGTGAAGTGGCCGAGGTTTTCACCCACGCAGGAGGCACAGCGCACGACTCGCTGGCCTCGCTGGGTGCCGCCTGTGATGTGGTGGTTTCGGTGGTGGTGAATGCCGCGCAAACCGAAGCGGTGTTGTTTGGCGACGGCAGCACGCCGGGTTGCGCCGCCAGCATGAAACCCGGCAGTGTGTTCGTGATGTGCTCCACCGTCGACCCGAATTGGTCGGTGGCACTGGAAGCGCGGCTCGAAGCCATGGGCTTGCAGTATGTCGATGCACCGATTTCAGGTGGCGCCGCCAAAGCGGCCTCGGCTCAGATGACCATGATGACCGCGGCCAAACCTGCGGCCTATGCCGTGGCCGAACCGTTTTTGAACGACATGGCGGCCAAGGTCTACAAGCTGGGCGACAGCGCGGGCGCAGGCAGCAAAGTCAAGATCATCAACCAGTTGCTGGCGGGCGTGCACATTGCCGCTGCCGCCGAGGCCATGGCCCTGGGCCTGCGCGAGGGTGTGGATGCCGCCGCCTTGTACGAGGTGATCACCCACAGCGCCGGCAACAGCTGGATGTTTGAAAACCGCATGGCGCATGTGCTGGCGGCCGACTACACGCCGCTCTCCGCTGTGGACATTTTTGTGAAGGACCTGGGGCTGGTGCTGGACATGGCCAGGGCCAGCAAGTTCCCGCTGCCGTTGTCGAGCACCGCGCACCAGATGTTCATGCAGGCCAGCACGGCAGGTTTTGCCAAAGAAGACGACAGCGCAGTCATCAAGATTTTCCCGGGCATTGAGTTGCCCAAGCCCGCCCAATGAACCAGTTTATGAATGCCATGAACAAGGGTTTGAAACTGGGCTGCATCGCCGACGACTTCACCGGCGCCACCGACCTGGCGAACAACCTGGTGCGCGCAGGCATGCGGGTGGTGCAGACCATTGGTGTGCCCGATGCGCCACTGGCGGCCGATGTGGACGCGGTGGTGGTGGCGCTGAAATCGCGCACCATCCCTGCAGCCGAGGCCATCGCGCAATCACTTGAGGCCTTGCAGTGGTTGCAGGCGCAAGGCGCGCAGCAAATCTATTTCAAGTACTGCTCGACCTTTGACAGCACGCCAGACGGCAACATCGGCCCGGTGACCGAAGCGCTGATGGACGCGCTGGAGAGCGACTTCACCATTGCCACACCGGCCTTTCCGGACAACGGACGCACTGTGTTCAAGGGCTACCTGTTTGCGGGCAATGTGTTGCTGAACGAAAGCGGCATGCAAAACCACCCGCTGACCCCCATGCAGGACGCGAATCTGGTGCGGGTGATGCAGGCGCAAACCCAGCGCCCCGTGGGCCTGATCGATTACAAAACCGTGGCCCAGGGCGAAGCGGCCATCCGCGAGCGCATCGCGGCCTTGCGTGCAGAAGGTGTGGGCGTGGCCGTGGTGGACGCCACCAGCAACCAGGACTTGCTGCTGCTGGGCCCGGCACTGAAAGGCATGCCGCTGGTCACCGCGGGCTCGGGTGTGGCCATTGGCCTGCCGGCCAACTTTGGCTTGAAGCCTTCGGTGCAAGCCAGCCAGTTGCCCGCAGCAACAGGCCTGCAGGCGGTGGTCTCGGGCAGCTGCTCGGTGGCCACCAACGGCCAGGTGGCGCACTTCCAATCTTCCGGGCGACCCGCGTTCGCGATCCACCCAGCCAGTTTGATGAACGGGCAAAGTGATGCGCTGGTGCTGCAGGTTCTGGCCTGGGCTGCGCCTCACCTGAAAGAGGGCCCGGTGCTGGTGTATTCGACCGCCGAGCCCGAAGCCGTCAAGCAAGTGCAAGCGCAACTGGGCGTGGCCGAAGCCGGCGCCTTGGTAGAACACGCGCTGGCCGCCGTGGCACGGGGCCTGGTGGACTTGGGTGTGAAACAACTGGTGGTCGCAGGCGGCGAAACCTCGGGCGCCTGCGTGCAGGCACTGTGCATGGCACAACTGCAGATCGGCCCACAAATCGACCCGGGCGTGCCATGGTGCCATGCACCGTCCGCCGCGGGCGGTGTGCACATCGCGCTCAAGTCGGGCAACTTTGGCACCGAGGACTTCTTCACCAAAGCCTTTACAGTGTTGGCATGAACCTCATCGAGAACCAGGCCCGCGAAGAAATTTGCCGTGTGGGCCGCAGCCTGTTTGAGCGCGGCCATGTGCACGCCACGGCGGGCAACATCAGCGTGCGCCTGGACGATGGCTTCCTGATCACGCCCACCGATGCCTGTCTGGGTTTTCTGGACCCGGCGCGGCTGGCCAAGTTGGACCTGCAGGGCCAGCAAGTCAGCGGCGACAAGGGCAGCAAGACCATCGCCTTGCACCGTCAGATTTACGATGCCGCTTGCGAACACAGCCCCGACACGCGCTGCGTGATTCACACCCACAGCACGCATTGCGTGGCCCTCAGCCTGAACGCCCACGGCCCCGAATTGCTGCCGCCCATCACGCCTTATTTCGTGATGAAAGTAGGCCATGTGCCCCTGGCGCGCTACCACCGCCCGGGCAGCCCCGATGCCGCCAGGGAAGTCGCCGCGCTGATCCGCCAGCATGCTGCAAAGGGCATCCCGATCCGCGCTGTGATGCTGCCGCGCCTGGGGCCCAACGTGTGGCACGACTCACCTGCGGCGGCCATGGCCACGCTCGAGGAACTGGAAGAAACCGCACGGCTCATGCTGTTGCAACCCGACACCCCGCCCCTTCTGGCCACCGACCTGGACGATTTGCGCCAGACCTTTGGCGCCCGCTGGTAAGACCTGAAAGACACCCATGCCCCGCTTTGCTGCCAACCTGTCCATGATGTACCCCGACCTGCCTTTTCTGGAGCGCTTTGAAGCGGCCGCAAAGGATGGCTTCAAAGCGGTGGAATACCTGTTCCCGTATGCATTTCCCGCCGAAGAGTTGTCTGCCCGATTGCGTGGCAACGGCTTGCAGCAGGTGTTGTTCAACACGCCCTCTGGCGGCCTGGACAGCGTCAGCTTCAGCCAGGCTTGGGAAGCGGGCAGCAGGGGCACTGCCTGCGTGCCCGGACGCGAGGCCGAGTTCCGCACGGGCTTTGAACAAGCCCTGATTTATGCCGAGGCCCTGAACTGCCCACGCATCCATGCCATGGTGGGTTTGCGCGCCGATGGCGCCAACCCCGATGCAGCCGCTGCCGCAGACGCCACGCTGATTGGCAACCTGCAATGGGCCGCTGCGCAAGCTGCCAAAGCCGGGCGCGATGTACTGGTCGAGCCGATCAACACCCGCAGCGTGCCGGGCTTTCACCTCAACCGACAAGACCACGCGCACCGCATCGTGCAGGCGGTGGGTGCGGCCCATGTGAAAGTGCAGATGGATTTGTTCCACTGCCAGATCGTCGAAGGCGACCTGACTGCCAAGATCGCACAGTACCTGCCCACCGGGCGCGTGGGGCACTTCCAGATCGCCGAGGTGCCCAACCGCCACGAACCCGGCACGGGCGAGGTGAACTGGCCGCACATCTTCCAGACCATTGACAAAGTGAGCGCCGAATGCGGCTGGGACGGCTGGATCGGTTGCGAATACAACCCGGCTGATGCCTCGGCAGGCGGCACCTCACGGGGCTTGGGTTGGCTTAAAAGCTATTTGTAAGCCTTGGCTTGCGCCGCCCCCAAACCGCATCCTCATCTGCATCCACAACATGCATTTTTTCAATGATGGCCTCGCGGCAAATTCGCAGTGAATGACCCGCACTACCTGATGTGGGCAGCGCTGGCTGCCGGCATGGTCGGCTTGTCCAAAGGGGGCTTGCCGACCATCGGCATGCTGTCGGTTCCCATTCTTTCCCTGTTCATGTCGCCGATCAACGCGTTGGTGATGCTGCTGCCCATTTACATCATCTCCGACATGGTGGGCTTGTGGCTTTACCGAAAAAACTTCAGCGCCATCAATTTGAAAATTCTCATCCCCGCCGGTTTGGGCGGTGTGCTGGTCGGCTGGCTGACGGCATCGCTGGTGTCGGATGCCGCTGTCAAGATGATGGTCGGGCTGATGGGTGTGGGTTTTGTACTCAATGCCTGGATCAAACGCAAAAACGAACAAGCCGCAAGCCCGGCCAGTTGGGGGCGGGGTTCGCTGTGGGGCATGGTCGCAGGTTTTGCCAGTTTCATCTCGCATGCTGGAGGCCCTCCTTTTCAGGTTTATTTGCTGCCCCAAAAGCTGCCCAAAATCGTGTTTGCGGGCACATCGACGCTGTTTTTTACAGCCATCAACCTGGTCAAACTGGCGCCTTACCATCAGTTGCGGCCCTACGACACAGAGCAAATGATGGGCGCCGTGGTGTTGATCCCGTTTGCCCTGATAGGCACCGTTGTGGGGGCCTACCTGACACGCAAAATCGCCGACGAATGGTTTTTTAAAGCGGTGCAAATCGGCTTGCTGGCGATCTCCCTGAAGCTGATCGCTGACGCATTGCAGGCTTGAAAGCCCTACAGACCAAACCGCACAGGGCCTTGGCGCTTTTACAGCGTGGATGTCGGTGGACTGGATTCGGCTGGCCAGCGCAGGCTTAGGCCCGTGCGCGTTTCAATGGCCAGGCGGTCTTCTTCGCTGTCCACATCCGTGCGGTAGTGGGTATTGGCCGTGGGCCACCGGTACACACTGTCGGGCTGTGCGGCTTGCCATTGCCGCGCGCCCATCTGGGCGTCACCCGCCAGAATTTGCTGGCCAACAGCCTTGGTGAACATGACGGGGTTTCCGGGCAAGCCCTGCACGGCAGGTTGCAGCATCTGTGTACCGTCAGGGCGACCGGCAAAGGCGCTCATCAGATCGGCCACGTCCTGTGTGTTGATGAGTGGCTGGTCAGCCAGGGCCACGATCACCGCATCCAAGCCCGATGGCAAAGCCTGCAAGCCCACGCGCAAGGAGCTCACATGGCCGGCTTCGGGCTGGGGATTGATCACTGTGCGCGCCGCAAATTGGGCCAAGCAGGCCTCTTGCTGAATGCGTTCGGCATGGTGGCCCAACACCACCACCACGTCAGCGATGCCCGCATTCGACAAGGCTTGCAGTTGACGCGCCAGCAGGCTCATGCCGTCCAGTTGCAGCAAGCATTTGGGGCGATGGCCCATTCGGGCGCCGGCACCTGCGGCCAGCACGATGCCGCCCACACGGTTTGCGGTCACTCGGCTGGGCGTTGGCGCTTGCGTATCAAACTCACTCAATTGACTTCTCCATCGGCCTTGGCTTGTGCACACCTGCGATCATCCCATCCGGCAAAGCCGAATGTCTGCCTGCCATTGTGCCGCCACCCGCTGCCATGGGGCTCAAAAAACAGGCCGCGCTGTCGCCACAGCGAATGCCGGCCATGGCGACCTTTGCACAAAACCGCTAAAGTATTTTCTTTTGTGTTGCCCTCAGGAGTCCTGCCCCATGAACGCACCTTTGCACCGTGAAATGCCCGCTGGTCATCTGGACACCGCCAGGGCCTTGAATGAAGTCTCCCAAGCGTGGGACAGCCGCATCCTGCCCGAGCTGAAAAAGTACATCGAAATCCCGGCCAAGTCGCCCGCATTTGATGCCGAGTGGGCCGCCCATGGCCACATCGAGACGGTGCTGCGCCATGCCGCCCAATGGGTCGAGGCGCAAAAGGTCGAGGGCCTGAAGCTCGAAATCATTCGCCTGCCGGGCCGCACACCCGTGATGTTCTTTGAGGTAGACGCCACCCGCGCTGCCACCGAAGGCTCTGGCCAAACCATCCTGATGTACGGCCACATGGACAAACAGCCCGAGTTCAACGGTTGGCGCAACGACCTGGGGCCCTGGACCCCGGTGTACGAAGACGGCAAGCTGTATGGCCGTGGCGGCGCTGACGATGGCTATGCGGTGTACGCCAGCATTGCGGCTTTGCAGGCCCTCAAAAGCCAGAAGACCCCGCACCCGCGCATCGTGGGCCTGATCGAGACTTGCGAAGAATCGGGCTCGTACGACCTGATGCCTTATGTGGACGCCTTGCGCACCCGTCTGGGCGATGTGGGTCTGGTGATTTGCTTGGACAGTGGCGCGGGCAACTACGAGCAGCTGTGGTTAACCACCAGCCTGCGCGGCATGGCCAGCGGCACGCTCAAAGTCGAGGTGCTGACCGAGGGCATCCACTCCGGCGACGCTTCGGGGCTGGTGCCCTCGAGTTTCCGGATCATGCGCCAGGTGCTCGATCGCCTGGAAGACAGCGCCACCGGGCGTTTGTTGCCCGCCAGCTTCCATTGCGAGGTGCCTGCAGAACGCCTGGCGCAAGCGCGCGCCACGGCCGCCATATTGGGCGATGAGGTCTACAAGCGTTTCCCCTGGGCGCACTACGATTGCGGCGGCTCGACCAGCTTTGCCTTGCCCACCACCACCGACCCGACACAAGCCCTGCTCAACCGCACCTGGACGCCCACCTTGAGCGTGACCGGCGCAGAAGGTTTTCCGGCCCTGAAAGACGCCGGCAACGTGCTGCGGCCTTACACCGCCTTCAAGCTCAGCCTGCGCCTGCCCCCGCTGGTGGACGCCGCGCAAGCCGTGGCCGAGATGAAGGCCCTGCTGGAAGACAACGCGCCTTACCAGGCCAAGGTCACCTTTGAAACCGGCGGCGGTGCCACCGGATGGAACGCCCCGGGCACACAGCCCTGGTTCGAACAAGCCCTGAACAGCGCCAGCCAGGCGCACTATGGCGCGCCCGTGGGTTACATCGGCCAGGGCGGCACGATCCCGCTCATGAACATGCTGAGTGCCGGCTTCCCGAAGGCCCAGATGATGGTGTGCGGCGTGCTTGGCCCCAAGAGCAACGCGCACGGGCCGAATGAGTTTTTGCATGTCCCCTACGCCAAGAAGCTCACCGCCGCCGTGGCCGAAGTCATGGCCCGCATGCCTTGATGGCGATGCAGCGGCTGTCGATCTCACGGCCCACGGTTTCAGCCTTGCCAGGTGAGGCGGGACAACTGGCGGTTTTTGACTGGGCTTTGCCAGCTGCACGCCCCTTGGGCACGGTGCTCTTGGTGCACGGCCTGGGCGAACACGCCGGGCGCTACGGTGAATTGGCCGCGCATTTGCACGACTGGGGTTTTGCCATTCGGGCTTACGACCAGCAAGGCCATGGCCTGTCTGAAGGCGCACGCGGCGACATGCTGCGACCCGGCAGTTTGCAAGCTGATTTGTGCCGTGTGATGGACGACACACGGCAACGCCCGGCCTTAGCCGAAACACCACTGATTTTGCTCGGCCACAGCATGGGCGGCCTGGTGGTGGCGCGAACGCTGGCCGAACAACCGCACTCGGCAGATGCCGCGGTGCTGTCTTCTCCGGCGCTGGGGGCTTTTCCCAATTTGCTCCAAAGGATGTTGCTGGCCACCCTGCCCCGCGTTGTGCCCCATCTGCGCGTGGACAACGGGCTTAAAACCGAGTTTGTGGCGCGTGACCCCGAGGCCGTCAAAGCCTACGAGGCCGACCCGCTGGTGCACCGGCGCATTTCAACGGGTTTGGCCGCCTGGATT
>CAIZSE010000023.1 GCA_903935585.1 uncultured Burkholderiales bacterium | reverse complement strand
GATGACACTGGCTGTTTGAAAAGGCTTGAGAGAGCCCTTGTCTTGCCACCGGCGCGACAAAGCCCGGTCATGGCTGTGGCTAACATCGGGCATGCACCTGACCGTCACATCGCCCGTTCAATCTCTTGCCGATATCCACCGCATGGAGGCCACGCCCCTGGGCAAAGCCATGCCGTGGTCCAGCACCTACGACTTGATTCGCGCCAGCGCTTTGGCCCACGCAGACCAGCCCGCACTCACGTTTTTACAAACAGGTCAGCCCGGTGGTCCGTGCACCACCTGGACCTACCGCGAGCTGCTGCACGGCATCCACCAGACCGCCAATATGCTGCTCGGCCTGCAACTGGGCCCGCACGATGTGGTGGCCATCTTGTTGCCCGGTGGGCTGGCCTACCACCTGGCACTTTGGGGTGGCGAAGCCGCAGGCATCGTGCAGCCGCTGAACCCTTTGCTGAGCGATGAAAAACTGCTGTCCCTGCTGAGCGCCAGCCAAGCCAAGGTGCTGATCGCCCATGGCGTGACAGATGACAGCCAGATGCGGGCCAAGGCACTTCGTTTGCAAGCCCGGTTGCCCGGCCTGCACACCGTGTTGCTGGTCAACCCCGAGGGCGGCCCTTTGCCACCCGCCGATCACTTGCCCGAAGGCGCGCAAGACTTCCACGCCTTGCGGGCTGCGCAAGTGGCCGACCGCCTGCTGAGCCAGCGGGTTTTCAGCGCAAAAGACATCGCGGCTTACTTTCACACCGGTGGCACGACCGGTGCGCCCAAGCTGGCGCGGCACAGCCACGGCGCGCAGGTGTTCACCGCCTGGGCCAACGCCAGCATGCAGGGCTTTCAGCCCACCGATGTGACGATCAATGGCTACCCGCTGTTCCATGTGGCCGGCGTATTGCCCGGAGCACTTTGCTCACTGGCCATCGGCATGCACGTGATCATTCCCACAGCGGCAATGTTTCGCAACCGCGAGGTGGTGCAAAACTATTGGCGCCTGGTCGCACACCACCGCTGCACTCTCATGTCGGGCGTGCCCACGGTGCTGGCGGCATTGGCTGGCGTGCCGCTGGACGGCGCCGACATCTCCTGCATGCGTGCGGTGCGCACGGGTGCCGCGCCGCTGCCTCCAGAGCTGGCACAGCGCTTTGAACAAATGGTCGGCTTGCACATCAACGAAAGCCTGGGCATGACCGAGACTGCAGGCCTGAGCACCGTGGCCCCACCCGGGCTGAGTGCGCCTGCCGCTTGCGTGGGCTGGCCACTGCCCCATGCGCGGGTGCGCATCGTGGCCTTGAGCAGCGACGACCAGGCCACCGGGCAAGACCTGCCTGTGGGTGAAAAAGGCATGGTGCTCTACCAGGGCCCCAACCTGTTTTCAGGCTATCTGGATGCCGCAGAAACCGCGCGCAGCTTCACCCCCGATGGCTGGCTCATCACGGGCGATGTGGGTTTCATCGACGCACAAGGCCGCTTGCACCTGTCTGGCCGCGCCAAGGACTTGATCATTCGCGGGGGCCACAACATCGACCCCAAGGTGATTGAAGATGCGCTGGGCGCACACCCCGCCGTTGACCTGTGCGCCGCCGTCGGCGCGCCCGATGCCTATGCGGGCGAGTTGCCCGTGGCTTTTGCCACACTCATACCAGGCGCCCAAGTCACTGAAGCCGAGTTGCTGGCCTTCACGGCACAACGGGTCGACGAAGCGCCTGCCCAACCCAAATCGATCACGGTGCTGGAGCGCATGCCCGTCACCAACGTCGGCAAGATCTACAAGCCCGAATTGCGCACACTGGCAACGGCTGCCGTCGTGCGTGGATTGATCCATCAGGTGTTGACGCCATTGGCGACCCCGGCCGCGCAATGGCCCACGGTGCTGGCCACGGGCGATGCGCCAGTCAAAGTCGACGCCCTGGCAACGCCCGCCGCAGCCTGGGCTGCCCTGAAGCCAAGCTTGACCGCTCTGCCGGTCAAGCTTGAGTTTGCAGAGAAGTGATCAGCGGTTTCCAGCTGAAGCGGTATGCCCTTCAGCTCAAGTGCTTGCCAATGATCCCCGCCAGCTCGAACATGGTGGCCTGGTCTTTGCCAAACACCGCTTGCAACTTGCCGTCGGCTTTGATCGAGCGCTTGTCTGCCGGGTCTTGCAAGTTGTTGGCCTTGATGTAGTCCCAGATTTTTTTGACCACCTCGGTGCGGGCATACGTGCCATCGCCGATCACGGCGGCCAAAGCATCGCTGGGCTTCAGGGTGCCCACAGCGGCTTTGCGCGGTGCCTTGGGCGCAGCCGTCTTGGCGGCTTTTTTGGCCGCAGGTGTTTTTGCCGCCGTGGCCTTCTTCACCGCGACCTTGCCAAACGGCGTCTTTTTGGCAGCTGTCTTGCGCGGTGGGTATTTCTTGCCCCCTTCGCGCTGCTCAAATTCGAAGATCACCTTGCCCTCTTCGGCACTCCAGGCCAGCATGGCCTTGAAGCTGCGGCGGGTGCGGTTGCTGACAAACTTGTCGAGCAAATCGGTCTTGCCAGCGGCCAGCAACTTGACCACTTGTTCGCGCTCCACCGGCTGCTGCAAGATGAGCTTGCCGGTCTTGAAGTCACAGCTGGGGGTGGGTTGTGCATGGGTGGGCACGGCCTTGCTGCACAAATAGTTGCTGCCGTGTTCGTGCACGGGGCTGCCGCACTTGGGGCAAACGCCCAGCGGCTCGTCGGTGAACTCGACGATCTCACCGCTCTCTTCGTTTTTCTTGTCATCGCCAAAGTCGAATTCAAGTTTCCAGTTTTTGTCTTCCTCGTTGTATTTCAGCGCCATTTCGGCGACAAAAGGCCAACCGGCTTTGGAGCGGAACCCCTCCAGCGGGCCGATCTTTTTGTCGCGCATGAACTGCTCGACTTCGGCTTGCTCAAAGGTGCGCCCTGCCGGTGATTTGCCAAACGAAAAGCCGCAGCCATCGCTGGCGCCGTCTGCGCCTGTGCAGGTGTACCTGCGGTAGTTTTCTTTCACCACGCCGCCGCAGTTGGGGCAAGGCGCGCTCAGCGTGGCGTAGTCGCCAGGCACGGTGTCGCGGTCGTACTCTTTGGCCTTCTTGACGATGTGCTCGGTCATGGCGGCGATCTCGGCCATGAAGGTGGCGCGACTGAGCTTGCCCTGCTCCATCTGCGCGAGCTTGTATTCCCACTCACCCGTCAGTTCGGGCTTGGACAGCTCTTCGACCTGCAGGCCACGCAGCAGCGTCATGAGCTGGAAGGCCTTGGCCGTCGGGATCATCTCGCGGCCTTCGCGCAGCATGTACTTTTCGTTGATCAGGCCTTCGATGATGGCGGCGCGGGTGGCAGGTGTGCCCAAACCTTTTTCCTGCATGGCTTCACGCAGCTCATCGTCGTCCACCATCTTGCCTGCGCCTTCCATGGCGCCCAGCAGCGTGGCTTCTGAATAGCGGGCGGGTGGGCGGGTTTTCAGGCCCTTGGCTTCCACCGATTCCACACCCACTTGCTCGCCCGGCTGCACCGGGACCAGGTTCTGGCCTTTGTCACCGTCTTTGGCATCTTCGACTTCTTCTGCGGCCTCTTTGCCATAAATGGCGAGCCAACCAGGTTTGACCAGCACCTTGCCCACGGTCTTGAAGCTGTGGCCTGCGGCCACGCTGATGCGGGTGGTCACCTGGTATTCGGCACTGGGGAAAAACACCGCCATGAAGCGGCGCACCACCAGGTCATAAAGCTTTTGCTCGGCCTCAGACAAGCCGCTGGGGGCCTGCAGGGTCGGGATGATGGCAAAGTGGTCTGACACTTTTTTGTTGTCGAACACGCGCGGCGTCTTGCGCACGTAGTTGTTGTTGAGCGCCGTGAGGGCGTGTGGGGCCAGGTGCTTCATGCCGCTGTCGGCCAGCATCTCGAAGGTTTCCTTGGCCACCGGCACATAGTCTTCGGGCAGGTGGCGTGAATCGGTCCGCGGGTAAGTCAGGGCCTTGTGGCGTTCGTACAGGCTTTGCGCCAGCGCGAGCGTGGTCTTGGCCGAAAAGCCGAACTTGCCGTTGGCTTCACGCTGCAGGCTGGTCAGGTCAAACAGGCCCGGGCTGGCCTGGGTGGTGGGTGTGGACTCTTCAGTGACCGTGGCCTTTTTATTGCGCACGGCATCGACAATGGCTTGCGCTTCCTGGGCTGTCCATTTGCGGTCGGCTTTTTTCTCGGCGTCTTCTTCTTTCCTCCAGGCCGGGTCGAACCACTTGCCAGGATAGGTGCCCGCAGTGGCGGCGAATTCGGCATGCACTTCCCAATAGTCGCGGCTGATGAACTTGCGGATTTGTTCTTCACGCACGACCACCACGGCGAGCGTGGGCGTTTGCACCCGGCCCACTGTGGTCAAAAAGAACCCGCCGTCGCGTGAGTTGAACGCGGTCATGGCCCGTGTGCCATTGATCCCCACCAGCCAGTCGGCCTCGGAGCGGCTGCGGGCGGCGTCGGCCAGCCCTTGCATCTGCTGGTTGCTGCGCAGGTTGTCAAAGCCGTCACGGATCGCTTGCGGCGTCATGGACTGCAGCCACAGGCGCTGCACGGGCTTGTCCAGCGTCTTGGCGCCACCGGCGTACTGTTCGATCAGGCGGAAGATCAACTCCCCCTCGCGCCCGGCGTCACAGGCATTGATGAGCGCGTTCACGTCTTTGCGCTTGGCCTGCCTGACCACCGCACTCAGGCGGCTCTTGGTCTTGTCTACGGGCTTGAGGTCAAAGTGCGGCGGGATGACCGGCAAATTGGCAAAGCTCCATTTGCCCCGTTTGACGTCGTATTGCTCGGGTGCCTGGATCTCCACCAGATGGCCGACGGCGCTGGTCACGACGTATTTGTCGTTCTCGAAATGGTCGTCGTGTTTTTCGAACTTGCCCGTGGTCGGCGTCAAGGCTTTGACGATGTCTTGAGCCACCGAAGGCTTCTCTGCAATTACCAATGTCTTCATGTCATTACAATCCCGTTGTCTCGCGTGTGCGTACGCGCCCGGGCGCGCTCACGCGCACGCCCACATGAATTCACCATAACAAATTTTTAAAGCCGTGGCCAAAACCTCTGTTTCCTCCCCCAGCCGATCTTCCGCCAGCGCCACCGGCAAGCGCATCCAGGTTCGCCGCTCCGGCGTGCATGGCAAAGGGGTGTTTGCGCTGCAAGACATCGCCGAAGGTGAAACCCTCATCGAGTACGTGGGCGAGGTCATCAGCTGGGACGAGGCGCAAGACCGCCACCCGCATGACCCCAAGGACCCGAACCACACCTTTTATTTCCATGTGAACGAAGACCGGGTGATTGATGCGCTGCATGGCGGCAACTCATCGCGTTGGATCAACCACAGCTGCAACCCCAACTGCGAAGCCGACGAAGACAAGGACCGCATCTTCATCAAGGCCATTCGCAACATCCGGGCGGGTGAAGAACTGAATTACGACTACGGGCTGATCATCGACGAGCCCTATACCAAGAAACTCAAGGCCGAATACCCTTGCTGGTGCGGCAGCAAAAACTGCCGGGGCACGCTGTTGTCGCCCAAAGAGCGCAAAGAAACCCCCAAGATTCCGAGCCAGAAAAAGAGCAAGGCCAAGGTGAAGGTGAAGGCCGAGACAAAAGTCAAGGTCAAAGCCAAGGACAAAGCAGCCAAGGTGGTCAAGCCTGTCAAGCTGGAAAAGCCCAAGAAAGTGGCCAAGGCAGCCAAAGACAGCCAGCCCAAGAAGGCGCCCGCCAAAAAGCGCTGAGCCATGATCTCGCCCCTTGCCTGGCCTGCCGAAGCGATCTGGGCGCAAATCTTTCCCTTGCTGCCCGACTTCACGGTCGAGGTGCTGCCCACCATCGATTCGACCAACAGCGAGCTGATGCGGCGCGCACGTGCGGGCCATCAAGAGGCGACCTTGCTGGTGGCCGAACAGCAAACCGCGGGTCGGGGGCGCATGGGCCGCGTGTGGCAAAGCCAGCCTGGCGACTCGCTGACTTTTTCCATCAGCCTGCCCCTTGCGCCCCGGGACTGGTCTGGCCTGTCGCTGGCCGTGGGCCTGAGCCTGGCTGAAAGCCTGCACCCTGATGTCGGGCTGAAGTGGCCCAATGATTTGTGGTTTCAGGACCGCAAGCTGGGCGGCATCCTGGTTGAGGCGGCCAGCATGGGCGGTCACAGCCAGGTGGTGGTGGGGGTGGGCCTGAACATCCGCCCACGCGCTGCAGACGGCCTGAACACAGCGCCAGCGGCCCTGGCCGAGTTGTTGCCTGATATGACGGCGTACACCTGCCTGGCGCGCGTAGCGGCCCCCCTGATCAAGACCCTGCTGGCCTTTGAGGCCGAAGGCTTCGCACCCCTGCAGGCCCGCTTTGAGTCGCGTGATGTCCTCAAGGGCCGCCGCGTTGACACCAGCGATGGCCAGGTCGGCCTGGCGCTGGGTGTGGGCCGCAACGGGGCGTTGCGGCTGCAAACAGCCACCGGCACTCAAGACATCGTCAGCGCTGAGGTCAGCGTGCGCCCATTGAAACCGGAGAACACGTTTTGAAGATGCGCTGGTTGATCGCCCCTTTGCTGGTCCTCAATGTGGCTGTTTTGGCCTGGCAATTTGACGCCTTTGCCCGCTGGGGCTGGGGCCCCAACACCGCACGCGAGCCTGAACGCGTGTTAAACCAAGTTCGACCCACGGCCATCCAGGTTGAAACCCCTGCTGCTGCCGCAAAACGAATAGCTGCTGAAACAGCCACGCCAGAGACCGCCCCAAACGCCACACCAGACTCCGCTGCCGCACCCGTCCCTGCCGCCTCGGTGCCTGCGCCCCCTGCAACCGACGCGCCTGTGGTCAACAAGCGCACAACATCACCCCCCTCAAACCCTTAAGATTTTTTGGAGAGTTGCCCGATGAGCCTGAAACTTCACTTCGCCCCTGGCGCCTGTTCTTTTGTGCCCCATGTCCTGCTTGAAATGAGCGGCGCCGAGTTTGAACCCAGCATGGTCAAACTGCACAAGGGCGAGCAAAACAGCGACGACTACAAAGCCATCAACCCGCGAGGCCAGGTGCCCGTGTTGGTGAACAACGGCCAGCCCATCAGCCAAATTGTGGCCATCGTGTTGTACCTGGACCAGCTGTTTCCCCAGGCGGGCTTTTTGCCCACCGAGGCCCTGGCGCGCGCCCAGGCCATCTCCACTTTGGCCTGGATGAACAACACCGTGCACCCGACGTTCACGCACATCTTCATGCCGCAAAAGTTCTCGGACTTGCCCGATGTGCAGGCGGCGCTCAAACCCTACAACACGCAACTGTTCAGGGGCATGTTGGGTGAACTGCAAGACTTGGTCAAAGCGGCCGCGGCCAAAGGCCAGCCCTGGCTGAGCGGCGAGCGCTTCGGCCCGCTGGACGCCTATTGCCTGACATTCACCCGCTGGGGCACGATCGCCGGCATCACGCCCGAAGAGCACCCCGAGTTGTGGGCCTTTGTGCAAAAAGTGGCGGCACAACCGGCGGTGGCCCGCGTGATCGAGCGCGAACGTTTGCAGCTCAACATGGGCAAGCCTGCCTGAAAGGCTTTCGGTCGCAGGGGGGCGAACAACCCAAGGGCTTGAGGCTGTCAACAGCCCTGGCTCTGGCCTTCGCCTTCGCCCTGGCTCTTTGTCCCTAGCCCGACGTGCTGAAACGCAGGGTAAAGCAGGCACCCGGAGGGACGTGGCCGGGATGGGCCGCATCCACGGCGATCGAAGCGCCGTGTTGCTGGGCGATTTCCTTGACGATGGGCAAGCCCAGGCCTGAGCCGTCCACATTGGTGCCCAGTACCCGGTAAAACGGCTGAAACACCAGGTCCTGTTCAGCCTGGGGGATGCCAAGGCCGTTGTCTTCGACCTGCATGACCAGTGCTTTGCTGTAGGGGTCGACCAGCACACGCACCGTGACCACCCCCTGCCGCTCGGGTGTGCTTGGCGTGTAGTGGATGGCGTTTTCGACCAAGTTGCGCAGCATTTCTTTCAGCAGCGTTGGATTGCCTTGCACTTGTGCGCCGGGGGTGCCGGGCTGCACACCCTCGTAGCCCAGGTCCAGGCCCTTGTCCATGGCACCGGGCAAACAGTCTTGCAGGACTTCGCTGGCCATCGTCACCATGTCGCAGCTTTGCTGGGGCAGGTGGGCGCCACCGCCCTCTGCGCGGGCCAGCGACAACAACTGGTTCACGGTGTGCGTGGCCTGCACGCTCGCGCGGCCAATTTGCTTCAGGGATTTCTTCAAGTCTTCCTCGCTGGAGCCAGAGCGTTGCGCCAGGTCCGCCTGCATGCGCAAGCCCGCCAAAGGTGTTTTGAGCTGGTGTGCCGCATCGGCCAAAAAGCGCTTTTGCGTGACGATGGAGTCCTTCAAGCGCTCCAGCAGGTCGTTCACCGACACCACCAACGGGGCCACTTCCATGGGCACGGCCTTGTCGTCAAGTGGGCTGAGGTCGTCCGATTTGCGCGCACGGATGCGCTCTTCCAGCTCGGACAGCGGCTTGATGCCGCGCACCAGCGCCAGCCAAACCAACAGCACCGCCAAGGGCAAAAGGGCAAACTGGGGCAGCATCACGCCCTTGATGATCTCGGCCGCCAACACAGAGCGCTTTTCTCGCGTTTCGGCAACTTGCACCAGTGCCGGGTGCTTTCCCTCGGCATCCAGCTGTATCCAGGTATAGGCCACGCGCACTTCAAGCCCGCGCATCTCGTCATCGCGGATGTGCACTTCGTAGCTTCTGCTTTTATCCAGGCCTGCCGGCGGCAAGGGCAAGTCGCGCTCGCCACTCAAATGCTCCTGATAGCCCCCGCGCACCTGGTAATAAACAAGATCGGTTTCATCGGCGCGCAGCAGTTCGCTGGCGGGCTGAGGCAGGTTGAATTGAACCCGATCATCGGGTCCCAGCTTGACCTGCTGGGCCAGCGCTTGCACGTTGTAAACCAGCGCTCGGTCAAAGGGCTTGTTGGCCAGGCCTTGCGCCACCAGCCAGGTCAGCGCCAGACTGATGGGCCACAGCAACAACAAGGGCGTGAGCATCCAGTCGAGGATTTCGCCAAACAAAGATCTTTGTTCGCGCTTGAAAATGCGAACGCTCCAGCCGCGTGATTTCATGGCGGCCTGGTTCTCAATTCTTTAGCGGTGCGCTGGCAATCGACGGGCGGTCAGCCCGGGATCTTTTCGAGGCAGTAGCCCAGGCCACGCACCGTGGCGATGCGGATCGGGCCTTTTTCAATCTTCTTGCGCAAGCGGTGGATGTACACCTCAATCGCGTTGTTGCTGACCTCTTCGCCCCATTCGCACAGGCGTTCGACCAACTGGTCTTTGCTGACCAGCCGGCCTGCGCGTTGCAGCAGCACTTCGAGCAGGCCCAGCTCGCGCGCCGACAGCTCCACCATCTTGCCGTCGATGGTGGCCACGCGGCCTGACTGGTCGTAAATCAACGGGCCATGCTTGATCTGCGAGGTGGCACCGCCCATGCCCCGGCGGGTCAGGGCGCGCACGCGGGCTTCGAGTTCTTGCAAGCTGAAGGGCTTGGCCATGTAATCGTCTGCGCCCAAGTCCAGGCCTTTGACGCGCTCTTCAACGCTGTCCGCCGCCGTCAAAATCAGGACCGGCAATGTGGAGCCTCTGGCGCGCAAACGCTTGAGCACTTCCAACCCATTCATTTTGGGCAGGCCCAGATCCAGGATCAACAAATCGAATTCGTTGTTGGTCATCAAGGCCGCATCGGCCTCGCTGCCGCTGGCCACGTGGTCCACCGCCGCGCCAGCGCTGCGCAATGTCCGCAGCAATCCATCGGCAAGCACCTGATCGTCTTCGGCTATCAGAATTCGCATGGCTGTCTCCTGTTGTTGTGCGGTGTGCCGCCCGGCCTGGCTGAACGCGCTCACTGCTGTGATTCTAGTGTCTGCCAAGCGACATGCCGAGATGAAACTGCTGCGCTGCGGATGAACCCGCGTCAGATGGCGTAGGCCTCCAGCCCCAGGGCCACCACGGTGGCCACATCCTTGCCCACCGCCTCACGAAATTCGGCTTCGGCTTGCGCCACCGCGTCCTTGAAAGCCTGCAGCCACGCCAGGCCGACCGGCGTGAACACCACGCGCCGGGCACGTGCATCCAGCGGGTCGGGCTCTCGCTGCACCAAGCCCCAAGCGCTGCACTGGTCCACCAGGTCGCCCATGGCTTGCTTGCTCATGCCTGCAGCCTGTGCCAGGTCGGTCAGGCGCGAACCTTCCAGCGCCAAATGCCGGGTGATGTGCACATGGGCCGCGCTGATCTGATCGCGTGAGGCCAGATTGGCCAGCGCCAGGGGAACCCCCTCGTTGCCCGCCATCAAGTGCAGCACGCGCGCATCGAAACGGCGCATGGCGTGGCCCAGCAAGCGCCCCAAATGGGTTTGGCGCCATCGCTCGTCCTGCAAAGCTATGGGCGCATCGGCCTGGTTTTGGGCAGTTTTTATCATGGGTTAATGATAAGGCAAACTGACCAAAAATAGTGTTTACAGTTTTATACAGCTCGTTTACAGTACTGTTCAAGCATCCAGTAAACGGCGCATTCCTGCTGAACCCGATGCCCCAAACCATTGATATTCAAGGAGATTTTCATGATCGACGACAACAGCGAAAAGTCCAAAGCCCTGCAAGCCGCACTGGCCCAGATTGAAAAACAGTTTGGCAAAGGCACCATCATGCGTCTGGGCGAAGGCGAGGTCATCGCTGACATCCAGGTCGTCTCCACCGGCTCTTTGGGCCTGGACATCGCGTTGGGCGTGGGGGGTCTGCCCCGTGGTCGCGTGATCGAAATCTACGGCCCCGAGTCTTCCGGCAAAACCACCCTGACCCTGCAAGTCATCTCCGAGATGCAGCGTCTGGGCGGCACCTGCGCCTTTGTGGACGCCGAGCACGCGCTGGACGTGCAGTACGCCCAGAACCTGGGCGTCAACCTGCAAGAGCTGCTGGTCAGCCAGCCCGACACCGGCGAACAGGCCCTTGAAATCGTCGACAGCCTGGTGCGCTCTGGCGCGGTGGACCTGGTGGTCATCGACTCGGTGGCCGCCCTCACCCCCAAGGCCGAAATCGAAGGCGACATGGGCGACAGCCTGCCCGGCCTGCAAGCGCGTTTGATGAGCCAGGCGCTGCGCAAGCTGACCGCCACCATCAAAAAGACCAACTGCACCGTCATCTTCATCAACCAGATCCGCATGAAGATCGGCGTCATGTTCGGCAGCCCCGAAACCACCACCGGCGGCAACGCGCTCAAGTTTTACGCCTCGGTCCGTCTGGACATCCGCCGCACCGGCACCATCAAGAAGGGTGACGAAGCCATCGGCAACGAAACCAAGGTCAAAGTCGTCAAGAACAAAGTCGCGCCACCCTTCAAAACCGCCGAGTTCGACATCCTGTTCGGCGAAGGCATCAGCCGCGAAGGCGAGGTCATCGACATGGGCGTCACTGCCAAGATCGTTGACAAATCGGGTGCCTGGTACGCCTACCAGGGCGAAAAAATTGGGCAAGGCCGCGACAACGCCCGCGAATTCCTGCGCGAAAACCCCGCACTCGCCCGTGAGATCGAAAACAAGGTGCGTGAATCCCTGGGCATCCGCTTGCTGGAATCGGCCATTGCAGAAGCCAAGGCCGACTGAGCTTGAGCAAGCCTGCTTTTCAACCCTCGCTCAAAGGCCGCGCACTGCGGCTTTTGAGCCAGCGTGAACACTCCCGCACCGAGCTGGAACGCAAACTGGCGCCCCACGCCCAAGAGCCCGGCGAACTGGCCAAAACACTGGACGAGTTGCAGGCGCGGGACTTCATCAACGAGGGGCGGGTGATCGAATCGGTGGTGCACCGGCGTGCGGCCAAACTGGGCACCAGCCGGATCAAACACGAGCTGGCATCCAAAGGTTTGTCGGGCGAAGCTGTGACCGAGGCCTTGGCGGGACTGCGCGAAACCGAGTACAGCCGGGCCTTGGCCATGTGGCGCAAAAAGTTTGACCGACCGGCCGCCGACCCCAAGGAACGGGCCAAACAAGTTCGGTTCTTGTTGACCCGGGGCTTCCATTCCGAAGTGGTGCGCAAGATCATTCAAGGCGCCGAAGATCTGGAAGATTGAGCCGTACTGCGGCAATAGGCGAAGCCAAAAAACAAAGCCTTCTGAGGGCCCCCCCCAATGAACCTCCCTGGTTAACAGGGAAACCACCTTGCTTTGTCATGCGCCCGAAGGCGCGAATCAAGCTGGGGAGAGCCGTCAGAAGGCTCTGTCGTAGGTTGAAGTATCCGGCGCAATTCCGGGGGTGACCGTTCGCTGGGTCACACACGCCGCATCACAAACCCAGCATCAGCTGGATGTTCTGCACCGCCGCACCACTGGCGCCCTTGCCCAGGTTGTCCAGGCGGGCAATGACCACAGCCTGACGCGCTGCTTCGTTGGCAAACACCCGGATTTCGAGCTTGTTGGTGTCGTTCAATGCTGTGGCGTCCAGCTTGGCATCGGCCGTGGCAGGCATCACACTGACCCAGCCGCCAGCCGCCTGGCTGGCAGCATAGTGCGCCTGCAATGCATCGTGCAAATCAGCGCCGGCAGGTTTGCCGGGCAAGGTGTCCAGGTGCAGCGGCAACTGCACCAGCATCCCCTGACGGAAGTTGCCAACCGCCGGAACAAACAAAGGGCGGCAGGTCAGACCGGCATACCGCATGATTTCGGGGATGTGTTTGTGATTGAGGCCCAAGGCATAGGCTTCAAACAGCGGCGCTTTGCCCGCTTCGTAGTCTTCGATCATGGCGCGACCACCGCCAGAGTAGCCACTGACGGAGGGCAGGCAAATAGGAAAATCTCGCGGCAACAGCCCCGCATCAACCAAAGGCCGCAAGATGGAAATGGCCCCTGTCGCGTAGCAGCCCGGATTGGCCACTCGCTGCGCCTGACGCACAGCGGCGGCCTGCTCGGTCGCCAGCTCGGGAAAGCCAAAGACCCATTCCGGGTGGCAACGGTGCGCCGTGGATGCGTCCACAATGCGCGGCTTGCGGCCTGGCAGGGTGTCGATCATGGCCACCGATGCGATGGCGGCATCGTCGTGCAAGCACAGCACCACCAGATCGGCGGCGGCCATCATCTCGCGTTTGGCTTCCGGGTCTTTGCGACGGGCGGGGTCAATGCTCAGCACCTGAATTTCGGGCATCAAAGCCAGGCGCTCGCGAATCTGCAAACCGGTGGTTCCCGCTTCGCCATCGATGAATATTTTGGCCATATGTATTACCTTTGCAAGGATTTTGGCGCTCAGCGTCAAGTCAATGTAAGACGCAAGGCTCAAGATTGGTGCATTGCAGCATGATACAGTCGCCAACTGCAGTGTCCAGAGCCCGCTGGCGGGAGAATCACCCAGGCGGACCGGTCAGATCAACCACTCTCTGAGAAAAGACCTCATGAAGATTCACGAGTACCAAGGCAAGGAAATCTTGCGTCAATTCGGCGTGCCCGTCCCCCGCGGCATCGCAGCATTCACCGTTCAAGAGGCGGTTGAAGCCGCTCAAAAACTGGGCGGCCCGGTTTGGGTGGTCAAGGCTCAGATCCACGCCGGAGGCCGCGGCAAAGGCGGCGGCGTCAAAGTTGCCAAAAGCATCGATGACTTGAAGCGCCTGGCTGGCGAAATCCTGGGCATGCAGCTCAAGACCCACCAGACCGGCCCGGAAGGCCAAAAGGTTCGCCGCCTGTACATCGAAGACGGCGCGGACATCAACAAAGAATATTACGTGTCCGTGGTCACCGACCGCGCCACACAAAAAATCGCTTTCATCGCCTCCAGCGAAGGCGGCATGGACATCGAGGAA
Organism: uncultured Burkholderiales bacterium; assembly: GCA_903935585.1. GTDB lineage: Bacteria > Pseudomonadota > Gammaproteobacteria > Burkholderiales > Burkholderiaceae_C > Limnohabitans_A. Next base: position 3,902 of record CAIZSE010000023.1, on the reverse strand, counting down.
GTGGCGCATGCCACCCCCGAGAAGATCATCACCGAGTTCATTGACCCGTTGACAGGTTTGGGCGACGCCCAGGCCAAAAAGATCGCAGACGCCATCGGCATGCCTGCTGACTCCACCGCTCAGGCCGTGGACATTTTCAAGAAGCTGTACCAGTGCTACATGGAAACCGACGCCTCGTTGGTGGAAATCAACCCACTGAACCGCGACAGCAAAGGCAACGTGATGGCTTTGGATGCGAAGTTCAACTTCGACCCCAACGCCCTGTTCCGTCACCCCGAAATCGTGGCTTACCGCGATCTGGACGAAGAAGACCCGGCGGAAGTCGAAGCCTCCAAGTTCGACCTGGCCTACATCAGCCTGGACGGCAACATCGGTTGCCTGGTCAACGGCGCTGGCTTGGCCATGGCCACCATGGACACCATCAAGTTGTTCGGCGGCGAGCCGGCCAACTTCCTGGATGTGGGCGGCGGCGCAACGGCCGAAAAAGTCACTGAAGCCTTCAAGATCATGTTGTCCAACAAGAATGTCAAAGGCATTTTGGTCAACATCTTCGGCGGCATCATGAAGTGCGACACCATCGCCACCGGCGTGATCACGGCTTGCAAGGCCGTGAACCTGTCCGTGCCACTGGTGGTGCGCATGAAGGGCACCAACGACGAGCTGGGCAAGAAAATGCTGGCCGAGTCGGGTCTGCCCATCATCTCTGCCGACACCATGGCCGAAGCCGCAACAGCCATCGTCGCTGCCGTCAAGTAATGACTTTGCAGGACGGTGCGATCAGCACCGTCCGCATCTGATTAGGAATCCAAAATGTCGATCTACATCAACAAAGACACCAAAGTCATCACCCAGGGCATCACCGGGAAAACCGGTCAGTTCCACACTGAAAAGTGCCAGGAATACGCGAACGGCAAAAACTGCTTTGTCGCTGGTGTGAACCCCAAGAAGGCGGGCGAGTCCATCTTCAACATCCCGATCTTCGCCTCCGTCAAGGAAGCCGCCCATCAAACCGGCGCCACCGTGTCGGTGATCTATGTGCCCCCTGCCGGCGCTGCTGCTGCCATCTGGGAAGCGGTTGAAGCCGACCTGGACCTGGCGATCTGCATCACCGAAGGCATCCCGGTGCGCGACATGCTCGAAGTGCGCAACAAAATGAAAGCCAAGGAAGCGGCTGGCGGCAAGAAGACCTTGCTGTTGGGCCCCAACTGCCCCGGCCTGATCACCCCTGACGAAATCAAGATCGGCATCATGCCCGGTCATATCCACCGCAAAGGCCGCATCGGCGTGGTCTCCCGTTCGGGCACCCTGACGTATGAAGCCGTGGCCATGCTGACCGAAGTCGGCCTGGGCCAGTCCAGCGCCGTGGGCATTGGTGGCGACCCGATCAACGGTTTGAAGCACATCGATGTGATGCAGGCTTTCAACGACGACCCGGACACCGACGCCGTCATCATGATCGGTGAAATCGGCGGACCCGACGAAGCCGAAGCTGCGATGTGGTGCAAAGCCAATATGAAAAAGCCGATCGTCGGCTTCATCGCCGGTGTGACTGCCCCCCCAGGCAAGCGCATGGGCCATGCCGGTGCCTTGATCTCTGGCGGTGCCGACACGGCCGACGCCAAGCTGGCCATCATGGAAGCGTGCGGCTTCATCGTCACACGCAACCCCTCGGAACTGGGCAAACTGCTCAAGGCCCAGCTAAAGTAATGTCTTCAGTGACAGATCTTTAGCTCTGTTACTGACTGATCAAACCTTCAGTGACAGATCTTTGGCTCTGTTACTGACTGATCAAGACAAAACCCGGCCAGGCGCGTCGGACCTGGCCATAAGGACAATTACGCACGCCATTGCAGGAACAGCCCGTTAAACTCTGGCACCTGCACCTCAAAGCGCTGTCAACGCAGGTTGTCAGCGCTTTCGTCTTTATACCTACGGAGAACAACCATGGAATTGCTGCAAAATGCCGAATTCTGGATCGGTCTGATCAAAATCATCTGGATCAACATCATCCTCTCGGGCGACAACGCGGTTGTGATCGCCCTGGCCGCCCGCTCGCTGCCGGCTGAACAACAAAAGAAAGCCATTTTGTTTGGCTCGGGTGCCGCTGTGGTGCTGCGGATCGGCCTCACAGTGGTGGCCGCCAAGCTGCTGGAGTTGTCTTACCTTCAAATCGTGGGTGGCATTTTGTTACTTTGGGTCGGCACACAACTGCTGCACGGTGAAGACGACGGCGATGGCGACGGAAATGAAAAAGCCGGTTTGTGGGTCGCCATTCGCACCATTTTGATTGCCGATCTGGTGATGAGCCTGGACAACGTGATCGCCGTGGCTGCTGCAGCAAAAGGCAGCATGACCTTGTTGATCCTTGGTTTGGCCATCAGCATCCCGTTGGTCGTTTTTGGCAGCCAAATGATGATCAAATTGATGGATCGATTTCCGATCATCATCTGGTTCGGCGCAGGCCTGATTGGCTGGGTTGCCGGCGAAACCATCGTGAGCGATGTCGCCATCAAGTCGATCGTTGAGGCCAACGGCTGGTTGCACTATGTTACGCCAGCGCTGGGTGCCGCTTTGGTGCTGGGCATTGGGAAAATGACCAACTCAAAAAGTCCGAAAAAACCAGCAGAGTAATTTTTCTGGTTTAACTTCGATGGCGTTTGTCATGGGATTGAATTACCATTCAACTTCATTCACCAGGGGGAAACCATGAAAAAAAACCAACACGGTTTGACGTTGATCGAGTTGATGATCGTGATCGCGGTCATCGGCATTCTGGGTGCGCTGGCTTTGCCGGCTTACCAGGATTACACGGTCAGGGCCAAAGCCTCTGAAATGCTGCTGGCGGCCAACGGCTGCAAAACAGCGGTCAACGAAGCCATCAGTTCATCATCGGATGCCAATGTGTCTGCGGCTTTGCCCAAGGTCTGCGAAAGCCAAACCAGCAAATACGTCGCCAGCGTGGCCGTGGATGGCAATGGCGTGATCACGGTGGTGGGCAACCATGACGCCTTGCGGGGGAGCACCAGTGCATCGGCCAATGCCATCGCTTTGACCCCTCTGCAAACCGGAGACACGCCCATCAATGGCAACACCGATGGCGGCAAAACCATCTCGGGTTGGCGCTGCGGTCCGGCCGGCAGCAACGGTTTGCCGGTGAAATACCTGCCCGCTTCATGCAAGGCTTCCTGACCGCTTTTTGCAAGCCCCAACGCCCTGCTTTATCCAGGGCGTTTTTCATGGCGCATGCCTCATGAATTTGAGGCAACCGAGATCGCCCTTTGTGAACTGGGCAAGCTGGCTGACCAGCCTGTTACCTATTGCGCTGCTGATGCTGCCCTGGGTGGCGCCTTGGTCGCCCGCACCACAACCCAACACCGTGCCCCTGCTGCTCAGCTGGGCCTGCATCGGCTGTCTGCTGGTGCTGGGTCAACCCGTCAAGCCCATCGACATTGCCCGCGCCTGGGCTTGGGCCGCCCTGATCAGCAGTGCCATGGGCCTGATTCAGTATTTCGGCGCAGCCTCTGCCTTCAGCCCCTGGCTGCATGTGACCGGCCTGGGTGAGGCCAATGCCAACTTGCGGCAACGCAACCAACTGGCCACACTCTCAGGCATCGGCATCTTGTCCGTCCTTTGGTGGCGAGCGAATGGGCTCAAGACACACCATGCGCTGTGGATGCTGGCATTGCTGGCCATCGGCAACGCCGCCACGGCTTCGCGCACAGGCTTGTTGCACATGCTGCTGGTCACCTGCCTGGCGGTTTTCTGGTCTTTCCGCAGCCGTTTTGAAACGCATCGCCTGTCGCCCCTTCTCGCCTTTTGGGCCTTGGCGATTTACCTGCTGGGCAACTGGGCCTTGCCCTGGTTGTTGAACGGGCAGTCCGGGCAAGACATCACCGGGGCAT
>CAIZSE010000022.1 GCA_903935585.1 uncultured Burkholderiales bacterium | reverse complement strand
TGCTTTGGCCCAGACTGCTGCGCAGTGACTGGTCCACCGATTGGGCCAGGGCGGTGTAGGCCGTGTGCACATCCTTTTGAAAGCTTTTCTGGTTGTCCAGCAGGCGCTCGTTGAGTTGCTGGCTGCTGCGCTCCATCTGCAGCATCATGCTTTGCAATTGCTGCACCATTTGTGGCAGGGCTTGCGATTGCTGTTGCAGCGCCTTGAAGGTTTCTTGCCGTTGGTGCGTGAGTGAAAAACCGCGCAAGCCGGTGGCCAAGTGTGTGTCCAGCACCTGGGACGCTTGTGCGCGCTCGCGGCGGGCCAGGCTGCTCATGAGGCCCAACATGGCAGAAGTGGCGACACCTGCCACCGAGGTGCCAAACGCCAAGCCCAGGCCTTTGATGGGCTCTGAAAATGCAGCGCGGATGCCGGCCACACTGCTGGAGCCCTCCAGCGCAAACACCGCACCGTTGAGCGTGACGACCATGCCCAAAAAGGTGCCCAACATGCCCAGCATGACCAACAGACCGACCAGGTAGGGTGTGAGGGCAGGGCCAGGCAGACCCATGCGTTCCCCTTCAACCCGCTGCCGAATGGGGTTTTGCAGCTCGTAGGGCAGGGTGATCAGCCAGTCGCTCAGGCTTTGAAGTTCTGGGGGTATGTTGGCCAGCCCTTTTCTCAAGGCATCGGTTGAAGACCGGTATTGGCGCAATTCCATCGCCCCAAAGACATAGACAGCGCCGATGAATGCGGTCATCACCAAGACCAGAAGGTGGCTGCGCGCCACCGTGGCAGCAACCCAGATGAGCGCCAAAACGCCAAGTCCGAAGCTGATCTGAAAGGAATATCGTTTCATTGTTGTTGTGCGTGTTCTAAGTTAAATGCCTCAAGCAAGCCGAATGTGGGTTGCATGCGAGTGTCCAGTTCGGCCAGCAAGGCCGTGCGCAAGGCTTGGCGCAGGGGCATGAGCCAGGTGCTTTGGCGCAAGTCCATGGCGATCTCAGCTGCCGCCATGGCCTCGGCCTGTTTTTTGGTGTGGCGCTTCACGGCTTGCACAAAGCGCTTTTCATGAAGTTTGGCCAAGTTGGCCAGCAAAGCGGCTTCCCGCTCGCTGAGGATGTTTTCAAAAGCTTCATCGAGCGCAGCCAGTTGCTGCAAAGCGCTTGAACTTTTGCGCAACTGTGCGCGAACCTGAGTGCGTAAATTTTGGAGGGTGGCTTCCATTTGCCGTTGCTGGGCGGCATAAAAGCGCCGGTAGGGCGTGAAGGCCGTCTTGGGGTCAATCGGTTCGTCCAGTTCTGTGGGCGGCATCTCGATGCGAGCCAAGCCGGAGCCCGGGGGGGCGCCTTCCACAATGGACTGCTCAAGCTGGGACCGAATTTTGTTCACATGACGGCTCAGGGCTTCGGCCGTCATCAAAGCGGCACGGCGCGTGTTGGCAGGTGATGGTTGTGGCTGCAGTTCCGGGTTGAGCACGCCATGCAAAGCAATGGCGTGCCGAAAATTGAGCCAATCCCCCAATTTTTGCCCCACGTCGTACGCATCCCGGGCAGCATCGCGCATGTCGTTTTCGGTCAAAAAACGCACGAGTCTGGAGCTGTTGAGAGGGGCACGCGGAAGGGGGCGCGTCATAAGAGGGTTGGTTCGGGTTCAAATAGAAGAGCAAAAGTGCTCATGGTGAGAGGGGCGAGGCAGTCCATTCGGGCAGGACTGCTGGGTCAGTCAATGGCCTCAAATTTTACCCGCCCTGACCCTCTGGGCCCTCGCCGGATTTGTACCTCAAAGAAGTCAGTTTTGCCTGATGCTCAGAGCGTTTTGGGCTTGAAATCGCAAAATGTCGACACGGCGCACTGACCGCATTGCGGCTTGCGGGCCTGGCACACGTAGCGGCCGTGCAAGATCAACCAGTGGTGGGCGTCGACCAAGTAGTGGGCTGGAATGCGCTTGAGCAGCTTTTGTTCGACCTCAAAAGGCGTTTTGCCTGGGGCCAGGCCTGTTCGGTTGCCCAGACGAAAAATATGCGTGTCCACCGCCATGGTGGGCTCGCCAAAGGCCGAGTTGAGGACCACATTGGCCGTTTTGCGACCCACGCCTGGCAGGGCTTCGAGGGCTTCGCGCGTGCGGGGCACCTGCCCACCGTGTTGCGTCACCAAAATCCGGCAGGTTTCCATCAGGTGTCTGGCTTTGCTGCGAAACAGGCCAATGGTCTTGATGTAACTCTCCAGCCCCTCCAGGCCCAGATCCAGAATTTTTTGCGGTGTACCTGCAGCGGGAAACAGCTTGCGCGTGGCTTTGTTCACCCCCACATCGGTGGCTTGGGCCGACAGCAGCACGGCGGTCAGAAGCTCGAAAACGCTGGTGTAGGCCAGTTCGGTCACGGGCTTGGGGTTGGCGGCTTGCAGTGTGGCAAAAAAAGATTCGATCTGTGCGGGCTTCATGGTGTCCGGATGTAGGCAAAATAAGGGCCAAGTCAACTTGGGGAAGATACACCATGCCATTGCAGTTTGCAGACCGCCTGAACAACGTCGAAACCTCTGCCATCCGGGAGCTGTTCAAGCTGCTCGGCAAGCCGGGCATCATCAGCTTTGCCGGCGGCTTTCCTGACAGCGCCCTGTTTGACGTCGAAGGCATCCGGGAGGCCAGCAACGCGGCCCTGACGCAAGACCCCGGTGCAGCCTTGCAATACGGCGCCACCGAAGGTTTCGGCCCGCTGCGTGAACAGCTGGCTGAATTCATGGTCCAAAAGGGCGCCAAAGAGGTGACCGCCGATCAACTGATCGTGACCACGGGCAGCCAGCAAGCGCTGGACCTGATTGGCAAGACCATGATCAGCCCCGGCGACAAGGTGATCGTGGAAGGCCCCACCTTTTTGGCCACCATCCAGTGCTTTCGCCTTTATGGGGCCGAACTCATCAGCGCGCCGGTGGATGAACACGGCGTCATGACCGACGAACTCGACAAGCTGATCGCCGAGCACCAACCCAAATTTGTCTACTTGATCCCTACCTTTGGCAACCCCAGTGGGGCCTTGTTGAGTGCCGAGCGCCGCCGCCAAGTGCTTGAAATGGCTGTCAAGCACCAGACCCTGATCGTCGAAGACGACCCGTATGGTGATTTGTATTTTGGCGAAGCCCCACCGCCCAGCCTGCTGGCCATGAGCGCGTCCGTGCCCGGTAGCCGCGAGTGGCTGGTGCATTGCGGTTCACTGTCCAAAGTGTTGTCGCCCGGTCTGCGTGTGGGCTGGATGGTTGCGCCGCCCGAGTTACTGGCCCGCGCCACCATGTGCAAACAATTCAGCGATGCGCACACCAGCACTTTTGCGCAGGCCACAGCGGCGCATTACCTCAAGGCGGGTCGCATGCCGGCAACACTCGACAAAGTCCGTGCGGTCTATGCCCAACGCGCCCAAACCATGGGCAATGCCCTGCGCAAACAGTTGGGTGATGCGGTGACGTTCGTGCAACCTCAAGGGGGTTTGTTTGTCTGGGCCCGCCTCACGGGTGCTGGCGGTCAAGTGGCCGATGGCAACGTGTATGCCAAACGCGCCATCGAGCAGGGCGTGGCCTTTGTACCGGGCGCACCCTTCTTTTGTGCCCATCCTGATAACGCCACTTTCCGCCTGAGCTTTGCCACCGTGGGCGAAGAAAAAATACTCGAAGGCGTCTCGCGCCTGGCCAAGGCCTTGTAAGCGATGCTGACCACCACCGAGCGCTGCATCGACGTCAACGGCATCCCAGTCTGGCTGCAAGGGCAGGGCGATGAGCTCATCCTCATGCTGCACGGCTGGCCCGACACCCGCGCCTTGTGGGACGGCACCGTGGCAGCCCTGCAAGACCGCGCCATCTGCGCCCGTCTGACACTGCCCGGCTTTGAATCCGGCCCCCCCGTTACCCGCCTGGATGACATGTGCCAGTTGCTGCGCCAGACCGTGGAAAGCATCAGCCCTGGCAAACCTGTCACCCTGATGCTGCACGACTGGGGCTGCATTTTCGGCTACGAGTTCGCCATGCGTCACCCTGAGCTTGTTGCCCGCGTGGTGGCGGTCGACGTGGGAGACCACAACTCGGGGGCGCTGCTGCGCAGCTGGGGCATGAAGGAAAAACTGTCGGTGGCGGGTTACCAACTTTGGCTGGCGCTGGCCTGGAAGCTGGGGGGCAAATTGGGCACCCGAATGACCCGTGCCATGGCCCGCTGGTTGCGCTGCCCCACAGACGCTGGCAGCATCACCCACAAGATGAACTACCCCTACGCCATGCAATGGTTCGGCACTGCGGGTGGTTTCAAGGGCGCATCGCAAATTCGCTTGCCCATGCCACTGCTCTTTATTTATGGCGAGCGCAAACCTTTCATGTTTCACTCAAACTCGTGGCTGAAACAAGTTGCCGCTCATCCGAGCAGCTCGGTGCAAGGCCTGCCCTGCGGGCATTGGGTGATGATTTCCCAGCCCAATGTATTCCACGCCCTTGTGCGTGCCTGGCTCAAAGTTCAAACGACGCATCAAGCCACTGCATGAAACCCGAAGACCTGGTGAAGCTGGTCAGCACGCCCATGCCCTACGGCAAGCACAAGGGCATGCTGATCGCCGATTTGCCCGGAAACTACCTGAACTGGTTTGCCCGTGAGGGGTTTCCTAAAGGTGAGGTGGGCCAGCTGTTGCGGCTGATGCAAGAGATCGATCACAACGGCCTGAGCGACCTGCTCAAGCCCTTGCGCCAGGGGCGCATCAAGGTCTGACGACTTCCAGCAGACGGTCGAGACCCCCCTCGTCAATGGCCACCATGGCCTGTTCGCGCACCTTGGGTTTGGCGTGGTAGGCCACCGACAGGCCCGCTTCGCCCATCATGGGCAAGTCGTTTGCGCCATCGCCCATGGCAATCGCCTGGCTGGGTAAGATGCCCATCTGCTGGCAGGTTTCCAACAGGGTTTTGCGCTTTTCTTCGCCATCGCAAATATCCCCCCATGCCTGGTCCACCATGCGGCCTGTGAGCAGGCCATTGGCCACCTCGAGCACGTTGGAACGGGTCCAGTCAATGCCCAGCAAATCGCGCACATGGTCCGTGAAATAAGTAAACCCACCCGACACCAGCAACACTTTCATGCCCGCCGCTTTGCAGGCTTTGACCAAATCGGCCGCACCGGGGTTCAAGCGAAGACGCTCGGTCAGCACCTGTTGCATGTGGTTCACGCTGACCCCCTTGAGCAAGGCCACCCGTTGGCGCAGGCTTTCCTTGTAATCGGCAATCTCGCCACGCATGGCGGCTTCGGTGATGGCGGCGACTTCGGCCTTGCGGCCCGCCGCATCGGCGATTTCGTCCACGCACTCGATGTTGATCAAGGTGGAGTCCATGTCAAACGCGATCAGTTTGAACTGGGACAGTGAAAGGGGTGCGGTCATGCCCCTGAGGGTCAGGCCAGGGGCAAATGGGGTTGCGTTGTTCATGCTCATGGTCATCGTCTGGGATTATCAAAGATCGTGAAGGGGTTCAGGCAGGTGCTGTTTCCAGTTTCGGTTGTCCGAGACTTCGCAACACATCGCGCACCATCTGCGCCCGGGCCTTGGGGTCGGGCAGCTCGCGCTCAATGCGCAGTTTGTCGTTGCCGGCCAGCTTGATGTGTTTGTTTTTCTGGATCAGGCCGATGATGGCCATGGGTTCCACGGGCGGGTTGGGCTTGAAGGTGATCTGAATCACCCCGGGTGCAGCATCAACCTTGATCACGCCGTAGCTTTGGGTCAGCACCCGCAGGCGGTGCACGTCCACCAGGGTTTGCGCCTGAGGCGGCAGTTTGCCAAAGCGGTCCACGATTTCTTCCAGCAAGGCGTCAATCTGGTCGTTGGTCTTGGCAGTGGCCAGTTTTTTGTAAAAGCTCAGGCGCAGGTGCACATCGCCGCAATAGTCACCCGGCAGCAGGGCGGGTGCGTGCAGGTTGATGTCGGTGGTGGCCGACAAGGGGCTGAGTAAATCGGGTTCTTTGCCTGCTTTGAGGCAGCGAACCGCTTCGGACAGCATTTCGTTGTAGAGCTGAAACCCCACCTCCAGCATGTTGCCGCTCTGGTTCTCGCCGAGCACTTCGCCTGCGCCACGAATCTCCAGGTCGTGCATGGCCAAATAGAAGCCGCTGCCCAGCTCTTCCATCTGCTGAATGGCATCGAGCCGTTGGGCGGCTTGTTTGGTCAGGCCCTGGATTTCGGGCACCATCAAATACGCATACGCCTGGTGGTGAGATCGGCCCACGCGGCCACGCAATTGGTGCAGTTGAGCCAGGCCGAATTTATCGGCACGGCTCATCACGATGGTGTTGGCGGTGGGCACATCGATACCGGTCTCGATGATGGTCGAGCACAGCAGGATGTTGTAGCGCTGGGCTACAAAGTCGCGCATCACGCGCTCCAGCTCGCGCTCGGGCATCTGCCCATGCGCCACGGCGATGCGCGCCTCAGGCAGGATTTCTTCGAGCTTTTGGCGCCGGTTTTCGATCGTATCGACTTCGTTGTGCAAAAAGTACACCTGCCCACCGCGCTTGAGTTCGCGAAGCACCGCCTCGCGAATCACACCCGTGCCCTCGTTGCGAACAAAGGTCTTGATGGCCAGACGACGCTGCGGTGCCGTGGCGATCACGCTCAGATCGCGCAGCCCCTCCAGGGCCATGCCCAGGGTTCGCGGAATCGGGGTGGCGGTCAGGGTGAGCACGTCCACCTCGGCCCGCAGGGCTTTCATGGCTTCTTTGTGGCGCACGCCAAAGCGGTGTTCCTCATCGATGATGAGCAGACCCAGGTTGTGAAATTGGGTGGAGGCGCTCAGCAACTTGTGTGTGCCCACCACGATGTCCACCGTACCGTCGGCAATGCCTTTGAGTGCAGCGCTGACTTCTTTGCCCGAGCGAAAGCGGGAAACCTCGGCAATTTGCACGGGCCATTTGGCAAAACGGTCTTTGAGGGTCTGAAAGTGCTGCTCGGCCAGCAGGGTGGTTGGGGCGAGCAGAGCGACTTGTTTGCCGCCTGTAACGGCCACAAAGGCCGCGCGCAGCGCCACTTCGGTTTTGCCAAAGCCCACATCGCCACAGACCAAGCGGTCCATCGGGCGGGGACTGATCATGTCCTGAATGACGGCATGGATGGCCGCGTTTTGGTCGGCGGTTTCTTCAAAGCCAAAGTCGTTCGCAAAGGTTTCGTAGTCTTGCGGGCTGTACCTGAAGGCGTGGCCTTCGCGTGCGGCACGGCGGGCATAGATGTTGAGCAGCTCGGCGGCTGAGTCGCGCACCTGTTCGGCAGCTTTGCGTTTGGCTTTTTCCCACTGACCCGAGCCCAGCTTGTGCAGCGGAGCCTCGTCAGCGCTGACACCGGTGTAGCGGCTGATCAACTGCAACTGGCTTACAGGCACATACAGCGTGGCATCGCCCGCGTATTCCAGGTGCAAAAACTCCTGCGCGGCGGGCGTGCCATCGGCATTTTTCTCGCCCATGTCCATGTTGATCAGACCACGGTAGCGTCCGATGCCGTGCTGGCTGTGCACCACCGGGTCGCCCACGTTCAACTCGCTCAGGTCTTTGATCAGCGCCTCGACATCGCTGACCTGTTCTTGCTTTTTGCGGCGGCGGGTCGTGGGGCCAGCGGCAAAGAGTTCGGTTTCGGTGACCAGGTCGATGCCATGCTCAAACCAGTGAAAGCCTTTGTTGAGCGACGAGGTGGCCATGCCGACTTTTTCGTCACTGACCAGAAACGCTTGCAGGGTGTCAAAAACGGGCGGTGTCAGTCCGCTGGAGCGAACAAAATCGAGCAGGCTTTCACGTCGGCCATTGCTTTCGGCCAGGATCAACACACGGCTGGCGCCACCCCGAATGTGGGCTTGCAGCCGAGCCAGCGGGTCTTCGGCACCGCGAACCACCGTCAACTCGGGCAGGGATTGCGCCAGGGTGTTGTCGGGCACATCGTCAGCGCCTGCGCGCAGAGCCAGTTGTGCGTGTTGGTTGCACAGGCCGTAAAACTGCTCGGCGCTCAAAAACAGGGCATCGGGCGGCAACACTGGCCGCTCGGGGTCGCCTTGCACCAGGCGGTAGCGGTCACGTGTGTCTTGCCAAAAGCGCTGAAAGGCCGGTTCCAGATCGCCGTGCAGCACCACGGTGGCCGCGTCGGCCTGGCCTGCGCCCAAGTAGTCGAACACGGTGGCGGTTTCTTCAAAGAACAAGGGCAGGTAATACTCGATGCCCGCTGTCGCCACGCCGTTGCCCATGTCCTTGTAGATGCGGCTTTTGGTGGGGTCTCCTTCGAGCAATTCGCGCCAGCGGCTGCGAAAGCGCGCACGGGCCGCTTCATCCATCGGAAACTCGCGACCAGGCAACAGACGCACTTCCGGCACGGGGTAAAGGCTGCGCTGGCTGTCGGGGTCAAAGGTGCGGATGCTGTCGATCTCGTCGTCAAACAAGTCCACCCGGTAAGGCACCAAAGAGCCCATGGGGAACAAATCAATCAGGCCACCGCGCACGGCGTATTCACCGGGGCTGACCACTTGGCTCACATGCGAGTAGCCTGCCAGCGTGAGCTGCGCCTTGAGTTGCGCTTCATCGAGTTTTTGCTTGACCTTGAATTCGAAGGTGTAACCCGCCAGAAAAGAGGGCGGGGCCAGCCGGTAAAGGGCCGTTGTGGCGGGCAGCAGCACCACGTCGGCGCTTTCCGGGTGGTTGCGCTGCTTGATGCGCCACAGCGTGGCCAGGCGTTCACTGATCAGGTCCTGATGCGGTGAAAAGGTGTCGTAGGGCAGGGTTTCCCAGTCCGGGAAAACCACGCAGCGCAGGCCGGGTTCAAAAAAAACCAGTTCTTCCATCAGGCGTTGGGCATCGGAGGCATCGGCCGTGACGATGGCGGTGATCTTGCCCGCCTTTTTCTCGCGTTCAGCCAGTTGTGCCAGCAGCACAGCATCTGCCGACCCCACAGGGCGGGGCAGCGTGAATCGTTTGCCGATATGGAGGCTTGGAAGTTGCATGACGATGGCGTTGGAAAAAGCAAAACACCCCCCGCCAAAAAGGAGGGGGGTGGGCGACTTGACAGACCTTCCTATTGTAGAAGGCGAACAATGCCCTGGCGCTGTGCAATGTGGCGTGAGCCCATGTGTCCACTCGTCTGAGTGCGGGCAGGACTTGGCGCTGGCCAGGACTTCAGGCCCGGGAACATCGGGCCGCAAAGACGACCTTCTACAATTGACCTTCATGCCCAAGACTTTTGATTCCCCCCGCTTTCATGTGCTGGTGCCCTGTGCCGGTCAGGGCAGCCGTGCCGGCACTGCCGTTCCAAAGCAATACCAAACTGTTGCCGGGCGCCCGATGCTCTTGCACACCTTGCAAGCTTTGGCGCAGGTGCCGCAAATAGCCGATGGTTTTGTGGTTCTGGCACCTGACGACGGCTTTGTCTGGCCCACTGCGCAGCATTGGCCATCCAAATTTGTTCGTCTGGCCTGTGGGGGTGCCACCCGCGCTGAGAGCGTGTTCAACGGTCTGAGCGCCATGCTGGCTGCGGGTCTTTCCCCCGACGATTGGGTGCTGGTGCACGACGCTGCGCGTTGCCTGATCACGCCCGAGGCCGTCTCCCTCCTGATTGAAACGTGCCGGGATGACCCCGTGGGCGGTTTGTTGGCCTTGCCACTCCCCGACACCTTGAAATCCCACAGGCTGACAGAGCAGGGCACAAGGGTAGCCGGCACCGTGCCTCGAGAAGATAAATGGCTGGCGCAAACGCCGCAAATGTTCCGTTTGGGTGCCTTGCACAGCGCATTGGCCAATGCTGCGACCAGTGGGTTTGAGGGCATCACCGACGAGTCAAGTGCCATGGAGCGTCAAGGCCTGTCGCCGCGCCTGGTGCCCGGATCGGCCCAGAACCTGAAAGTCACTTACCCCGCAGACTTTGCATTTGCCGAGGCTGTCTTGAAAGGCAAAATATGAACATCCGAATGGGTGAAGGCTGGGACGTGCATGCCCTGGTTCCCGGCAGAAAATTGATTTTGGGCGGCGTGGAGATTGCGCACAGTGCAGGTCTTTTGGGCCATTCTGACGCTGATGTGCTGTTGCACGCCATCACCGATGCCGTTTTGGGGGCAGCAGGCTTGGGTGACATCGGACGCCATTTCCCCGACACCGATGTGCAGTTCAAAGGCGCGGATTCGGCGGTGTTGTTGGCCGAAGCCATGCGGCGTGTGCGGGCCCAGGGCTATGAGTTGCTGAATGTCGACAGCACCGTGATCGCCCAAGCCCCCAAACTGGCGCCCCACATGGGGGCCATGTGCGCCTCGGTGGCACGGGCGCTTGGGGTGGACGTCAGTCAGGTCAATGTGAAAGCCAAAACCGCAGAAAAATTGGGTCCGGTGGGGATGGGGCAAAGCATCGAAGCCCGTGCTGTCGTGTTGCTGAAAAAGCAGTGAAAGCCTGGGCTTTGGGCCCTTTAACTCAAGACTCGCTGGGCACTTGCCTGAACTTCATCAAGGCCATCAGCCCACCAGCGCTGTTGTTGAACACTGAAAAAGTACCGCCCATGCGCTGCACCGAGCGCTCCACAATGGCCAGTCCCAAGCCCGAGCCGGTGGCCTCGGTTCTGGCGGCATCGCCCCTGAAGAAAGGTTGCGTCAGGTTTTTCAGGGCTTCCTCAGACACCCCAGGGCCTTGGTCGCGAACCCGCAGCAAGACCCAGCCATCGTGCACGCGGGCGACGATTTCGACGCGCGTGATGCCGTCGCTCGGGCTTTGACCGTAGCGGCGGGCGTTTTCCAGCAAGTTGGACAACACGCGGACCAACTCCACCTGTTCGGCTTTGACCTGCAAGTCTTCTGCGACATCCACTTTGATTTCAAAGCGCTGGTTGTTCCGCCAGGGGGCGATGCTGCGACTGATCACGCCAGAAAGCAACACAGGTCCCAAATCAGTGGGTTCGGGTCGCGCATAGTCCAGAAATTTGTCGATGATGGCGTCAAGCTGCGCAATGTCAGCCGCCATCAAATCACGGGTTTCAAGGTCGGCTACGCTCAGTTCTGTTTCTAGCCGCAAGCGCGCCAGGGGGGTTCGCAGGTCGTGCGAGATGCCTGCCAGCATCAAGGCTCGTTCTTGTTCAATTTTGGCCAGGCGCTCGGCCATGCGGTTGAAGCCAATGTTGACTTCGCGGATTTCGCTGGTGGCAGCGTCTTCGTCCAACGTGGAGGTGTTGAAATGCCCCTCTCTGACCTGGCTGGCTGCAAACGACAGGCGTTTCAGGGGGCGGTTGATCAGTCTGGCCACCAAGGCTGCGCCTGTCAAAGACAGTGTCAGCGTGACGCCCAGCCATGTCAGCCAGGCCGAGCCTCCCAGTGGTTGCAAGCGTTCAGGGTCCATTTGCAGCCAATAACTGTCTTGCTCTATCTGGAAACCCACCCAAAGTCCGGCAGCGTCATTCACGCGCGAGGCGATCACGGTGCCTGGCCCAAGCCGTTTGACCATTTCCTCCACCAGCCGGTTTTCCATGCCGGAAGCGATGAAAGGCACTATTTTGTCCCCGGGTTCGCGTGTCTGGATGCTCACGTCTTCTTCGTCTGCCAACATTTTGAGCAGCGCCACCCGTGCAATGGCATCGGAGTGCATCAATGCGGTCTTGGTTAAATTGACCACGGTGGCAATTTGGTGGGCATTTCGCAAAATACGCGGCTCGTATTCCTGGGTGCGAAACATTTGCAGCCAAGCCAGGCTGCTGCACAGAATCAACAAAGCCAGTAAAAAGAAAGTCCGCCAAAACAGGCTCAGCTTGAACCTGCGGGGCGACTGTTCGGGTTCTGTCTGCTCGGGGGGGATTTCAGGCGCGCTCACGGCTGACCATCAGGCACGAACACATACCCGATACCCCAGACAGTCTGGATGATTTTGGGGGCGGCAGGGTCCAGCTCGATCATTTTGCGCAGCCTGGAAATCTGCACATCCAGGCTCCGGTCGAATGGTTCGAATTCGCGGCCACGCGCCAGTTGGGCCAATTTGTCACGCGTGAGGGCTTGCTTGGGATGTCGTGCAAGGGCCTTCAACATGGCAAATTCGCCGCTGGTCAACGGCATGTCCTGGCCACTTTTGGACAATGACCGGGTCCCCAAATCCAGCAAAAAACCACCGAATGCTATGACCTCATGGTCGCCGGTTGACGGTGCCCCCGGTACTTCATTTTGGGGCCTGCGGCGCAAGACTGCATGGATGCGAGCCAGCAATTCACGCGGGTTGAAGGGCTTGCCCAGGTAATCATCAGCACCGATTTCCAAGCCCGTGATGCGGTCCACTTCTTCCACTTTGGCCGTCAGCATGATGACCGGTGTCTTCACCCCAGCAGCACGCAGGCGGCGGCAAATGCTCAGGCCGTCTTCACCGGGCAGCATCAAATCCAGAACCATCAGATCGATGGTTTCACGCTGCAAGATTCGGTCCAATGCTCGCCCGTCTTCGGCCAGCAAAACGTCAAAGCCTTCTTGAGACAGAAAACGCCGCAACAAATCGCGGATGCGGGTGTCGTCGTCGACGATGACGATCTTGTCAAGGCGTGGTGATGTGCTCATGGTTTATTGAGCGGTCCAGCCACCGTCCATGTTCCAGGCCACGCCACGCACGTTGTTGCCTGCAGCCGAGCAAAAGAAGACCGCTAATTCGCCCAATTCTTCGGGGGTGGTGAATTGCATCGAGGGCTCTTTCTCCTGCAACAAAACTTTTTTGGCTTCTTCGTTGGACAAGCCCATGGCGGCTGCTTTGGCATCCACCTGTTTTTGCACCAGCGGGGTCAGCACCCAGCCAGGGCAAATGGCGTTGCAGGTCACGCCCGTGGTGGCGTTTTCCAGCGCCGTCACCTTGGTCAGTCCCACCACGCCGTGTTTGGCGGCCACATAAGCCGACTTTTCTGCCGAGCCGACCAGACCATGGATGGATGCCACGTTGATGATGCGGCCCCAGTTGGAGGCCTTCATGGCGGGTAAGGCCAGCCGGGTGGCATGGAAAGCGCTTGTCAGGTTGATCGCAATGATGGCGTCCCAGCGCTCAACCGGAAAATCTTCAATTTTGGCCACATGCTGGATACCTGCGTTGTTCACAAGAATGTCCACGCGGCCAAAGGTATCGGCGGCGAACTTCATCATGGCTTCTATTTCAGAGGCTTTGCTCATGTCGGCGCCATGGTAGGCAACCTTGACACCCAAAGCTGCGATTTCGGCCTTGGGGCCTTCTGCATCGCCAAAGCCGTTCAAAACGATCTGTGCACCTTGTTTGGCCAATGCCTTGGCAATGCCCAGTCCGATACCGCTGGTTGAACCCGTGACCAAAGCCGTTTTACCTTGCAACATGATTTCCACTCCGAAAGATGAATTAGGATGTTCAAAAGTCCATTATGGCGCCGCAAAAGCCCGGTTTGAAACAAGCCGTCCCCAGATTCTTTCTGATCACCATGTCCGCCATCACCACACAGCCTCAACTTGACTTTGTCAACTGCCCCCACCCCGAGGGCCAACACCGCATGGCGTTTTGGCGCTGGGGCGATGTGTGTGCCCGCCATGTGGTGGTGTGTGTGCATGGCTTGACGCGTCAAGGCCGCGACTTTGACCGCCTGGCCCAGGCTCTTGTGGCCCAAAGTCCGGAGCCCTTGCAGGTCGTTTGCCCTGATGTGGTGGGACGGGGCCGCAGCGAATGGCTGATCGATGCCTCGGGCTACCAAATTCCGCAATATGCCGCCGACATGCTGGCCCTGCTGGGCCAACTGAACGCACAACTTAGCGCCCAATGGGGCGCAACAAACGCCATGCAATCACTGGACTGGGTCGGAACCAGCATGGGCGGTCTCATCGGCATGGTTTTGGCGGGACAGCCCGGCTTGCCCTTGCCTGCGCCCATTCGTCGTCTGGTTCTGAACGATGTCGGACCCGCCATCAGCTGGTCCTCCGTTCAACGCATGCAAACCTATGTCGGTCAATATGGTCAGTACCGCGACCTGGATGAAGCCGCTGCGGTCCTTCGTGTGTTGTCTCAGGGGTTTGGACCTGTGCCTGCCGATGTGTGGCGCGAGATGTCCGCGCACATGACACGGCCGGGCTTAGACGGCGCGTTGACTTTGCACTACGACCCGGCCATTGGTGTGCCGGTTCGAGCCCTGACCGAAGAAATGGCCACCGCAGGCGAAGCCGCGCTGTGGTCCTTGTACGATCAAATCCAAGCCCGGACCCTGCTTATTCGTGGTCAAGACTCGGATTTATTGACCCCTGAAACAGCCAAGGTCATGGCGCAGCGCGGCCCCAGAGCGCGTTTGGAGACCTGGACTGGTTTTGGCCATGCGCCCACACTGACCAGTGAGGACCAGATTTCATGCGTGGCCCAGTTTTTGCTCGCTGATTAAAACCATGGTCAGCCCCACTTCCAGTCATTCAGCCAGCCCGATGCCGTCATCCGGGCGTTTGCATGCGCCCCTTTTGCCACCCGTCATGCTGGCCACCGCTGATGCGGCCGAGCAGGCCGAAACACGGGCCAAAGCCCGTGCCTTTGCCGAGCCACTGATTTCCGGTGAAATGCTGGATACCGGAGAGAACACCCTCGCGCATGCCGATGCTGTTGCCGCCATTCTGGAAGACATTGGCAGCTCGGTCGCCATGCAAGCAGCTTGTTATCTGGTCTACACCTGCCCTCATCTGAACAAACCCGAAGAGGTCATGGCCAAAGCCTTTGGCCCCCATTTGGCGCAATTGGCCATGCAAACCAACCAGTTGGTGCATCTGCAGCGCTTGTCCAGAGCTGCAGAAACCAGCAACCTGGGCTCAGACAACTCACAGCTCAGCCCCCAGTTGCAAACTGAAAATGTTCGCAAAATGTTGCTGGCCTTCAGCCGTGATTTGCGGGTGGTCATGCTGCGTCTGGCCTCACGTTTGCAAACCTTGCGCCATTTCGCGGCTACCAAGCTGCCTGTTCCCCGGGCCTTGGCCAACGAATCCTTGCGCGTCTTTGCACCACTGGCCAACCGCCTGGGGATATGGCAGATCAAATGGGAAATGGAAGACTTGTCATTTCGTTTTCTGGAGCCTGCAACCTACAAAGACATTGCACGGCTGCTCGATGAAAAACGCGCTGAACGCGAAAGGTACATGCTGGAACTGCGCCAACGTTTGCAACAAGCGTTGGCCAAGCAGGGCATTGCGGCTTCGGTCGAGGGGCGGCCCAAACACATCTACAGCATCGTGCGAAAAATGCGCGGCAAGTCGCTCGCTTTTGACCGTGTATTCGATATTCGTGCCCTGCGCGTGGTGGTGCAAAGCGTGGCCGATTGCTACCAGGTGCTGAGTTGGGTGCACGAACACTTTGCAGCCATCGAGCAAGAATTCGACGACTACATTGCCAAGCCCAAAGCCAATGGTTACCAGTCGCTGCACACGGTGGTGCGGGATGTGGATGGCGGCCCGATCGAGGTGCAAATTCGCACGCAGGCGATGCACGAACATGCCGAACACGGCGTGGCCGCGCACTGGGCTTACAAGGAAGCGGGCGCCAAAGGCTATGCCGGGGTGTCAGCCAACAGCGAATACGACACCAAAATCGCCGTGCTGCGCCAGTTGCTGGCCTGGGAGCGCGACCTGTCGGGCGCCGCACAAGACCAGG
Organism: uncultured Burkholderiales bacterium; assembly: GCA_903935585.1. GTDB lineage: Bacteria > Pseudomonadota > Gammaproteobacteria > Burkholderiales > Burkholderiaceae_C > Limnohabitans_A. Next base: position 18,885 of record CAIZSE010000022.1, on the reverse strand, counting down.
CGAAGGGCAGCGGGCTGTTTGACGACCGCATTTATGTGCTGACGCCTGAAGCTGCGGTGGTTGAATTGCCGCAAGGCGCCACCCCGATCGACTTTGCCTACACCGTACACACCAACCTGGGGCATCGGTGCCGAGGCGCCAAGGTGGACGGCGCCATGGTGCCCCTGAACACGCCTTTGGCGAACGGTCAGACCGTGGAGATCACGGCCATCAAGGAGGGCGGACCTTCGCGGGACTGGCTCAATCCTGAACTGGCTTACCTGGCCAGCCCCCGCGCACGGGCCAAGGTGAGGGCTTGGTTTAACGCCCAAATCAGTGCTGAAACCATTGCCCGGGGCCGCGAATCGGTCGAAAAATTGCTCCAGCGCCTCGGTCGCACATCGATCCGCCTGGAAGACCTGGCCAGCCAGTTGGGCTTCAAGTCGGCCGATGGCTTGTTTGAGGTGGTGGGAAAAGACGAATACTCGTTGCGCAACATCGAGGTGTTGCTGAATCCACCGGAGCCTGCGCTGCAGCCCGACGAGTACTTCCAAAAGAAGTTCAAAGGGGCTGTCGCCCGCAAATCGACCTCGGGTGTCTTGGTGGTCGGGGTCGATTCGCTGCTGACGCAGCTCTCGCGCTGTTGCAAACCAGCGCCGCCAGACCCCATCAGCGGTTTTGTCACGCGCGGCAAGGGCGTGAGCATTCACCGGCAAGATTGCAGCAACTTCCGCGAGTTGGCTTCCCGCCACGGGGAGCGCGTCATTGAGGTGCGCTGGGGCGATCACAAAGGCCCCGATGCCTCGGTTTATCCCGTCGATGTGGCGGTGGAGGCATTTGATCGGCAGGGCCTTTTGCGTGACATTTCTGAAGTTTTTGCCAAAGAGAAAATGAACGTGATTGGCGTGCAAACCCAGTCCGTCAAAGGAACGGCATGGATGACTTTCACCGTGGAAATCCATGACGCGGTCAGCTTGAACAAAGTGCTGGGCAGCGTGCGTGGCGTCAAGGGGGTGAGGGCGGCCCGCCGACGTTGATCATTTGCAGAACAAGTTGTCGATGAAAGCCCGTTTTTTGCTGATACAATTTAAGGCTCAACAGGCGCGTAGCTCAGTTGGTTAGAGCACCACCTTGACATGGTGGGGGTCGCTAGTTCGAATCTAGTCGCGCCTACCAAATTTGGTAGGAAAAACAAGCACTTGGCAGAAATGCCCGGTGCTTTTTTTTCGTCAAAGATGCGTCAATATCCACCGGCATAGAGTCAGTACTTGAGAACTCGCCCCTTGGAGCTTGTCTTTTATGGCGGGTCAGATCATGACCGTCGTGCGCATGTCAAAAATCATGGGTTTTTTCCACCGTGGGATAGATTTGTCACTTCTGTGCAAAGCCAGTGAATTGGTAAGCGAGCGATACCCCTAGAACCTTGACCTTAAACTCGCCCCCCTTGGCGGCCATATAACCGGCTGTACCCATCACGGACAAGGACTTGGTCATCCGGTAGCCCAAGCCTGCATTGGCTTGACCTACCAAGCCGCCACCCACCGCCAGGCCACCGCCACCCGCTGCGCCAACCAGCCCTTCAGCCTCCGCAAACCAGTTGGAGCCGAGTGACGTTTGGACGCCGGCACCGATCAGACCCGTCATGTAAGCGCCGGCATTTCCTGAGTAAGCGGCCAGTGCTTGTCCGGTGGCAAAAACACGGGTTGCGTTATTTGAGCCCGGCAAGAAGTAGTCCAGCTGAACGCCCAGGTTGCTGACAGATTTGTCGACGTAGCTGTTGCGCCAATTCGGGCTGCCCTTCAGGTAAGTTTGGTTGACAATCCGCATCCGGAGTGATTGCGGCTCAAACGAGGCCAAAGAAATCCAGCTGACGTCATTGTCCGCGCTTGGAATTCCAAAATGATGGCTTAATTTCAAGGCCACGCTGTTGGCTTTAAAACTGGCAGACGGTGAGCGCACTTGGCCCAGCGACAATTCCAGTGATTTGGAGCGACTGATTTTTTGTTGCAGAGCAATGCCGCCATCGAGCAACAAGCCACCTCCGGTGTCGACACTGCCGCCACCAGCGGGTCCCGCCGCAAAATGCATCTTGACAGCCGTGCCAGGCCCAAGTGGCAAGCGGTAACCAGCACCGACCAGTATCTGCATGTAGCCATTACTCTTGCCACCCATGGCGCCTTCAGACTCGAGCTTCAGGAACCAGCGGTCGTCCAAATAACTCAACCACTCGGCGCCCGTGAGTTGCATGCTGCGGTGCTGCGCTGCGCCATTGTCCTGAACCACAGAACCAGGAATGCTGTAGTGGCGGTAAACCAGTGAAAACTCTTGCAATTTGCTCTCGAGGGTGTTCAGTGCAGGCTGCGTGACCGAGGGCGCATGAAGCCATCCATTGGCGAATAGACTCGAAAAGGCGTAGTCATACAGCAAATAAGGCTGAGTGGATTGAATGGTGCCCGACGGGAAACGCACGTGGCTAACACCCAATCCAAATTTACCGAAGCCCTGCGTGTCGTAACTGAGGCCGGCGTGGCTGCGCAACATCAGCCCACCCCCCGCCAAAGCACCACTCCCACGACCGCCCCCCCCACCTACAAAAAGTCCGGTTTCTGCGGACCATTGGCCCGTGATTTTCTGGTTGAGTTCGGCGGCAAGGCCCAGCGTGATGAAGCCGCCACGTTGGCCTCGCATCGCACCGTAGGAGCCGACGCCCAGTTTGACCTGATCGCTCATATCAAACAACAGGTTTCCCCCCACCATGCCCAGAGTCTCACCGGCTGGGAGTTTCCATGTCTCATTGGTCAAACGCCAAGTGGTCGGTACAGGCGCCAACTTGTCGTCTGGCAATGGGTCCGACTGGCTCTGTGCATAGCTAGCGAAAGACAACGCCAGCGAAACGCCAAAGAGTCCAAGTTTCCGAATTTTGTTGTGGGCCACGGTCCCTTGAAAAAACATAAAAACCTTTTGGAAATTACTTGGAGTAGTCAAATCTTCGCAAAGCATGACAGCCCTGGGAGTTTACCGTCCCATGCAACCCCGGAGGCAGCGCAATCTGAACCCATGGGCCGGCGCGGGGACTCAAGCGCTCACCATCCCCTGATGCCGCAGCAGGGCATCCATGTTGGGTTCACGACCCCGAAAAGCCTTGAACGACTCCAGCGCAGGGCGGCTGCCACCGGCTTCCAGAATGGCTTTGCGGTACCGGCGCCCGGTTGCCACGCTGGGTGTGCCATCGGCGGCTGCGGTTTCCTCAAAGGCGGCATAGGCATCGGCGCTCAGCACTTCAGCCCACTTGTAGCTGTAATAACCCGCGGCATAACCGCCGGCAAAGATGTGGCTGAAGGTCTGGGCCATTCGGTTGAAAGACGGTGGGCGCATGACGGCCACTTCGTCGCGAACTTTTTGCAGCAAGGGCATGAAGTCTTGCGCCGGGTCGTGTTCCGAGTGCACCAGCATGTCAAACAATGAAAACTCGATCTGGCGCAGGGTTTGCAGTCCGCTCTGGAAGTTCTTGGCGGCCAGTATCTTGTCGAACAGGTCGCGCGGCAAAGGCTTGCCAGTCTCCTCGTGCGCTGTCATGTGGCTGATCACAGACCATTCCCAGCAGAAGTTTTCCATAAATTGGCTGGGCAACTCGACCGCATCCCATTCAACGCCGCTGATGCCCGAGACATCGCGTTCGTTGACTTGCGTGAGCATGTGGTGGAGGCCGTGGCCAAACTCGTGAAACAGAGTGATCACGTCATCGTGAGTCAACAGTGCAGGACGGCCATTGACGCCTTCAGCGAAATTACAGACCAGATGGGCCACGGGTGTTTGCAACACACCCGTATCAGGGCGCTCCCAACGACCGCGCACATCGTCCATCCAGGCACCGCCGCGTTTACCCGAGCGGGCAGGGGGGTCGAGGTAGAACTGACCCACCAACTGGCCTTGCCGTTCAATGCGGTAAAAGCCCACGGCAGGGTGCCAGACAGGTGCCTGGTCGGGTTGAATGCTGACCTCAAACAGGGTTTCGATGATTTTGAACAGACCTGCCAACACCTTGGGCGCGGTGAAGTATTGTTTGACTTCTTGCTCACTGAAGCTGTAACGGGCTTCTTTCAGTTTTTCAGACAGATAGGGCACATCCCAAGCGTTCAGGGGGCCATGAATGCCGAGATCTTTGGCAGCAAATTCGCGCAGATCGGCGAGGTCTTTTTCGGCAAATGGCCGGGCCTTGACGGCCAAATCGCGCAAAAAGCCGATCACTTTTTCGGGCGATTCGGCCATTTTGGGCACCACCGATGCCTGGGCGTAATTGTCAAAACCCAGCAAACGGGCTTCCTCCTGGCGCAGGGCCAAAATTTCCTGCATCAAAGGGGTATTGTCGAAATGCTTGGCATTTTCAGGTGCCTGATCGGAGGCGCGGGTCACATGCGCTTTGTAGAGTTGTTCGCGCAGGGCGGCGTTGTCTGCAAACTGCATGACGGGCAGGTAGACCGGCATTTTGAGTGACAGTCGATGGCCTTCTTGGCCTTCTTTACGGGCGGCTTCACGGGTGGCTTGCAACACGTCGGCGGGCAGGCCTTTGAGCGCGTCTTCCGTCACGGTCAAGGTGAAACTGTCGGTGGCGTCCAGCGTGTTTTCGCTGAACTTCTGGGTGATTTCTGCCAGACGTTCTTGAATGGCCGCATAACGCTCTTTGGCTGGACCTTGCAGTTCGGCACCGCCCAAAACGAAGGCACGCAAGGCGTTTTTATGGGCCTGCTGTTGTTCGGGGTTGAGGCTGGCCACATCAATGGCTTTGTATTTGGCATACAGGCGCTCGTCGCTGCCCAGCCGCGTCCAGAACTCGGTCACGCGGGGCAGTGCGGCGTTGTAGGCAGCGCGTAATTCGGGCGTGTCGGCCACGCTGTTGAGGTGGCTTACCGCGCCCCATGCCAAACCCAGTCGCTCGTTGCTCACGTCCAGTGTTTGGGAGATGGCTTTCCAGTCGGCCGGAAAATCTTGGGCCGTGACTCTTTCAAGTGCCGTTTCGGCGGCTGCCAACAAAACGTCCAGAGCCGGGGCGACATGCTCCGGGGCAATTTGGTCAAAATGGGGCAGGCCGGTTGAGTCAAGCAAGGGGTTGGTCATGAGGGTTTCCGGATGTGGGGCAGGTGAACAAAGATGTTCATCAATTGGAGGCGCGTTCCGCCGCTTCAAGGGTATTGACCAACAGCATTGTGATGGTCATGGGGCCAACGCCGCCAGGAACGGGGGTGATGTGGCTGGCGACTTGTTTCACGCCTTCAAAGTCCACATCCCCGCAGAGCTTGCCTTCCTCGTTGCGGTTCATGCCCACGTCCAGCACCACGGCGCCGGGTTTGACCATGTCGGCGGTCAGCACATTGCGCTTGCCCACGGCTGCGACGATCACATCGGCTTGCAATGTGATCGCCTTGAGGTCTTGGGTGTGTGAATGGCAGACGGTGACGGTGGCATCTTTTTGCAGCAGCATCAGCGCCATGGGTTTGCCCACAATGTTGCTGCGGCCGATGACAACGGCGTGTTTGCCCTTCAGGTCATAGCCAATGCTTTCCAGCATCTTCATGCAGCCATAAGGGGTGCAGGGCCAAAAGCCCGGCATGCCCGTCATCAGCGCCCCCGCGCTGGCGATATGAAAGCCGTCGACGTCTTTGGCCGGGCTGATGGCTTCAATCACTTTTTGCGCATTGATGTGTGATGGCAGCGGCATTTGCACCAGAATGCCGTGGATGGCAGGGTCGTGGTTCAGGGCTTCGACACGGGCCAGCAAGTCGGCTTCGGTCATGCTGCCCTCGTATTTTTCGAGCACCGAGTACAGACCGCTGTCTTCACAGGCCTTGACCTTGTTGCGCACATAAACCTGGCTGGCCGGGTTGTCCCCCACCAACACCACGGCCAGGCCGGGTGTGACGCCTTTGGATTTCAGGGCTTGGGCTCGGGCGGCCACTTCTGTTCGCAGCAGTTTGGACAGCGCATTGCCGTCGATGATTTGAGCGGTCATTTTGAAGATCTTAAAAAGTCGGAAAAAAATGCAAAACGCCCGACAAATGCGGGCGTTTCAAAGGGAAGGCGTGTGCTCAGGCCTTGGCTGCGTTTTGCCCCAGGGCAATTTTGAGAAGGTCTGCCACGGTGTTGGCGTTCAGCTTTTCCATGATGTTGGCGCGGTGTGCTTCGACCGTCTTGATGCTGATCCCCAGATCGTCTGCGATCTGTTTGTTCAGGCGACCGGCAACGATGCGCTCCAAAACCTGGGCTTCGCGGCCTGTGAGTTTTGACAACAGGGCATCGCGACTGGCCGCTTGCTGGTAGTCAGCAAAGGCGTCCCGGGCTTCGTCAAGCATGCGCTCGACCAAAACGAGCAATTCTTCTTCCTTGAAGGGCTTCTGAATGAAGTCCATGGCGCCTTTTTTCATGGTGTTCACTGCCATGGGCACATCGCCATGGCCGGTGATGAACACGATAGGCAAGGGCGATTTGCGCTCAATCAGGCGGTCTTGTAACTCCAAACCGGTCATGCCCCCCATGCGGATGTCGGCGATCAGACAGGCTACTTCACGGGGGTCGTAGCGGCTGATGAAAGATTCAGCGCTCTCGAAACAGCGCACCCGGTAGTCTTTGCCTTCGAGAAGCCACTGCAAGGAGTCGCGCACCGCCTCGTCGTCGTCCACAACGTACACAGTGCCTTTTTTGGGAATCAAGCTCATTCATTTACCCCGTGGGTGGTTATGTGGTCGGATCGGCATTGACCGGAATCCAGAAGGAAAACCGGCAACCCATCACTCCGCCGGAATTGTAGAGGTTCTCGGCAGCGATCCTGCCCTGGTGGGATTCGACGATGCTTCGGCACAAATTCAGGCCGATGCCCATGCCTTCGACCTTGGTCGAGAAAAAGGCCTCGTAAACCCTTTCAATGTCTTCCGGGGGCAGGCCCTGTCCAGTATCCGTGACCGAAAACTCCACCACCGACTGGTTATCGATTTGTTTGGGAACAATGCGCAATTCCACCTCACGTTGCCCATTGGGCCGTTGGGAGTTGTCGATGGATTCCGCGGCATTTTTCATCAGGTTGATCAGTACTTGCTCAATCAGGATGGGGTCTACCAACAGTTGAGGCAGGCGGGCGGCCACATGGTGTGTCAGTCGGACATTTCGCCTGCGCATCTCAATTTCAGCCAGTTCCAGCGATTCGCTCACCATGGCCGACACGACTGACAGTGTCCGGTTCGGCTCGCTGCGTTTCACAAAACTGCGGATGCGCAAAATGATCTGTCCTGCCCGTTGGGCCTGGCGGGCGGTTTTGTCCAAAGCGGAAAGCAGGTCTTGTTCGCTGACTTGTTGGGATTTGATGCGCGAGATCATGCCGCTGCAGTAATTGCTGATCGCCGTCAGCGGTTGGTTCAGCTCATGGGCCACGCTGGAGGCCATTTCACCCATGGTGATCAGGCGACTGGCCGTTTGGGCGCGTTCTGCTTGCTGGGCAGCCAACTCTTCGGCCTTGCGGCGCGGCGTGATGTCGCTGGCGATCACCATTTGCGCCAGTCGACCGTCCGCCCAATTGATGTAACGCGAACGCACCTCCAGCCATTTACCGAGTTCCGGAATAAAAATTTCCGAGTTTTCAGAGCCTGCCACGGTCAGACTTTCAGTGGGCAAACCCACCATTTCGTCCACATCGTCAGATCGCTCGGTCGAATCGGTCGAATCGGTCGCCCCTGCTTGCTGCAACAAGCGCAAATGTCCTTTAGTGCTTTGATCAAACCAGAGTCGGTAAAGCTTGTTGGCAAACAGAAGCTCCTCGCTGCCCAATGGGGCTACTGAGACTGAGGCATCGAGCGCTTCCAGAACGATGGTAAAGCGATCGTGCGAGCTGGCCAATTGATCACGGATCCGGTTGGGTTCGGTGATATCCGTCATCGAGGTCATCCAGCCCGTTTGCTTGCCACTGGCATCAATCAGGGGAGAAACGTACATGCGGGCATCAAACAACTGCCCGTTATGGCGTTTCACGCGAACTTGAAACCCCCCCGCTGAATGCTGGCCGCTGATTTCTTCTTCAAGGCGCTTCATCAGCAACTCCCTGTCCTGGTCAGGCCAGTAGGGGAAGGGGGCCACGGCGCCGACCAGATCGGACTCGCTCCAGCCGGTCATTTGGCAAAAAGCAGGATTCACATAAGTGATGCGACCCCTTAGATCCAGGGCGCGCATGCCCGTGACCATGGAGTTTTCCATGGCACGTCGGAAATTTGTTTCGGCCACCAGCGCTTTTTGGGCTTGTATGCGACGCCGTGTATGTCGCCAGTTACCGATCAGCATCCAGGCCGTCATGACACTCAAAACACTGACCAGCCAAAACAAACCGCTGCCCACCAAGCCCTGTGATGTACGCCAGGCCTGGGCGCGCAAAATCAAATCGTTGCCAACGGGAGAAACGGGTACTTCGTAATCATTGTTGGGTTTTTTGCTGCCAGGCAAAAGGCTCCACAGCGCAATTCTTTCAGGGATGGTCTGCCCGGCCAACAAATGGCCCTTGCTGTTTTGTAACGCAACGGCATATTTCGCCAGCACCTCCGTGGGGATGCCGTAGCGAAGCAGCCCTTCCATGGTGTATTGCGCCAGGATGACCCCACTGAATACGCCCTGGTCGTTGCTCAGTGGTGTGTGCAGTTGCAACACCGACATTTGAATGTCTTTGTCCTCCTCTGCATCGACTTGGCCATAGATGGGTTGCATCAGATCCCGGGCCAAACTGAAGTGACTTTCTGTTTCGCTCACTTTGAGCACATTGCCAGCGCGCAGGTTTTGGCTTGGCGAAATGCTGGATGCACTTTGGTTGGCGATGATGCGTCTGCGGTCATCAATCCAGGTCAGTGATAAAAATTCCGGGTGTTGCTGAACCAAAGCTTCCGCGCGGGACAAAAACTGTTCGCTGCGAATCTCCTTGTTTGACACATCCCGCGCCAGCCGCATGACCTGCTCTTGACGCTCCAGCAGCCTCAACCGCAGGCGTTGTTGGGCATATTCGACATCGCGTTTGATGGCCTCTTGCTCACGTTCTACTTCTTCAACCCGCAAATACCAAAAGGCACTGGCAATGGCGGCAAGAAACAACACAACAGCGACCACTGGCGCCAGATTTGCAAAACGGTCTTGTTTGTTCGGTGATTGGCGGTGCCACCAGGTTCGCCACCATGCCCAGGGTCCAACCCGTGTCACGACCAATGCTGCTTTGTTCAATTCCATGGTCTGAGTTTAGGGGACAAGCCCTTTCCTTGGCCTTCAATGCGTGAATGTAGTTCTTGATAAAACCTTGCTTTACGTTTCACGATACGATATCGATAAGCATGATTTGAAATAATCAAAAAAATATGTAAAAATTCGGGCATCATTCATAAAAACACCCATAGGAGACAAGCATGACAGCGGCAACACCTCAACAGCCGACTCGGGATCTGGACACCCAAGAGACCCGCGAATGGATGGACGCCTTGTCCGCAGTGATCGAAAAAGAGGGCGGCGAACGCGCGCACTTTTTGATCGAACAGTTGCTTGAACACGCCCGCGAAAACAGCATCGACATGCCGTTTTCAGCGACTACGGGCTATGTCAACACCATCGAACCCAACCAGGAGGCCCGTTGCCCTGGAAACATCGAAATTGAAGAACGCCTGCGTGCCTACATGCGCTGGAATGCCATGGCCATGGTCGTGAAGGCCAACCGCCACAACCCCGCAGATGGCGGCGACTTGGGTGGTCACATCGGCTCATTCGCATCGCTGGCGCACATGTTTGGCGCCGGATTCAACCATTTCTGGCATGCCGAGAGCGCTGAGCCTGGAAAAGAACACGGCGGTGACTGCCTCTACATACAAGGCCATGTGTCACCCGGTGTGTATGCACGTGCCTACCTGGAAGGCCGCCTGACCGAAGAGCAGTTGCTCAACTTCCGTCAGGAAGTGGACGGCAAAGGCTTGTCGAGTTATCCGCACCCCAAACTGATGCCCGAGTTCTGGCAGTTCCCCACTGTGTCGATGGGCCTTGGTCCACTGATGGCCATTTACCAAGCGCGCTTTTTGAAATACCTGCACGCCCGTGGCATCGCCAACACTGAAAACCGAAAGGTGTGGGTATTTTGCGGCGATGGCGAGATGGACGAAGTCGAATCGCTGGGCGCCATCGGCCTGGCCGCACGCGAGAACCTGGACAACCTGATTTTTGTCGTCAACTGCAACCTGCAACGCCTGGACGGCCCGGTTCGTGGCAACGGCAAGATCGTGCAAGAACTCGAAGGCGAATTCCGGGGTTCAGGATGGAACGTCATCAAGCTCTTGTGGGGCAGCGAGTGGGATGGTCTGCTGGCCCGCGACAAAGACGGCGCGCTGCGCAAGCTGATGATGGAGACCCTGGACGGTGACTACCAGGCCTTCAAGGCCAACGACGGCGCCTACGTGCGCAAGCATTTCTTTGGCCGCGACCCCCGTACCCTCGAGATGGTGGCCCACCTGTCGGACGACGACATCTGGAACCTCAAGCGCGGTGGCCACGACCCTCAAAAAGTTTATGCCGCCTACCACGCGGCGGTCAACACCAAGGGCCAACCCACAGTGCTGCTGATCAAGACCGTCAAGGGTTTTGGCATGGGCAAAGCCGGCGAAGGCAAGAACACCGTTCACCAGACCAAAAAGCTGACGGACGAAGACATCAGGTACATGCGCGACCGCTTCAACCTGCCGATCCCCGACAGCGAGTTGTCCAAGATTCCTTTCTACAAGCCTGCGGACGACACGCCCGAAATGCGTTACCTGCACGAGCGTCGCAAAGCGCTGGGGGGCTACCTGCCCAAGCGCCGCGTCAAGGCCGATGAGCAATTCACCGTGCCTTCTATCGACACCTTCAAGGCCGTGATGGAGCCCACCGCCGAAGGCCGTGAGATTTCCACGACCCAGGCCTATGTTCGCTTTTTGACCCAGCTGCTGCGCGACCAGGCTCTCGGCCCCCGCGTGGTGCCCATCCTGGTGGACGAAGCCCGTACTTTCGGCATGGAAGGCCTGTTCCGCCAGATCGGTATTTACAACCCAGCGGGCCAGCAGTACACACCGGTCGACAAAGACCAGGTCATGTACTACAAGGAAGACAAAGCCGGTCAGATTCTGCAGGAAGGCATCAACGAAGCCGGCGGCATGTCCAGCTGGATCGCTGCGGCCACCAGCTACTCCACCAGCAACCGCATCATGGTGCCGTTCTATGTGTACTACTCGATGTTCGGCTTCCAGCGCATTGGCGATCTGGCTTGGGCTGCGGGCGACATGCAGGCACGAGGCTTCCTGTTGGGCGGCACATCGGGCCGCACCACGCTGAATGGCGAAGGCTTGCAGCACGAAGATGGTCACAGCCACATCATGGCCAACACCATCCCCAACTGTGTGTCTTATGACCCGACCTTCGCGCACGAAGTCGGCGTCATCCTGCACCACGGCTTGAAGCGCATGGTCGAAAAGCAAGAGAATGTTTTTTACTACATCACCTTGCTCAACGAAAATTACGCGATGCCAGGCCTCACCCCGGGCACTGAAGAGCAGATCATCAAGGGCATGTATTTGTGCAAGCCAGGAGCGGCGGGTGACAAGCGTGTGCAATTGCTGGGTTCGGGCACGATCCTGCGTGAATCCATCGCCGCGCAAACCCTGCTGGCCACCGACTGGGGCATCCAGGCCGATGTGTGGAGCTGCCCTAGCTTCAACGAACTGACCCGCGAAGGTCAGGACGCCGAGCGCTTTAACCTGCTGCACCCGCTGGAAAAACCTCGCGTTTCTTTTGTGGGCCAACAGCTGGCCAAGCACAACGGTCCTGTGGTTGCATCGACCGACTACATGAAGGCCTATGCCGAGCAGATCCGGTCGTTCATTCCAAAAGGGCGCACCTACAAAGTGCTGGGCACCGATGGTTTTGGTCGTTCGGACTTCCGCAGCAAACTGCGCGAGCACTTTGAGATCAACCGCCACTACATCGTGGTCGCGGCCCTCAAGGCATTGAGCGAAGATGGTGTTGTGCCTGTCTCTCAAGTGGCCGAGGCCATCAAAAAGTACGGCATCAACACCGACAAGATCAACCCGCTGTACGCATAAAACCTGGAGACGAACATGGCATTGGTAGAAGTTCAAGTCCCGGACATCGGGGATTTCGATGAAGTGACCGTCATTGAGTTGATGGTCAAAGTGGGTGATGCCGTCAAGGCAGAGCAGTCGCTCATCACCGTCGAATCAGACAAAGCCTCGATGGAAATCCCGTCGAGCACAGCAGGTGTCGTCAAGGAAATGCGCGTGACGCTGGGCGACAAAGTCAAACAAGGATCGGTGGTGCTGGTGGTGGAAGCCGCTGCTGAGGCTCAGGCTGCTGCAGTTGCTGCCCCTGCGGCCGCGCTACCCGTTGCTTCAGTGGCACCTTCAGCCGCACCTGCAGCTTCTGGCCCTGTCGAAGTGCATGTTCCTGACATTGGTGACTTCAAAGACGTGGTCGTCATCGAAGTCATGGTCAAGCCGGGCGACACCATCAAGGTCGAGCAATCACTGATCACGGTGGAGTCGGACAAGGCGTCGATGGAAATCCCGTCTTCGCATGCGGGCCGCCTGAAAGAGATCAAGGTCAAGATTGGCGACAAGGTCAACATTGGCGACCTGCTGGCCATTTTGGAAGGTGCAGCCTCTGTCGCAGCACCCGTGGCTGCTGCAGTCACTGCACCTGTCGCGGTGGCTTCAACCCCGGTTGCTGCGCCAACACCCTTGGCTGCGACTGTTGCTGCAGTAGCCGCTCCAACGCACGCACCCGGTGGCACCACCCTGGGCTTGCCCCACGCATCCCCTTCGGTGCGCAAATTTGCACGCGAACTGGGCGTTCCGCTCGAAGAAGTCAAAGGCTCGGGTCTGAAAGGCCGCATCACCGACAGCGACGTGCAAGCCTTTACCAAGGCGGTCATGTCGGGCGCTGCCCAAACCAAGGCGCAAGCGGGCAAAGCGCCTGCCCAGGGTTCGGGTGGTGGCGGCTCCGAGTTGGGCCTCATCCCTTGGCCCAAGGTCGACTTCGCCAAGTTCGGGCCGATTGAGCGCAAGGAAATGGGTCGCATCAAAAAGATCAGCGGTGCCAACCTGTTGCGCAACGCCATCATGATTCCGGCTGTCACCAACTTTGATGACGCCGACATCACCGATCTGGAAGCCTTCCGCGTCTCGACCAACAAAGAAAACGAAAAATCGGGCGTCAAGGTCACCATGCTGGCCTTCCTGATCAAGGCTTGCGTGGCCGCGCTCAAGAAATACCCCGAGTTCAACAGCTCACTGGATGGCGATGCGCTGGTCTACAAAAACTACTGGCACATCGGCTTTGCGGCCGACACACCCAATGGTTTGATGGTGCCTGTCATTCGTGATTGCGACAAAAAAGGCGTGCTGCAAATCAGCCAGGAGATGGGCGAATTGGCCAAAAAAGCCCGTGATGGCAAATTGGGGCCGGCAGAAATGTCGGGCGCAACCTTCACCATCTCCAGCCTGGGTGGCATTGGTGGCAAGTACTTCACGCCCATCATCAACGCGCCTGAAGTGGCTATTTTGGGTGTTTGCAAAAGCACCATGGAGCCTGTCTGGGACGGTAAAACCTTCCAGCCACGACTGATGCTGCCTTTGTCTTTGACTTGGGACCACCGCGTCATCGACGGCGCTGCAGCGGCACGCTTCAATGCGTTGCTGGGTCAAATCCTCAGCGACTTCCGTCGCGTATTACTCTAAACCTTGGGGGTTGACCAAAGCGCAGCTTTGCTCGGCCTCCAACCGATTGAGAAGACTATGGCACTGATAGATATTCAAGTCCCCGACATTGGCGACTTCGACGAAGTGGCCGTGATTGAGTTGCTGGTCAAACCCGGCGACACGGTCAAGGCAGAGCAATCGCTCATCACCGTGGAGTCCGACAAGGCCTCCATGGAAATTCCGTCCTCCCACGCTGGCGTTGTGAAAGAACTCAAGGTCAAGCTGGGCGACAAGGTCAAACAAGGTTCGGTGGTGTTGGTGCTGGAAGCAGAGGGCGCTTCGGCCGCCCCGGCGCCCGCCGCAGCCCCTGCGGCTTCTGCACCCGCCACGGCTCCCGTTGTGGCAACACCGGCCCCCGTGGCTTCATCCTTTGGCGGCTCGGCCGACATCGATTGCGATCTGCTCGTGTTGGGCGGTGGCCCCGGTGGCTACTCTGCCGCTTTCCGTGCAGCCGACTTGGGCCTGAAGGTTGTCATCGTTGAGCGCTACGCCACCTTGGGCGGCGTGTGCCTGAACGTGGGCTGCATCCCCTCCAAAGCCTTGCTGCACGTAGCAGCGGTGATGGACGAAGTGGCCCACATGGCTGACCTCGGTGTGGACTTCGGCGCCCCCGTGGTCAACATCGACAAGCTGCGCGGCCACAAGGAAAAGGTCATCGGCAAACTCACAGGCGGCTTGGCTGCCATGGCCAAGATGCGCAAGGTCACGACTGTGCGCGGCTTGGGTCAATTCATCGGCGCCAACCACCTTGAAGTGTCTGAGACCAACGGCACGGCACAAGAGCAAACAGGCAGCAAGAAAGTGATCGCGTTCAAGAACGCCATCATCGCGGCTGGCTCACAAGCCGTGCGCTTGCCTTTCATGCCCAACGATCCGCGCGTGGTGGACTCCACAGGTGCCTTGGAACTCAAAGAAGTGCCTAAGCGCATGCTGATTTTGGGCGGTGGCATCATTGGCCTGGAGATGGGCACCGTTTACAGCACGCTGGGTGCACGCCTCGATGTTGTGGAAATGATGGACGGCCTGATGCAAGGTGCTGACCGCGACTTGGTGAAAGTCTGGCAAAAGATGAATGCCAAGCGCTTTGACCACATCATGCTCAAGACCAAGACGGTGGGCGCACGCGCCTTGCCTGAAGGCATTGAAGTGACTTTTGAAAGCGCCGAACCCGGCGGCACTGCCCCCGCGCCTCAGGTTTACGACCTGGTGCTGCAAGCCGTAGGCCGCACGCCCAACGGCAAAAAGCTGGCCGCCGAGAAGGCGGGCATTGCCGTGACCGATCGTGGCTTCATCAACGTCGACATCCAGATGCGCACCAACGTGCCCCACATCTTCGCCATTGGTGACATTGTGGGCCAGCCCATGCTGGCGCACAAGGCGGTGCACGAAGCACACGTTGCTGCCGAAGTCATCGCTGGTGAACTGCAAGGCAACAAAGAACTTGCAGCTGCAGCGTTCAACGCCCGTGTCATCCCGAGCGTCGCTTACACCGACCCTGAAGTGGCATGGGTCGGTTTGACCGAAGACCAAGCCAAAGCGCAAGGCATCAAAGTGAAAAAGGGCTTGTTCCCTTGGACCGCCTCAGGCCGCGCCATTGCCAACGGCCGCGACGAAGGCGTCACCAAGTTGCTGTTTGATGATTCACCAGAAGCCCACGGTCACGGCAAGATTCTCGGCGGCGGCATGGTCGGCACCCACGCAGGCGACATGATCGGTGAGATTGCACTGGCCATCGAGATGGGCGCAGATGCGGTGGACATCGGTAAAACGATTCACCCACACCCCACGCTGGGCGAAAGCATCGGCATGGCGGCGGAGGTGGCGCACGGCAGTTGTACAGACTTGCCGCCGGCAAAGAAGTAAACGCTTCGCTCTGCAAATAAAGAAGCCGCCAACCTGAAAGGGTTGGCGGCTTTTTACTGTCTAGCTGATCTTGTTTTTTGGCAAACTTAGGCCCTAAAAGCCATAAACGAAACCAAGCGTGATTCGCTCTCTCTGCATAAGTTTCGCATGGCACCAATTTGGGTTTTGGTTATTTGCGATTTGAAAACAAGCAGGCGCAAATTGCATGCGACTCGTCTAATGCAACATTGGCTGGCCAAGTTTGCACTGGACGAGACGGGTCAGCTTTTGAACGACAGCAGTAAAGCCTTCACTGTTGTCGACTTATAGCGGCTCATGCCGCTGATAACTTGCGCGTTTTGAGTACTGAAAACCCAATAAGCAACAGAAGCAAAGCCAGCGCAACCAGTGCCATGAGTGTTAAATCAGGGACGTAATACGTGGTAAAAACCTCCCAACCCAACAGACGCAAACCGTCAGACACTTCAGTGTAAATACCCACCAGATGCCCTCCCAGGGTGCCGGCAATACCGAGTAGTGCGCTTCCCAACAAAGCCAGTGCGGCCATGATCCAGCGGGAGAATCCCACCCAAACCGCTTCGCCTCGACGCCAGCGCACAATCAGGAGTGCGGCCCAGTAGGTCACTGTCCAACTGGGGTCACCGTAGAAAACGGAATTTAAAGTACGTTAAGCTGATCGGACTGTCAAAATGAAGGAGCCAGATTGCCTGCTCGCGATGAACTGGCCACATTACGCGCCGAAAACGCCCGCCTGATCACGCTTCTCGAATCCCATGGGATTGAATGGCATCCGCCGCAAACGGACCGTCCTGTTGCATTGCCGCGTGATCCAGAGCCGTCCAGGCTTTCCACCGCTGAAAAGGTCGCGCTGTTTGGTCGCCTGTTTCGCGGGCGCACCGATGTTTATCCGATCCGCTGGGAGAGTAAGACCACAGGTAAGTCTGGCTATTCACCGGCCTGCGCGAATGAATGGCGTACCGGTGTATGTGAGAAACCCCGCATCAAGTGCGGGGACTGTAGCAAACGCCTGCTGATTCCCCTTTCAGATGGGGTGATTTTCAACCACCTGGCAGGCGAACACACGGTCGGGGTTTATCCGCTATTGGAAGACGACTGCTGCTACTTCCTCGCGGTCGACTTCGACGAGGCTGATTGGCGAGACGATGCCCGGGCATTCATTCAGTCGTGCCGGGCACTTGGTGTGCCAGCGGCGTTGGAGATTTCACGCTCTGGCCAAGGAGCCCACGCTTGGGTGTTTTTCGGTGGCCGTGTTTCGGCCCGTGATGCGCGGCGTCTCGGCACCGCCATCATCAGCCATACTTGCTCACGCACCCGGCAACTGAAACTGCAATCCTACGATCGGCTTTTCCCGAACCAAGACACCATGCCCAAAGGCGGGTTCGGCAACTTGATCGCTTTGCCATTGCAGAAAGGGCCAAGGGAACAAGGTTTCAGCGTTTTCGTCGATGCTGACCTGCAACCCTACGCTGATCAATGGGCATTCCTTGCGTCCATCCAGCCGATGAGCGCACACGACATCGAGCCGACGATCCTTCAAGCCACGGGCGGCATCCATCCGTTGGATGTCACTTTCATTGACGATGAAGATTTGGCCACCCCCTGGAAGCAAAAAAATCTACGCAGCATAAAGCTGGACGCCCCGATGCCGAAGTCGCTGACCGTGACACTGGCTAATCTGATTTATTTCGACAAGGCTCAGTTGCCGCAGGCATTGGCCAACCGCCTTATTCGTCTGGCGGCATTCCAAAACCCTGAGTTCTACAAGGCACAGGCGATGCGGATGTCTGTGTGGGATAAGCCACGTGTTATCGGCTGTGCTGAAAGTTTCCCTCAACACATTGCCCTGCCGCGTGGATGTTTGGATGCCACGCTGTCTTTGCTTCGAGACAACGGCATTGATTGTGATTTGAGGGATGAACGCTTCGGCGGCGAAGCACTCGACATCTCCTTCGCTGGCAGCCTTCGCCTTGATCAGGAAGCCGCCATTGCGGGAATGCTTCCCCACGATGCTGGGGTGCTGTGCGCACCGACCGCATTTGGCAAGACGGTCACTGCTGCTGCGATGATCGCCCGGCGTGGTGTCAATACCTTGGTGCTGGTGCATCGAACGGAATTGCTCAAGCAATGGCAAGAACGCTTGCAAGCTTTTTTGGGTGTAGGCAAGGGGGTGATCGGCACCATTGGAGGGGGGAAGGCAAAGCCCACAGGCAAAATTGACATTGCCGTGATGCAGTCCTTGTCTCGTCAAGGTGCGGTCAATCCGTTGGTTGAAAACTATGGGCAAGTCATTGTCGACGAGTGCCATCATGTCGGAGCGTTTTCCTTTGACGCCATCTTGAGGCGCACCAAGGCGAAGTACGTCCTGGGCCTTACTGCCACTCCGATCCGCCGTGACGGGCAGCAGCCGATTATCTTCATGCAATGTGGGCCAATCCGCTACACAGCGGCGAAGCCGACCGGAGCCCCGCACGACCTGGAGGTGGTGCCGTGCTCACGCCATGAGCGGATAGATATACCAGTCGACGCCGGTATTCAGGATGTCTTTCGGCATCTGGTAAACGATAGGGATCGCACAGCCGCGATTGCGGCCGAGGTCCGTGATGCCGTCACCCGGGGTCGCAAGGTGTTGGTCCTGACAGAGCGCACAGAGCACCTTGATGCCATCAAGGTAGCGCTTGCCGACCTCCAGCCGCCACTGTTCGTCTTGCATGGGCGAATGCCCAAGAAGCAGCGTGCTGCGCTGGTAGCAGATCTGGATGTACTGCCGCCCAACGCACCGCGCGTCCTGCTTTCCACCGGAAAGCTGGTTGGCGAGGGCTTTGACCACCCGCCGCTTGACACGCTGGTATTGGCCATGCCAGTGTCCTGGAAGGGCACGCTACAGCAGTATGCAGGGCGTCTGCACCGTGAACATGCGGGCAAGACCGACGTGCGGATCATCGACTTTGTGGATACCGGCCATCCGGCGCTGCTGCGGATGTGGGACAAACGACAAATTGGGTATCGGGCGATGGGTTATCGGCTTCAACAGTCAGTCGCTCAAGAGAAGCAGCCTTGAACTTTTCATTGATAACACTAAGGTGAATCCGTGACCTCGAAACCCGCCACCCAGTTTTCCGCCTGAGTTACTGCGATATTCTCCCAATAGTCTGTGGATCCAACCGAACCAGCCATCCGCAATTCATCAAAAGTTCACTTTCGTGGATTTTCTGGTGGTTTT
>CAIZSE010000021.1 GCA_903935585.1 uncultured Burkholderiales bacterium | reverse complement strand
CCCGCTCTGGGATAATCCCACCCCATGAGCGGCAATACCTTCGGAAATCTCTTCTCGGTCACCAACTTTGGTGAATCCCATGGCCCGGCCATTGGCTGCGTGATCGACGGCTGCCCTCCGGGCATGCCTCTGTCTGAGGCCGACATCCAGCCCGACCTGGACCGACGCCGGCCCGGCACCAGCAAATTCGTCACCCAACGCAACGAACCCGACGCGGTGCAGATCATCTCGGGCGTTTACCAGGGCCTGACGACCGGCACCCCGATTTGCCTGCTCATCCAGAACACCGACCAGCGCAGCAAGGACTATGGCGACATCCTGCAGACCTTCCGTCCGGGGCATGCCGACTACACCTACTGGCGCAAGTACGGCCTGCGTGATCCGCGTGGCGGCGGCCGGTCATCGGCCCGCCTGACTGCGCCCATGGTGGCCGCAGGAGCCGTGGCCAAAAAATGGCTGAAAGAAAAATTCGGCACCACGTTTGTGGGCTGCATGACCCAGATCGGCGACATGCCGATTGGTTTTGAGAGCTGGGACCATGTGCAGGCCAACCCGTTTTTTGCCCCGGTCGCCGATGTCTCGGCGCTCGAGGACTACATGAACGCGCTGCGCAAGTCGGGCGATTCTTGCGGTGCCCGCTTGCGCGTGGTGGCCCGTGGCGTGCCGGTTGGCCTGGGCCAGCCGCTGTTTGACAAGATCGATGCCGACATCGCGTTCGCGATGATGGGCATCAACGCGGTCAAGGGCGTGGAGATCGGCGCTGGTTTTGCTTGCGTGACCCAAAAAGGCAGCACCGCCGGTGACACCCTGACGCAGCAAGGCTTTGTCGGCAACAACGCCGGTGGCGTGCTCGGGGGCATCAGCACCGGTCAAGACATCGAGGTGTCGATTGCCGTGAAGCCCACCAGCTCGATATTGATCCCCCGCGATTCGATTGACTCGAATGGCCAGCCCACCGAAGTCATCACCAAAGGCCGCCACGACCCGTGTGTGGGCATCCGGGCCACGCCGATTGCCGAGGCCATGCTGGCCCTGGTGGTCATGGAACACGCCTTGCAGCACCGCGCCCAGTGTGGCGATGTTGAGCACACATTGGCCCCCATCGCCGCGGTCAAGCCATAAGGCATGACGCAACGCCGCCAGCTCTTGCCGTTTGCCGCACTCTCGGCCAGTTATTTCGCCCACATCGGGTTTTTCAATCCCTACCTGCCCCTGTGGCTGAAAGACATGGGCCTGAGCTTGCTGACCATCAGCTTGCTCACGGCCGTGCAGGCGGGCACCCGCTTGTTTGCGCCCTACGCCTGGGGCGCCTTGAGCGACCGCACCGGCGAGCGCGTGAAGTTGTTGCGCATTGGGGCTGGCGTGGCCTTTGCAACAGCCTGTTTGCTGTTTCTGGACTGGGGCCCTTTGGGGCTGGGCCTGGTCTTGTTGGTCATGTTCACCCACACCAGTTCGATGATGCCCATGAGTG
Organism: uncultured Burkholderiales bacterium; assembly: GCA_903935585.1. Lineage (GTDB taxonomy): Bacteria > Pseudomonadota > Gammaproteobacteria > Burkholderiales > Burkholderiaceae_C > Limnohabitans_A. The sequence goes on along the minus strand of CAIZSE010000021.1, from coordinate 3,323 downwards.
AAGCGGCCATGGCCCACCTGGTCAGTCAGGGTGGGGCTTTTGACACCAAACGCTATGGGCGTGTTCGCTTGTGGGGGTCCATGGGGTTTCTGGTGACCGTGTTTTTGGCGGGGGCCTGGTTCGAGGCTTTTGGCATGCGGCATTTTCCGGGCTGGACGGTCCTGACTTTGGGGGCGGTGTTGCTGAGTGTCTGGTGGATGCCGGACATCAAGGAAACCGCGCACCATGTGCATGTGCATGTGCCGGTGGGGCCCGTGCTGAGTCAAAGACCGGTGCAGTGGTTCTTTGCCTCCACGTTTTTTCATGTGCTTTCGCACATCGGCATTTACGTGTTTTTCTCGCTCTACCTGGATTCGCTGGGCTACAGCAAAACCATGATCGGTGTGCTGTGGGCCGTGTCGGTGGCGGTGGAGGTGGTGTGGTTTTTTACCCAGTCGCGCTGGTTGCCCCGTGTTTCGTTGACCGGCTGGCTGGTGCTGTGTTCGGTCACCATGTTGCTGCGCATGGGGCTGACCGCTACGTGGGCCGATGTCTTGTGGGTGTTGCTGCTGGCGCAGACCCTGCACGCCATCACCTTTGCCACGCACCACACGGTGTGCATCGCCTTGATTTCGCACCATTTTCCGGGCCGTTTGCGTGGGCGCGGACAGGCGCTTTACACCGTGGTGGCTTACGGGTTTCCGGGCGTATTGGGGGCCTTGGTGGGCGGTGTGATCAGCGAGCGCTGGGGCCTGCAAAGTGTGTTTTTGGTCAGTTGCCTGACCAGTGCCGTGGCCACAGCAGCGGCTTACAAGGTCTGGCGTTTGCAGCATCCGCGCCATGTGCAGACCCCATAGTTCATTCAGATTTCATCCGCTTGCGCATCCGATTTCGCCATGAACATTGCCATGAATTCCGACATGAGTTGTACCGTGTTGCCCGATTTTTTGCCCCCTGATTTGAGCCATGCGCTGGCCAAAGCCCAGCGTCTGGAAACCCGCCTGAACGGCACCGCCACGGTCTGGCATTCCTGGGGCGAGCCCCTGCAACCCACGGTGGTGTTGTTGCACGGTGGCAGCGGCAGCTGGACGCACTGGGTGCGCAACATCGCCCCCCTTGTCCATGCCGGCTGGCGTGTGCTGGTGCCCGACTTGCCCGGCTTTGGCGACTCGGACTTGCCCGCAGGCTGCAACGATGTGGACGCTTTGCCCGCCCATTTGCACGCGGGCCTGATGCAACTGCAGGCCGATGGTGTTTGCGCCGGGCCTGTGAGCCTGGTGGGTTTTTCATTTGGCGGCATGGCCGCCGCCTTGTGGCTGGCCGATTACCCCCAGGATGCCGCCCGCTTGGTGCTGGTGGGTGCGCCGGGCATGGGCCTGAAGGTGCCTGAGCGCATTGCGCTAAAGGGGTGGCGGCATTTGACCACTCCCGAGGCGCAAGAACAGGTGCACCGACACAACCTGATGGCCTTGATGCTGCAGCAAGCCGAAAGCCTGGACACCCTGGCCTTGGCCTTGCACACGGCCAATGTGCAGCGCGACCGCATGCCACGCCGCCGCCTGTCGTCTACCGACATCGTGGCCCGCACTTTGCCCCAGCTGCAGGTGCCGGTGAGCGCCATTTATGGCGAGCACGATGCCTTGTACCGTGGCCTCCTGCCCGAGCTGCAATCGGCCATGCAAGGCGTGTCGAGCCGTTGGGGGCAATGGCACACCGTGCCCGCCGCCGGGCATTGGGTGCAATACGAAGCCCCCGAGCCATTCCATGCCGCATTGCTGGAGAGCCTGAGGGCTTGAGGCCCCGTCCCTGTGCGCGCTGGGCTTTTGTGACCGACCGCCAGCGGCCATTGGCTGACGCGTGGAAAATAGCCACATTCGCCCCTTTTTTTAGCCCTTCAAGACCCTGCCCATGACCACCCTCAAAATTGATTTCGTGTCCGACATCGCCTGCCCCTGGTGTGCGGTCGGTTTGGGGGCCCTCGAGATGGCACTCGAGCGCCTGCAGGGGGATGTGCAGGCCGATCTGCATTTCCAGCCCTTTGAGCTGAACCCCCACATGCCCCCGGGCGGGCAGGATCTGGGCGAGCACCTGACCCAAAAATACGGCTCGACGTCCGAGCAGCAGGCACAGATTCGCCAGACGATTGCTGCGCGGGGGGCCGAGGTCGGGTTCGAATTTCACATCGGTGGTCGTGGCCGCGTTTACAACACCTTCAATGCCCACCGTTTGCTGCACTGGGCCGAAGGCCAGGGTGCAGACGCCCAGCACGCCCTGAAAAAAGCGTTCTTGCAGGCTTATCAAGGCCGCGCAGAGTGCATCGAAGACGCCCAGGTCTTGCTCGCGGCTGTGGCTGCAGCAGGGCTCGACGTGGCCGCCGCCCAAGCGGTGCTGGACAGCGATGCCCACAGCGCCGAGGTGCGCGAACGCCAGCAGTTTTACGCGCAAGCGGGCATCCGTTCGGTGCCCGCAGTCATCATCAACGACAAGCACCTGATTTCGGGTGGGCAGCCGGTCGAGGTGTTCGAGCAGGCCTTGCGCCGCATCGCCTCGGGCGAAGTGTCCTGAGCCGCAGGCGTTTGTCATGAGCGAACACACCGCCCAACTTTTGCACCGCAGGGCCATGCTGGCCAGCCTGAGCACGGCTGCGGCGGCCCCGATGTTGGCCTCTTTGGCTTTGCCGGTCTGGGCGCAAGCGGCCAATACGGGTGCTCTGGCCGAGCTGACACGGCTGTGGCGGCGTGAGGGGGGCGTGTTGTTGATTCGCCATGCCGCGACCGAAGCGGGTTTGGGCGACCCGCCGGGTTTTGTGTTGGGCCAGTGCAGCACCCAGCGCAACCTGAGCGAAGCGGGCCGCAAAGCCTCGCGCGGTTTAGCGGCCTGGATGCAGGCCCATGGTTTCAAGCCCGATGCCGTGCGCAGCAGCCAATGGTGCCGTTGCCAGGACACAGCCCGGCTGGCGTTTGGCCAATATGAAGACTTGCCGGCCCTGAACAGCACCTTTGCGGGCCAGGGTGATGCAAGCGCCCAGCTCAAGGCCTTGCGCGAGCGCTTGCTGGCCATGCCTGCCGGGCGCACCGAAGTGTGGGTCACGCACCAGGTCATCATGACCGGGCTGACCAGTGCCTACCCCGGTCTGGGTGAAGGCTTTTTGGTGGACCGCCAAGGGCGCTTGCTGGCGCGTGGAGACCTGGCCGCATGAGCCAAGCCCTGCCAAGTGCTCAGCCCGGTGTGCTGCCAGGTGCGCTGCCACTTTTGACGGTGTACTTTGATGGCTCCTGCCCTTTGTGTCGGCGCGAAATCGCCATTTACCAACGCTTGCCGCAAGCGCTGTCCATGGCCTGGGT
>CAIZSE010000020.1 GCA_903935585.1 uncultured Burkholderiales bacterium | reverse complement strand
GCCAATAAATGCCAGACCCGCGGGGGAACTGAGGTCGTACGGCAGCTTTTTGATAATGAAGTCGGTCATCTTCGCTCTCACCTTCAGGGTGAGTCAAATTTTACACCTAAGTCATTGATTTATATGAGTAAATCAGGATTTACCACAATGAATTCACGGATTCAGGATTAATGGGTATATTCATTTACAATCCGTTCCCAACTTCAGCTCGCAGATCAAATTTAGCCGTGTAACCTTGAAGGTCGATTCGAAAATTGCATCCGAATAAACACCGTTATAAAACTTCAAAAAATTTGCCATCGAGCTTCTTTCAACAAGTGCATTGACGAAAACATAACTCGAAAAATAATAACTCTTGCGGAACTCTGAATCAGACGTAAGTTCTGGAGGAGCTGGAAGATTGGAGCCCAAGTACTTGAAAGCCCAGTCCACTTTGATCGGTACAGTATTTGCCTCGTTGGGTCCCACAGCTGTATTGGGCATCACTGCTCTAGCTATGTAGTCCGCGATGCCCTCACGTAGACTATGGCTGTTATACCGCCAAGTAAAAAGATGCGTCATCTCATGAACCAGAGTTGCATTGGTTTTTGACTTAAATCCGTTGTATGCTCGCGTATTAAGAAATACCACAGCTTTCGGATCATTCATGTGTTGGTAACCACGCCAAACGTGAGAAACACGCACGTGGTTAGACACGACGACCTTGATTTTTTCCCCCAGTGTGACGGTATCAAATTTTTGCCCTAACTTATCTTCAATTGCACCATACAGCTGATCTACGGCGACCGCGAACGCCTCTTCCACATCGACATCATCACGATAAACTTCCACGCGGTCAGTTTGGCTTACTAACTTAGCTCGATTGAGGACGGTTGCGTCAGGGTTGTCACGCCGCTGTGCGTAGGATGCAATGGCTGACAATAAAAGTGTGAGTGCAATGAATGTGCGCAGCATCGGCATCCCTTAAAAAAGATCAATGTTATTTTGACCCAAAGCGGTTTTAATCTTTAAGATGCTCATCAAGGTATCGTACTTGGCTTTTAGCAGGTCTTTTTTAAGTTGAATGACTTGCTGCTGGGCAGTGAACACATCCAACCCAATTCTGACACCGAGTGCATAGCCTGTATTGACAGATTTCAGGGCTGCCTCACTGGACACTATGGCCTTTTCTAGTGCTTCGATTTGGGCAATACCCAATTTCCACCGAGTGTGATTCCCCTCAATATCCTCCTGAATGCTCAGTTTGGCATTTTCAAGGTCGTTGGAGACCTTATCGAAGTTGTAGATCGCCTCTCGTACTTTGGAAGAAATGATGCCGCCAGAGTAGAGTGGGATCGTCAGATAAACGCCAACTTGGTTATTACGCGAATCGGTTTGAGACGCGTTTGCAGAAATTAAGTGCTGCATTGACTGAGAAACTATCACCTTGAAATCTAAACTTGGATAGTGTTGAGCATTTGCTTTTTTAATATCCAATGTGGCCAGTTCTGCCAAAATATTCAACGAGCGAATTTGATAGTTTACAGCATAAGCCTGTTCTAGCAGGCTGTTTACATCAGGTATGGTATGTTGATTGGCTTTAAAAATTGAGCCACTTTGATGGGAATTTGCATCCAAATTTGAGCCACTTCATTGGCCTATCCTGCTCATTTTTTGAGCAAGGGTGGCCGGGAGTGATCAACGTGGGAACTTTGAGTAAATTGCGCCGCCTCGTCTTGCGAGATGGCCTGTCAGTGCGCCAAGCCAGCCTCAGGCTTGGAATTTCCAGAAACACGGCCACCAAATGGCTCAGCGAGCCTGAGATGGTTGAGCCCCAATATCCTGTTCGGCAGACCTCAGCCAGTGTGCTGGACCCGTACAAGGAGCAACTTGTCACTTGGCTCAAAGCCGACAGCCACCGTAACAAGCGCGAGCGACGTGGCGTCAAGGCCTTGTTTGAGGCTCTGCGCGCCATGGGCTACGGCGGTAGTTCGACGCCGGTGTACCGGTTTGCTCGGCGCTGGAAGCATGAGCAAAGCCATGCACCCAAGAACGTGGGGTTTGTGCCGCTGCACTTTGAGCTGGGAGAGGCCTTCCAGTTTGACTGGAGCTGTGAGTACGCCTTCATTGGAGGGTTGCGCCGCCGATTGGAGGTGGCGCACATCAAACTGGCCGCCAGTCGGGCGTTCTTACTGGTGGCCTACTTCACGCAAACCCATGAGATGCTGTTTGACGCCCATGCCAGGGGCTTTGCTGTGTTTGGCGGCGTGCCCAAACGGGGCATTTACGACAACATGAAGACGGCGGTGGACAAGATTGGCAAGGGCAAGCAGCGCAGCGTCAACGCGCGGTTTGAGGCGATGACGGGGCATTATTTGTTTGATCCCGAGTTTTGCAACCGTGCGGCTGGGTGGGAGAAGGGCATCGTCGAGAAGAACGTGCAAGACCGCAGGCGAGGTGTGGTTCGCGAGGTCACTGAGCGGCGCTGGAGCAGTCTGGCCGAGCTCAATGACTGGCTCCAGCGTGCCTGCCAAGATGCCTGGCAAGAGTTGGCACACCCAGAGTGGCCAGAGCTGAGCATTGCCGATGTTTGGCAAGATGAGGCGAGCCGCTTGATGCCTTGCCCCAAGCCCTTTGATGGGTACGTTGAACAACCGATTCGGGTGACCTCTACATCGCTGATTCAGTACCAACGCAACCGCTACAGCGTGCCTTGCGAGTGGGTGCATGGGGTGGTGAGTTTGCGCGTCTACCCGGAGTACTTGTTGGTGGTGGGGCTCGATGGGCACAGTGCCCGGGTGGAGCGTCACTTTGGACGGGATCAAACCATTTACGACTGGCAGCACTACATTGCCTTGGTCGAGCGCAAGCCTGGGGCGTTGCGCAATGGCGCCCCATTCAGGGAAATGCCCCAGCCCTTGTTGGAGTTGCAGCGTCAATTACTCAAACACCCAGGAGGGGACCGGGTGATGGCGCAGGTGCTGTTGGCGGTGAACTTACATGGTGTCACTTTTCACCATATAGAGTCCAATCCGGTTTCGGCATTTAGGAGCCACCCCGTTTTCGGCATATAGGAGCCAGTGCGTTTTCGGCACTTACAGGCCAGCTGAATTTCGGCATATAGGAGCCAGCCGCCGCTCAACAGACATCTCCAACCCGGCTCACCGCCATTACCTTCTGAACCTTTTGTTCAGGAGCAATGGATGGGCCGCAGAAAGATCGAGATGCATGAATTCCGAAACGTCCTCATACGCCTGCGCGCAGGCGACCGTGACCGCGAGGTTGCCCGCCTGGGCCTCATGGGCCGCGTCAAAGTCGCCCAGTTTCGCGCTCTGGCGCTCAGCTTGGGCTGGCTTGAGCCCAACGCGCCACTGCCCGATGTGCCCACCATCGCCCAAAGCCTGGCCTCAAAACCCAAGCGTGCCGCCAGCACCGTCTCCAAAGCCCAGCCCTGGCGCGAGGCGGTCACCCGCTGGATGGCCTCTGGCGTTGAGGGCAAGGCCATTCACGCCGCCCTCGTGCGCGAGCATCAGTTCCAAGGCAGCTACTCGTCCGTCTATCGCCTCATACGGGACATCCAGCAGGAGCTGCCCCGCACCGATTTGACCGTGCGCCTGTCCTTCAAGCCCGGCGAGGCCGCCCAGGTCGACTTTGGCGCTGGCCCATTCCTGAGGCACCCCGATGGCCAGATGCGCCGCACTTGGGCCTTCGTCATGACGCTGTGCCACTCGCGCCACCAGTACTTGGAGTTCGTCTGGGATCAGACCGTAGCCACTTGGCTGGGCTGCCACCGCCGCGCCTTTGAGTGGTTCAACGGCGTGCCCGAGCGCGTCATCATCGACAACGCCAAGTGCGCCATCATCAAAGCCTGTCGCTTTGACCCCCAGGTCCAGCGCTCGTATGCCGAGTGCGCCGAAGGCTATGACTTCAAGATTGACCCGTGCCCGCCACATGACCCGCAGAAGAAGGGCATCGTGGAGTCCGGCGTCAAGTACGTCAAAGGCAACTTCCTGGCCACCCGCGAGTTCCGCGACCTGGCCGACCTGAACGCCCAGGCCAAGACCTGGGTGCTGCAAGAGGCGGGCCAGCGTACCCACGGCACCACACGCCAGCAGCCCCTGGCGCTGTTTGCGCTGGAGCAGCCGTTTTTGAAACCCCTGCCTGCGCAAGTGCCTGACTTGGGGGTTTGGCACCCCGTCACCCCACACCGAGACTGCCACGTCAAGTTCGAGCATGTGATGTATTCGGCCCCGTTTGCCCTGGTGGGCAAGGCGCTGTGGCTGCGCGCCACCGACGGCTGTGTGGCCCTGTATGAGGGTCATGTGCTGGTGGCCACCCATCCGCGCGGCCAGCGCAAGGGCCAGCGCGTGACCACCCCCGACCACTTGCCACCCCAAGCGCAGTGGTTCTTTGCCCGTGACCGCCAGTGGCTGGACGAGCAAGCCAGCGAGGTCGGGCCCCACTGCCAGCAGGTCATCGACTGGTTGCTCAGCGACAAGATTGTGGAGCGCTTGCGCGCCGCACAAGGCGTCATCGGTTTGGCCAAGACCTATGGGAGCGGCCGATTGGAGGCGGCCTGTCACCGGGCCATGGCCCACGGCAGTCCTTATTACCGCACCGTCAAGACCATCCTGAGCACCAACGCCGATCAGCTGCCGATGCCCCAGACCAGCACCGATGCGGTCTACACCAAGACCCGGTTTGTGCGCGATGCCGCCAGCCTGTTTGCCGACCCTGATGCCCGCACCCATTCCCACACCCATCCCCACCACCCGCAGCAAGACCTGCTGCATTAACCCCCAAAGGAGAGCATCCCATGAACCCTATCCCCAAACTGGTTCCCCATTTGAAGCAGCTGCGCCTGTCTGGCATCCTGGACTCGCTGGAGGCACGAAACCGCCAGGCCATCGAGTCCAAGTTGGCCTACACCGAGTTCTTGGCCATCTTGATGAGCGATGAGGTCGCCCGCCGTGAGCAAAACAGCTTTGGCATGCGCTTGCGCAAAGCCCAATTCAGGTCAACCAAGACCCTTGAGCAGTTTGACTTTGAGCGGCTGCCCCAGCTCAACCGCGCCTTGGTGCACGATCTGGCCACAGGGCGGTACGTGCGCGAGTGCTCGCCCGTGCTGATCGTGGGGCCCAGCGGCACCGGCAAAAGCCACTTGGCCCAGGCGCTGGGTCACTGCGCGGTGCGCCAGGGCACGGATGTGCTGTTCACCAGCTGCTCGGCCCTGACGCAGGCGCTGCACGCGGCGAGGGCCACCAATGCGTACGAGCGCAAACTGCAATCGCTCAGCCGCATCCCGGTGCTGATCATTGATGACTTTGGACTCAAGCCCCTGAGGTCACCAGCGGATGAGGACTTGCATGAGCTTATTGCCGAGCGCTACGAGCGCACAGCCACCATCATCACCAGCAATCTGGACTTCAGTGAGTGGGATCAGGCCTTCCCGAGCAACCCGCTGCTGGCCTCGGCCACGTTGGACCGGCTCAGGCACAACGCGTACTGCTTGACGCTGGATGGGCAGTCGTACAGAACGCCGCGCCAGATGCCGACCACGGCGGTGACAAAAAGCAAGAATTCAAACCCACAAAAAGACGCCAAATAAGGGCATCATCACAAACCGCCTAAGTTTTTGATGGGCAAGCAAATCAAGCTCTTGGTGTTCAGTTCATCATTCTAAATGTTGGTAAGACTTTATATTTTTGCATTTTTTCGATTCACAGAAGATCTTGGACTGTCCATTTTGTGGATCTAATTACTGACACTTAAATACCTGCAAGTTGTCTTTGAGGATCAAGCAGAAGATGACTTCGACAAGGATGCGGGTGAAATGATCGCAGACAACTCAAGAGTCAGTAGCCCACTGACTGTTTCTCTGCTTTTTCCGCTGGTAAGGTGTGTAAACGCCAAGCATTTCGTCAATTCGTGGAGCACGCGTGAATTCAGAATAGTGCGCCTGTTAGTCAACGGTCTCAAGCAGAAGCGCTTGACCGCCAAGCTCAAAATCTCGCCCGAGACCGTGAGGTCCCAGAGCCAGACTATCTTTTACAAACTGCGCAGCAGCAAATTGCTGCAGGGGTCCTTGCCGGCATTGCAGAAATAGCCGCTGTCGGCACATTTGACGCTCAATCGATTTTGATTTTTGCTGCCTTGACCACTGTGCCCCATTTCTTGTACTCGGCGGAAACAAATGCGGTGGCATCCGCCGCACTACCACCAAGAGGTTCCGCGCCCAGGTTACCTAGGCTGCGCCTAAGTTCTGGGCTGGCAAGCGCCCGGTTGACTTCGGCATTGAGGAGCGAGATCACGGCGGTAGGCGTTCCCGCTGGCGCAAACAGGCCGTACCAGGCACTGGCCTCATAGCCGGGTAAGCCAGCTTCGGCCATCGTTGGAACTTCGGGGAAGGCTGCTGAACGTTTGCCGCTAGCTACAGCGATCGGGCGCAGCTTTCCCGATTTTATATGCGGTGCGACAGTCGCAAGATCGAATGTCATTGAAACCTGCCCTCCCACTAGGTCTGTAACGCCGGGCGCGATGCCGCGATACGGTACGTGGACGATGTCGATTCCGGCCATCGACTTAAACAACTCACCGGCCAAATGCTGCGAAGCGCCCGGCCCACCCGACGCATAAGTCAACGAACCCGGGTTCGCCCTGGCGAAAGTCATCAGTTCGGCTAGGTTCGTCGCCGGTACCCTCTCCGCATTCGTGACCAGCATAAGAGTTCCACTAGCCACGAGAGCCACCGGTGAGAAATCGCGCAAAGTGTCGTAAGGCATCTTCGAGAAAAGATGTGCGTTCACCGCATTGGTTCCGATCGATCCCATGAGCAGCGTCTGCCCATCTGGTCTGGATTTGGCGACCAGGTCTGCGCCGATGTTTCCGCTGGCGCCAGTCCTGTTCTCCACGACGACGCTCTGACCGAACCGCGCAGACAGGTGCTGCGCAATGGCACGCCCCAGGATATCGGTCAGTCCGCCGCTGCCGAATGGGACGATGATCCTGACGGGACCGCTCGGGTAGTCACGCTTTGCATCGGGCGTCTGCGCCATCGTCGCCAGTGCTGGTAAAGCGATGAACAGCGCAAGCGCCACCCTCCGGGTAAAGTTGAAAGTCATAATTTTTCCTTTTATTCAGTGTGTTCCATTGAGAATCGCGCCTTCGGAAAGAAGACGCGCGCGCAGCGCCTCAACCGGCACCTTGGCCAGATCGGCTTGTCCTGACGCCATCGCCAATCCGCAAGCCGCGCCAACCGCATGCCCCATGCCTAGGCATGGACCCATGACTCGCGCCGATCCGTTGGCCCCGCGATCCGACGAAATAATGCGCCCCGCCGCAGCCAAGTTATCCAGCGCCGGCGGCAGCAGACATCCCCATGGAATGTCGTACGACCCACCCCCAGCAACCGGTATTCGTATCTGCCCCGCGCCGGACTGATGGATATCCACATGGTGGCTACCCTTGGCAACGGCATCGGAGCGCTTTCTTGCACCCAGCACATCACTTTCCAGCAGCGTTTCGCGCCCGACGATACGTCGGGTCTCCCGAACACCTATACGGTGGGAAATACCGCTGTACGCAGCTGTCTCGAAACCCGGAACATTGGCACGCATGAATTGCGCGCATTGCAACACCTGATCGACCAGGGGCTTGACTGTCCCGCTCAGCACTTCCGTGCGGGTGCCGTCGATTTCGCCGATTCGAGTCGTGTTCAGACAGACCTCGCCCCGTTGCGGGGCGGTGGGCTGAATCATGATGAGCGCGGTCGGATACATCGCGCCCGAAGAAATAGCGCCGGACAACAGCGGGCCGTCTCCCTTGAGGAACACGGTCGGTTGGCCCTGTCGGACAGCTGCTTGCGCAAGTGCAGCGTCGTCGCGGCCCTGGCGTATGGCCTCGCTCTCGCCCAGCGCGAAGTGTTCGGGGTGCTCGATCATGAATCGCAGCAATGGAGCTGTCTGCACCTGCGACATCTTGAACATTAGCGACACTGGCTGCAACTCCCCGTAGACACCGCCCTGGACCACTTCACCGCCTGCGGCGCGCACCAGATCCGCATCGCCCGAACAGTCCAGAAAGTACCGGGCAGCAAGCCGGGTGCGGCCCGACTTGTTCAAAAGGTGGATCGCCTTCACTTGACGACCTTCAACCTCCACCCCAGTAGCAACCGTGTGCAACAGCAGGCGCACCCCGGCGCGCGCCAAACAGCGCACGACGGCAAGTTTCATGACTTCAGGGTCGATACACACATACCAGATCAGCCGGAAATCATTCAGCGCTGCGACGAAGCCTCCTGCATCTTCACATTCCCTGAACAGCTCACGCCCGACGCCGCCCAATATCCATTCACCACGCGCATTCAGGGCGCCGTCGACAGCCATGCCGCTTATCAGTTCCCCGCCTGGCAACGACCCGGCTTCCACCAGTGTGGTACGCGCCCCGGACCGCGCGGCGGCGATCGCTGCTGCAATGCCCGCGGCGCCTGCGCCCAGCACGACTACGTCGGTGCTGTCTTCGAATTCGCCTTTCACCAAGGCTCTGACATCAGCCATCTGCAACTCCATTTGAATAAAAAGGCCATTGTTCTTCTTTACTGCTTGCTTTTACCGTCAGCGTATTGAAAAATGTTCATATGATGAACAATACGAAAGCAACGGTGGATCCCCTCCGCAGCGTGCGCCGCACAACGCTACTGCTGCGGCTCCTGTCCACACACACTGCCACCGGGTGGCGGTTGACCGACCTGGCGCAGGAAACGGCGTTGCACCATTCAACGGTGCACCGGCTTGTCAACTGCTTGATGGAAGAACGCCTTGCAGTGCGTATTCCCGGGTCGCTCAGATATAGCCTGGGACCCATGGCGTATGAACTGGGCCTAGCCGCCGCGCCGCACTTCGAACTGCAGGAAATCACCCGCTCACGCCTTACGGCGCTTGCGGCTCAGACCCGCGACATCGTGTTCCTGAGCGTGATGAGCGGCAACGATTCCGTCTGTATTGGTCGCTGGGATGGAAGACGCGCTCTGAAAGCTTACACGGTGGATGTGGGAACCCGGAGGGCGTTAAGCCTGTCGGCAGGCGGAGTAGCGATGCTCATCGAGCTGCCGGCTGCCGCCAGGACGTCGATCATCAAGTCCAACATGGACAGCATCTCAAGAAGGGGTGAAGCACGCGTGGCGGCCGTCCGCAGGATGTTCACCCGGTCGCATCTACACGGATACGGATTCAACCAGGAAGACATCATCCCTGGCATCGGCGCAGTAGGGGTTTCATTTGGACGAACACGGCATGAGCCGGTCGGCGCGCTAAGCATTGCCGCCAGCCTTTCGGAGATGACCGAGGCACGTCGGCAGCGGCTCGTAGACCTGCTTCGGACAGAGGCGGCATTGATTGGTGAATCGTTGGCGCGGTTCAGGTACTAAGGATTTCCCGAAATGTAGTCCAGACTAGGCCAAATGCCAATCGGCGGCTACTTGCGCCAGAGGTATTCGATCCTGGTTGCCACCGGCCCAGCAAGGCCGAGATCCGCCAAAATGAGCGCACGCTCAGCCGCACCCACTCCCACTCACAAGTTTGCCTGGCTCAGCTCGCCACACTCCATCTGGCTAAGGTAATAATTCAATCGTCGGTGGAATCAAGCAACCTAAATGGGTGACGTGCTGCACGGATTGTCCAGTGGCATCACCAAAACCGCAGCCTTCAAAACCAAAGCCCGAGCCCCAACTCCTGGTTCCAGAGGTCCCGGCCAAAACTGCCCGCCAGCTTCTGACCGAAACAATGCTCGCCGAGCGCTGGGTGTGTTCAGTCGCACGCCTTCAACGCTGGCTCACAGTCGGCAAGGGCTCGCAGTACTTGAAGATTGTTGGGAAGGTCTTGTACCGGCTAAAAGGCATTGAGGCCTACGAGGAAGCCAGCATGGTCAGAAGGGTGTTCTGAGAGCGCCCCGAGGAGGCTCCGAACGCATTGGAAATTGTTCGAATGAATCTTGGCGGGGCAACATCACTTAAAACCGCGTGCAATCGGTACGGTTCAAATTCAGGTTTTGAACGCGCTAAGTCAAGAGGTTTTGAGCAGAAAGCCGTCTCAACAGTTCGAGTACCACATCAAAGGGTGACTTTCTTCAAGATCGGGGAAAGCTTTGGAAGAAAAAAGTCAATCAGATCAATCACATGCAAACAGGCGTTTGAAGGATTGAAATATTGAAAGAAGTCACTGGCGGAAACGGAGGGATTCGAACCCTCGATGAGGCTCTACACCCCATACTCCCTTAGCAGGGGAGCACCTTCGGCCACTCGGTCACGTTTCCAGTGCGCAAATTATAACTTAGGCTTGATCCAGATCGAAGGCTTTGTGCAAGGCGCGCACGGCCAGTTCCATGTATTTTTCGTCGATCACGACCGAGGTCTTGATTTCGGAGGTGGAGATCATCTGGATGTTGATGCCTTCTTCGCTCAGGGACCGAAACATCTTGCTGGCCACTCCGACATGGCTGCGCATGCCGATGCCCACGATGGATACTTTGCAGATCTTTGCGTCGCCAGAGACTTCTGCGGCACCCAAAGAGGGCAAGACTTTTTCCTTGAGCAGGTCAATCGTCCTGGCGTAGTCGTTGCGGTGCACAGTGAAACTGAAATCGGTCTTGCCGTCTTTGCTCAGGTTCTGGATGATCACGTCCACTTCAATGTTGGCATCGGCCACAGCACCCAGGATTTGGTACGCGATGCCGGGTTTGTCAGGCACGCCCAACACGGAGATTTTGGCTTCGTCGCGGTTGAATGCGATGCCGGAAACGACGGCTTGTTCCATTTGTTCGTCTTCCTCAAAAGTGATCAGGGTGCCGGATGCGGCTTCTTCGTTGATGGCGATGTCCCAGGGCGTGAAGCTCGACAGCACGCGCATGGGCACTTTGTATTTGCCGGCAAATTCGACCGAGCGGATCTGCAGGACTTTGGAGCCGAGCGATGCCATTTCGAGCATCTCTTCAAAGCTCACCGTGTGCAGGCGACGGGCCTCTGGCACGACCCGAGGGTCGGTGGTGTAGACCCCATCCACGTCGGTATAAATCAGGCATTCGCTCGCCTTCATGGCTGCTGCAATGGCCACAGCCGAAGTGTCTGAGCCACCACGGCCCAGCGTGGTGATGTTGCCGTTGTCGTCCACCCCCTGGAAGCCTGTGATGATGACCACGCGGCCATTGTTCAAGTCGGCACGGACGCGGGCATCGTCAATCGATTCGATGCGGGCCTTGGTGAAGGCGTTGTTGGTCTTGATGGCCACTTGCCAGCCTGCATAGCTGACCGAGGGCATGCCCTCGGACTGCAAGGCAATAGCCAACAAAGCCGAAGAAACCTGTTCACCCGTGGAAGCCAGCATGTCGAGTTCACGGTTGAAGGCCTCGTTGGGCTTGGCAGGGGCCAACTCTTTGGCCAGGCCCAGCAAGCGGTTGGTCTCGCCGCTCATGGCGCTTGGGACCACCACGATTTGATGGCCAGCACGCGCCCATTTGGCCACGCGCTTGGCGACATTGCGGATGCGCTCGGTCGAGCCCATCGAGGTGCCGCCGTATTTATGAACGAACAAAGCCATGTGTAGTTTTGAAAAGAAAAATCAAGAAGGGGTACACCCCGGCAAAACACATCGATTGTACCTATGGGTTGTCAGGGTTTTAAAGCATAGACCGCCAAAAAGCCATTGGCGTCAGGACGAATGCCACACCAGGTTGAGGCCCTCTCGCCTGACAAAGCCCTGCCCCACTTTCAGATGAAGGCGATGACCCCGGGTGGTGCAGTCGGCCACCTGATCGAGCAGTTCGGTCAGTTGTGCCGTGCTGGGTGTGGTGGCGTGCTGACTTTGCAACCAGTGGCGCAGCACCAGCGCCTGGCGGGCACGGCTCAGTTGCTGCAGGGCCTCAATGCAAGGTGGAACGCCGATTTGCCCGAGGTCTTGCTCGGCCACCTCATTCAAGACCTCTTGCGCTTGCGCGGCATGGGCAGCACTGCGGGCAAACGTGTCGCGAAAAGCCGGCAGTGCTTCGGCCAGAGCGGGCAAGACTTTGGCACGGATGCGGTTGCGGGTGAAGTTTTCGTCGGTGTTGGTGGGGTCTTCGATCCAGCCCTGGCCCTGCGCTTGCAGCCAGTCACGCAATGCCATACCGGGGACTGTCAACCAGGGCCGGTGCCAGTGCAAGCCCAGACGCTGCTTGTGTGCAGGCATGCTGGCCAAACCGGGCAAGCCCGATCCGCGCGACAAGGCGATCAGCAAGGTCTCGATCTGGTCATCCGCGTGCTGGGCCAAAGCAATGTCCTTGACCTCAGGCCATTCGGTTTGCACCGCTTCGGCCAGCGCTTTATAGCGGGCTTTGCGGGCCGCATCTTCGGGGCTTTGACCTGGGGCGTGCCCAGCCTGCACGCGGCGCACCGAAAAAGGCACATCGAGTTGTTGACACAGCGCTTGGCAATGGCGCTCAAAGTCATCAGCCGCCGCTTGCAAGCCATGGTGAATGTGTACCGCCCTCACCTGCCCCGGCCAGCGCTGGGCACAAGCCACCAGCAATGCTGTGGAGTCGGCGCCCCCACTCAATGCCACTGCAAAAGGAAGGCCCGGGCTGAAATCAGCCAGGGCCTGTTCGGGGGTTTGAGCCATGTCTGCAGCCGAGCGATACGCCTCAGCGTTTATTTGCCGGCTTTGGTATCGGTGAACCGGCCATAGCTGTTCAAGCGTTCGTAGCGGCGCTCCAGCAGCTCTTTGGGCTTGAGGTCAGCCACCTGGCGCCAGGCATCACCCAAGGCACGCTTGAGAAAGGACACCATCTGATCGGTGTCGCGGTGGGCACCGCCCACGGGTTCGTTGACAATTTTATCGACCAGGTTCAAGGCCTTCAGGCGGTGCGCTGTGATGCCCAGGGCTTCGGCAGCGACCTCGGCTTTATCGCTGGTCTTCCACAGAATGGACGCACAGCCTTCGGGGCTGATGACCGAGTAAACAGAATATTGCAGCATCAGCACCTGGTCGGCGACCGAGATGGCCAAAGCGCCGCCCGAGCCGCCCTCACCAATGATGGTGGTGATGATCGGCACCTCCAGTTGGGCCATCTCGAAAATGTTGCGGCCGATGGCTTCGGACTGGCCGCGCTCTTCGGCATCAATGCCTGGGTAAGCGCCTGGCGTGTCCACAAAGGTGAACACGGGCAGCTTGAACTTCTCGGCAGTTTTCATGAGGCGCAGGGCTTTGCGGTAGCCCTCGGGCTTGCTCATGCCGAAGTTGCGCATGGTGCGCTCTTTGGTGTCGCGCCCTTTTTGCTGACCCAGCACCATGCAGGCCTGGCCATTGAAACGGGCCAGACCGCCCACAATCGACAAGTCATCGGCAAAGTGGCGATCGCCATGCATCTCAACAAAGTCGGTGAAGATGCCCTGGATGTAGTCCAGCGTGTAAGGGCGCTCGGGATGACGTGCGATCTTGGTGATCTGCCAAGGGGTCAGATCGCTGTAGATGTCTTTGGTCAGCTGCTGGCTTTTTTTGCTCAGTTGGTCGATTTCGAGGGTGATGTCGACCGCCGATTCGCTTTGCACGTAACGCAACTCTTCGATCTTGGCTTCGAGTTCGGCAACGGGTTGCTCAAAGTCGAGAAATGTTTTTTTGGCCAAGTTTTACTCCTCTTTTCAAAACCGGGTGGACGCCTCGTCCAGCCCTCAATAGGCTACGGGCTCGGGATCCAGCGAGCGCCAAATATACCAAGTTGCCACAGTCGAATAAGGACTCCAGGCCTGGGCGACTTCCCGGGCGTCGCTGCGGCTGACGGGCTCACCCGAAAAATAGTTGCGGCTGATGCCATTGATCAGGCCCACATCGTCCAGCGGCAGCACATTGGGGCGCATGAGGTGGAAGATCAGAAACATCTCGGCCGTCCATCGGCCAATGCCCCGGATGGTCACCAACTCCTCAACAATGGTTTCGTCCTCCATCTCTTGCCAGGCCTTGACGTGCACGGTGCCCGAACTGAAGTGCATGGCCAGGTCCACCAGGTATTCGACCTTGCGGGCCGACAAACCTGCAGCCCGCATGTCGTCGACCTTGAGCTTGAGCACGGCAGCGGGCGACAAACGTTTGGTCAGCACTGAAAAACGGTCCCAGACCGATTGCGCGGCCTTGACCGAAATTTGCTGGCCCACGATAGAGCGCGCCAGGGTCACAAACGCATCGCCCCTGGTTTCCAGAATGGCATCCCCAAACTGGGGGATCAGTTTTTTCATGACCCGGTCTTTTTTGGCCAGATGCGCGCAGGCCTCGGCCCAGTAAGCGGGTGTCACGGGTACCACCGTGTTCAAGTTCGCTGTGGTCATTGTGCAGACTCCCAAGTCGTACCCGCTGCGGCATCTTTCAGCACAATGCCCTGCGCCAGCAAATCGTTGCGAATGCGGTCAGCCTCGGCAAAGTTTTTGGCCTTTTTGGCGTCGGCACGGGCCTGAATGAGCGCCTGAATGGCCGCCTCGTCGAGACCGGCGCCCGATTGCAAATAAACGGTGGGCTCGGTTTGCAACAAACCCAGCAAGCCACCCAGTGACTTGAGCAAGCCCGATCGCTCTGCCGAGCCGGAGCGGTTGATCTCACTGGCCAGCTCAAACAGCACAGAAACGGCTTCGGGCGTGCCAAAGTCTTCGTCCATGGCCGCCTTGAACCGTGCGGCCATCGGGTCGGCCCAATCGATGGCGACATCGGCCGGCGGCACGGCTTGCAAAGCGGTGTAGAGGCGTTTCAGGGCGCCTTTGGCGTCGTTCAGGTGCACGTCGCTGTAATTGAGCGCACTGCGGTAATGGCTGCGCACAATGAAAAAGCGCACGGTTTCGGCGTCAAATTCTTTCAGGACATCGCGGATGGTGAAGAAGTTGCCCAGGCTCTTGGACATCTTTTCGTTGTCCACATTGACGAACCCGTTGTGCATCCAAAAGCGAGCCAGAGGCTGACCGTTGGCCCCTTCGCTTTGGGCGATTTCGTTTTCGTGGTGTGGGAACTGCAGATCGGCCCCGCCACCGTGAATGTCAAACGTCTGGCCCAGCAATTCGCAAGCCATGGCCGAGCACTCGATGTGCCAGCCGGGGCGGCCGGTGCCGAAAGGACTGGCCCATTTGACGTCTTCGGGCTCGGCGGGTTTGGCGCTTTTCCAAAGCACGAAGTCGAGCGGGTCGTTCTTGGCGCCCTCTTCCGTGTTCACCGCCACGCGTTCACCGGCATGGAGTTCGTCGAGTGATTTGCCCGACAACTTGCCGTAGCCGGGGAACTTGCGCACTGCATAGTTCACATCGCCGTTGCCTGCACGGTAGGCCAGGCCTTTTTGCTCCAGCGTTCCGATCATGCTCAACATTTGAGGCACATAGTCGGTGGCACGGGGTTCATGCTGCGGGCGCTCAATGCCCAAGGCATCGGCATCCTGGTGCAGCGCATCGATCATGCGATCGGTCAGATGGCGGATGGATTCGCCATTTTCTACGGCACGCTTGATGATTTTGTCGTCGATGTCGGTCACGTTGCGCACATAGGTCACCCGGTAACCACTGGCCTTGAGCCAGCGTTGCACCACATCAAAGGCGATCATCGAACGGGCATGGCCCAGGTGGCACAGGTCGTACACGGTCATGCCACAGACGTACATGCGCACATGGCCTGACTCGGCGGGTGAAAAGTCGGAGACAGCACGGCTCAGCGTGTTGAAGATGCGCAGACTCATGTCAGATCAAGGATATTTTGAAAACCAAAAGACCAAAAAAACAACCACCAGCATCAGGGTCTGGTGGGCAGCAGGGATGCAGAAATTCAGCTTGAAAGCGCTCGCCTTGTGCATGGGCAAAAGGCCTTGCCAGCAGCGTGGCAGCCGAATGGCCTCCGCTACAATGAAGCTTCAGTATATCCCCGACAGGGCCATTTGCGCTCTGTTGCTGGAGCCCGGATCAGATACTTTTGGCGCGCATGCAATCTCTAACATCGTTTGTATTCTCCAGTCTTTTGCTGTTGTTCAGTGTGGGCGTCAAAGCGGACGCCTACAACGATGTCAACCGGCTGGTCGGGGCCGGCGAGTGGGCAAAAGCCCAAACTCAAGCCGAAGCACACCTCAAGAGCCGTCCCACAGACCCGCAAATGCGTTTATTGCTCAGCCGCATTCAGGATGGACAAGGTCAGACCGCAGCGGCCATGGAAACCTTGCAGTCTTTAACGCAGTCTTTTCCAGAATTGCCCGAACCGCACAACAACCTCGCGGCACTGCTGGCCCGGCAAAACCGTTACGCTGAGGCCTTGGTGGCCTTGCAAGCCGCTGTGCGGGCGCGACCTGATTACGCCATAGCCCTCGAAAATCTGGGTGATGTGTACATGGCCCTGGCCATTCAGGCCTACCAAAGCGCCAGCCAAGGCGTCCCGTCGCAAACTCGCGCTGCGGCAAAACGACTGGCCGCCGAACAACTTTTGAAGTCAACGGCACCTTGAGATACCACGCACCCGTTCGAAAGACCCCATGAACCGTTTTCGCTTTTTGACCTCTTTTTTCGCGCTGATGATCGCCTTGCCCATGGCGATGCCCCTGGTCTGTCATGCCCAAGTCGGCGGCATCAGCAAAGTGCGGATCAGCACGTCGGCAGGTGACATCGAAGCCGAGTTGTACGCCGACAAAGCCCCCAAAACCGTGGCCAACTTTCTTCAGTACGTGAACGACAAGCACTACGACGGCACGGTCTTTCACCGGGTGATTGCGGGCTTCATGGTGCAAGGGGGCGGCTATGACGCCCAGTACAAAGAAAAGAAAACCCGCGCCCCCGTTCAACACGAAGGACGCTTGTCGCTGGCCGCTGGTTTGAAAAACACCACCGGCACGCTGGCCATGGCCCGCACCAACGACCCGCAATCGGCCACCTCGCAGTTTTTCATCAACGTGGTGGACAACGCTTTTCTGGACCCCACCCCGATCCCTGATGGTGACCCGGTTGCCAAATTTGAATACCAAGGCCGCGTTTACGAAAAAGTAGCACGCGCTCAATTGCTGAACTCACCCCAACTGTTCGGCTACACCGTTTTTGGCAAAGTCACGTCCGGCATGGACGTGGTCCAAAAAATCAGGACCACCCCAACAGGTGCGGGCGGTCCTTTTCCCTCCGATGTCCCCCGGACACCGGTCCTCATCCAATCCATCACTTTGTTGAAATAAACCATGACCAACCCTCAAGTTGAATTGCACGTGACAGGCTACGGCGTCATCACAATCGAACTGGATGCCGAAAAAGCACCCAAGTCCACAGAAAACTTTCTGGCCTATGTGAACAAGGGTCACTACGACAACACGATTTTTCACCGTGTGATCCCCGGCTTCATGGTTCAAGGCGGCGGCTTTGAGCCCGGCATGTCGCAAAAACCCACCGATGCCACCATCGAAAACGAAGCCAACAACGGCCTGAAGAACAACGAGTACACCTTGGCCATGGCCCGCACCTCGGCGCCCCATTCGGCCTCGTCCCAGTTTTTCATCAACGTGGCCAAAAACGACTTTTTGAACCACACAGCGCCGTCCATGCAAGGTTGGGGTTACGCCGTGTTCGGAAAAGTGGTCAAGGGCACTGAAGTCGTAGACCAAATCAAAGGCGTGAAAACCGGCAGCAAAGGCGGCCACGGCGATGTGCCCAACGCTGACGTCGTGATCGAAAAAGCCGTTGCCATCTGACGCGCTGCGCCATGTCTGCAGATCTGCGCACAGCCACACCGAACATCGGCTTGCTGAAAGCGCCTGCAGCATGGCACACCGTGGACCTGATCTCGGACCTGCATTTGCAAGCGTCCGAGACCTCCACATTTGAAGCCTGGCGCGCCTACATGGCCAGCACCCCTGCCGATGCGGTGTTGATTTTGGGTGATTTGTTCGAGGTCTGGGTCGGTGACGACGCTGCAGCCCAAGACCCCTTCTTGCAAGCCTGCGCAGACGTATTGCGCCAGACCGCTCAACGTGCGCATGTGGCTTTCATGCCCGGTAACCGTGATTTCTTGGTCGGCCCCGAATTTTTGGCTCGGTGTGGCGTGCAGCCATTGACCGACCCCACGTTGCTTGAGCTTTCTGCTCAACGCATTTTGCTCACCCACGGCGATGCACTTTGCCTGGATGACAAGCCCTACCAGGCTTTTCGGCTGCAGGCCCGCAGCCCCGAGTGGCAACAAGCCTTTTTGGCCAAGCCTTTGGCCGAACGCCAGGAATTTGCGCGCAGCTTGCGTGCGCTGAGCGAGTCGCAAAAGCACGAGGGCATGAGCTTTGCTGATGCGGACCTGGACATGAGCCTTTTCTGGCTGGCACAAGCGCAAGCTGATCGGCTGGTGCACGGCCACACGCACCGGCCAGCCGACCATGCGCTGGGACACGCGCAACGGCATGTCTTGAGCGACTGGTCGCTTGACCATCCGCCCTTTCGGGCGCAGGTGTTCAGGCTAAACAGCACGGGCGGCATGGTGCGAATCGATTTGCACCCATGCGCTTGATGTGCGCCTGAATCAGCCCCGCAACAGGTTCTTCAAGACGTTTTGCAAACGGCGCGCCGTGGCGGGTTCGTGCGGTCCGGACAAGACTTGCGCCACATCCTGGCCCCAGGTTTCGCGGGGACCGGGCTGGTTGCGTTGTGTCAACAACTGCAATTGCAGGGCACGGCGCTCGTTCAGGTTGTCGGCTGGCGTCGGGATTTCGGCAGCCATCTCGAGGCGCAGTAATGCGGTTGCTGCGGGAGCTTTGGGGACTTCACCGACGGCTTGAGCCCAAGCCTGCCGGGTCGAGGCATTGATGGCCCGGCCCAGTTCTTGCGCGCTGGGCAAAGCTTCGACCTGGCGTTCTTGCCAAGCAGTCATCAAACGCGTCAGGGTTTCGCCATGGGCCTGGGACGCCAATTTGCGCAGCGACATTTCGGCGCGTTCCAGCGCCTCACGCTGGGCGCGGAAGGCCGCATCGCCCAGACGGGGTCCGCGATCTTCACGGTCGGCAAAATTGCCACGCGGGAAACGGTCTCCTCCTCGGTCACTTCCTCGGTCACCTGTTCG
>CAIZSE010000019.1 GCA_903935585.1 uncultured Burkholderiales bacterium | reverse complement strand
GCATACAAAGCCGTTACGGGGGCAGTGGCTTGGGGCTGACGATCAGCCAGCGGCTGGTGCAGATGTTGGGCGGGCAGTTGCAGCTGGAAAGCCATGAAGGGGCTGGTTCAAGGTTTTGGTTCTGGCTGCCGCTGCAGGGCGAACAAGCCCCGACACCAGAGATGCCCCAACCCGGCCTGGCGCCGCCGTCGACCGAGAAGGCGCTGACCGAGCGGGCGTTGAAGTTCCTGGTGGTGGATGACCACCGGGTCAACAGGTTGTTGGCCAGGACAGTCTTATTGCAGCAATGGCCTGGCAGTGTGGTGGACGAGTGCGATGACGGCTCAAAAGCGGTTCAGGCCTTGCAGGCCGGGGCGCGGTATGACCTGGTGCTGATGGACATGGTGATGCCGGTGATGGACGGGATCGAGGCAACACGCCTTATCCGGCAAAGCATGCAGCCGGGTGTCAGCGCGACCCCTGTGCTGGGCTTGACGGCCAACGTCAATGCGCAAGACCTGGCGCGATTCGAACAAGCGGGCCTGAACGGGCTGCTGCTCAAGCCGTTCGAGTTGGAGCGCCTGCACAGCGAGGTGCGTCGGCTGCTGGACGTGCCCAATTGAGCACGTCGCCACTCACATCGTGAAGATTTTGCCCGGGTTCATGATGTTGTCCGGGTCCAGCGCGCGCTTGATGGTGCGCATCATGTCAATGGCGCCTTCACCCGTCTCGGTGCGCAGAAAATCCATCTTGTGCAGGCCAATGCCGTGTTCGCCCGTGCAGGTGCCGCCCAGACGCAGGGCGCGAGACACCAGCGTGTGGTTCAAGGCTTCGGCCTTGACAATCTCTTCGGGGTTGTTCGGATCGATCAGGTAGCCGAAGTGGAAGTTGCCGTCGCCCACATGGCCGACCAGGAAGTAGGGAA
Organism: uncultured Burkholderiales bacterium; assembly: GCA_903935585.1. Taxonomy (GTDB): domain Bacteria; phylum Pseudomonadota; class Gammaproteobacteria; order Burkholderiales; family Burkholderiaceae_C; genus Limnohabitans_A. The sequence goes on along the minus strand of CAIZSE010000019.1, from coordinate 20,904 downwards.
TACCGCTGGCATCGGTTTCGGTGATCGAATCGAGCAGGCAGTCGGCCAATCGGCTGATGGGCACGCAGGTGTCGGTGCTGATGGCACGGCAGCCGGGGCGGCTTTGCACCGCGGCAAAGTAGGCGTTGTGCCGTGCCGTCCAAAGGCGGGTGCGCTCTTCGGGGGTGACGGCCCATTCAAAGGCATTTCCGCCAAACTCGCTGGCAATCTCTTGCACGGTTTCGGCTTGTTCTTTCACGCCTGCAGGCGAGCCGTGAAACTCCATCAACAGCATGGGCTCTTCGCGCAGGCCCAGCTTGGCGTAGGCATTGACCATGCGCACACTGTTGTGGTCGATCAGCTCGACACGCGCAATCGGCACGCCCAGCTGGATGGTCTGGATCACGGTGCGCACCGCCGCTTCGATGCTTGGAAAGGAGCAGATGGCGGCGGAAACGGCCTCGGGCAAGGGGTACAGGCGGACCGTGATTTCGGTGATGACCCCCAGGGTGCCCTCGCTGCCCACCATCAGGCGCGTCAGGTCGTAGCCGGCGCTGGATTTTTTGGCACGGGTGCCGGTGCGGATGATCTCGCCAGCGGCGGTCACCACTTCCATGGCCAGCACGTTTTCTCGCATGGTGCCGTAGCGCACGGCGTTGGTGCCACTGGCGCGGGTGGCGCTCATGCCACCGATCGTGGCGTCGGCACCCGGGTCGATCGGAAAGAACAGGCCGGTGGACTTGATCTCTTCGTTCAGTTGTTTGCGTGTCACGCCGGGCTGCACGGTCACCGTCAGGTCTTCGGCGTTGATGGTCAGGACCTTGTTCATGCGCATCAGGTCGATGCTGATCCCGCCTTGCACGGCCAGCAAATGGCCTTCAAGCGACGAGCCCACGCCAAATGGAATCACGGGCACTTTGTATTGGGCGCACAGCTTGACCGCATCGGCCACATCTTGTGTGGATTCGGCAAACACCACGGCAGCGGGCGGTGGCACATGCGTGAAGGCCGATTCGTCGCGGCCATGTTGCTCGCGCACGACCAGGGCGGTGGAGCAGTTGTCTTTGAAGCGGGCCTTGAGGGCGAGCAAAAAGGCCTCGGGCACTTCGCGCTGAGCGACTGCGGGGGCCAGGTGGGCGGCGGCGGTGGGGGCGTTCATGGGTGTCTCCGGTGGTGACAGGTCGAGCCCGCCAAGCATTAGAAATCGCAGTTTACGCCCCAAATCCGGGGCTTGCTGTCCGGTGTCAGACAAGTCAGAGGGACTTGGCCGACAATCTGCAGACACAATGTGCGCTGTAAAACAAGGACATCTCCATGGGCAACCGACTCACACAAATCGCCACCCGCACCGGTGACAACGGCACCACCGGGCTGGGCAACAACCAGCGCGTGTCCAAAAACAGCTTGCGCGTGCACGCCATGGGCGAAGTGGACGAGCTGAACTCGCACATCGGCCTGCTGCTTTGTGAAGACATGCCGCAGGGCGTGCGCGAGGTGCTGGTCGAGGTGCAGCACCAGTTGTTCAACCTGGGCGGTGAGCTGTCTATTCCCGGCTTTGAGTTGCTCAAAAATGAAGCCATCGTGGCATTGGATGCCGCCCTGGCCACCTACAACGAGCAGCTGCCCAAACTCGAAGAATTCATCTTGCCCGCCGGCACACGCGGCGCGTCGCAAGCCCACGTGTGCCGTACCGTGGCACGCCGGGCCGAGCGCGCTTGCGTTGCCTTGGGCAACGAAGAGGCCATCAACGAAACACCGCGCCAATACCTGAACCGCCTGTCCGACCTGATGTTCGTGCTGGCCCGCGTGCTCAACCGCATGAATGGCGGAGACGACGTGTACTGGAAGAGCGCCCGCATGAACAAAGACGCTGTCGCCTAGGTGCATTCATTGAGGGTTTTCGGCGTGACAGCCTGCCTTGCTCGCTGCTACGCTGTCCCAGATGAACACCGATACCTCGCCCCGCACAATCGCCCCTTATGTGCCCCAGATCCGGCTGTACCAAAACTGGTTGCGTGACCAGCGCGGCCTGAGCTTTGCCACCTACGACGACCTGTGGCGTTGGTCGGTGACCGACCTGGATGCTTTTTGGCAAAGCATCTGGGATTACTTCCAGTTCGAGTCCATCACGCCTTACACGGCCGTGCTGGCCAACAACGTCATGCCGGGGGCCAAGTGGTTTCCTGGCGCCAAGACCAACTACGCGCACCAGGTGCTGCGCCATGCCCATCCCGCGCATGAGGCGGGTTTTCTGGCGGTCATCAGCCTGAATGAAAAAGGCCTGCGCCGGGAAATGAGCTGGCCCGAGTTGCGCCGCCAGGTCGCTGCCATGGCCTTGCACTTGCAGGCCCAGGGCGTGCAGCCCGGGGACCGAGTGGCGGCGTATTTGCCCAACATTCCTGAAGCCATGGTGGCGTTTCTGGCCACGGTCAGCATCGGTGGCGTCTGGAGCATCTGCGCGCCCGACATGGGCACGCATGCCGTGCTCGACCGTTTCAGGCAGATCGAGCCCAAGGTGCTGATCGCAGTCGACGGCGTCAGCTATGGCGGCCGCGACTTTGACCGCATGGGCGTGGTGCAGGAACTGAAAGACGCGCTGCCCAGCGTGCAACACGTCATCGTCCACGAGAACCTGGGGACGCTCGATCTGGCCAACTGCGACGTGGCGGCCAGCGTGCAAATGGCGACCATCACGGCACGCAACGATGCCGATGTTCAGGCCTTCGAGCCCATGTGGTTGCCCTTTGACCACCCGTTGTGGATCGTCTATTCCAGCGGCACCACCGGCCTGCCCAAACCCATCGTGCACGGCCATGGCGGCACCGTCATCGTGGCCCTGGCCAACAAGATCCTGCACAACGATGTGGGCTGCAGCTACCACCCCAACAGCTGGGGTGAACGCTTTCACTGGTACAGCTCGACCGGCTGGGTCATGTGGAATGCGCAGGTGGCGGGCCTGCTCAATGGCGTGACCTGCGTGATCTACGACGGCAACCCTGGCGGCACCAAGGAAAGCCCCGACTGGGGTATTTTGTGGCGCATGGCGGCCCAAGAAAAGGTCACCTTTTTCGGGGCAGGCGCCGCCTTTTTCGCCAACTGCCAAAAAGCAGGCCTGGACATTGCCCGATGCGGCGACCTGTCGGGGGTGCGTGCACTGGGCACCACAGGTTCACCCTTGTCACCCGAAACGCAAAACTGGGGCACCGAACAATTCAAAAACATCGGCACCGACATCTGGTGGTGCAACCTCTCGGGCGGCACCGACTTTGCGGGCGCCTTTGTGGGCGGACACCGCGAGCTGCCACAAGAGGCGGGCGTCATGCAATGCCGCATGTTGGGCGCCGCCGTCGAGTCATGGAACGAAGCGGGCGAACCGGTCAAGGGTGAGGTGGGCGAGTTGGTTTGCACACAACCGATTCCGTCCATGCCCTTGTTCTTTTGGGGTGACCAGGGCAACGCCCGTTACCTCAGCAGCTATTTCGAGATGTACCCGGCAGGCCATGGCCGCAAGGCCGGTGGCGGCGATGGCCCGGCCAGCATGGGGGGCGTCTGGCGGCACGGTGACTGGCTGCGCATCGGCAACGAACAAGGCCAAGGCGAAGGCTGCGTGATCTTTGGGCGCAGCGATGCCACCATCAACCGCCACGGCCTGCGCATGGGCACCAGCGAGCTGTACAGCGCCGTCGAGGCCCTGCCCGAAGTCATGGACTCGATGGTGGTCGATCTGGAATACCTGGGCCGCGAAAGCTACATGCCGCTGTTTGTGGTCCTGCGCCCCGGCACGGTGTTTGACGACGCCCTCAAGGCCCGCCTGAACAACGCCATCAAGGTGGCGCTCAGCCCGCGCTTTATTCCCAACGAAATCTTTTTGGTGACCGAGATTCCGCGCACCCTGTCCGGCAAAAAGCAGGAGTTGCCGATCAAGAAACTCATGCTCGGCCAGCCGCTTGAAAAAGTGGTGAACAAGGACGCGATGGCCAATCCTGCATGTCTGGACTGGTATGTTGAACTGGCCCGGCAGCATTTGGCCAAGGCCTGACCTGGCAAGGGACGGTGCCTGCTCTGGGTGCGCATGGGGTTGCGGTGGCGCGGGTCAATGGCGGGGCGGTGCAGGGGTGTTGACTTGTGCGCGCTGAAAGAATTGGTTGATGAACTTCGCGGCTTTTAAGAAACTCATGGGTATCATAAAGCTTGACTAAATGAAACTCATAGGCTAGAATTCTGAAACTCAAACGATACCCAAGAGTTTCATGAAAAACCAATTTCGCGATCTTCAACTCGAACAAATAGATGCCCTGTTGGCCAGCTGGCGGGAGGCGCAATTGAGCGCTCGCCCCAGAACCGGGTGGGTGCGTGCGATTCGTGAGTCTTTGGGCATGTCTGCTGCGGCCTTCGCTCGCCACTTGGGCATGACGCATGCGGGTGTTCGCAAGTTGGAGAGTTCAGAAGCATCCGATGTCATCACATTGGCCAGCTTGCGCAAGCTGGCGCAAGCGCTGGATTGTGAATTGCACTATGCATTGGTACCTCGCACCAGCCTGAAGCAACAGAAACACGACAGGGCCAAAGCTGTTGCAAGGGAGCGATTGCGCCCCATGTCACATTCCATGGCGCTGGAGGATCAGGCGGTACAAGAGCCGTTGAATCAGCGCCAATTGGAGATGACTGTCAAAGAGCTGCTCGAAGGTTCTGGCCGTGAACTCTGGTGAGCCATTGAATATGGAGTTTCATGACGCGCCAGGGGCCACCCCGCTTGACCCAGACGAAGTGGCGGGCCTGGTGCCAAGCCACATCAACACCCAGGGTGATCTGAACGCATGGGAGCAGATCAACATCGTCCAGGGTGAGCGCTGGGCTTTGCGGCAAAAAAAGCGTGAGTTTCTCGATGAGGGGTTTGTCCGTGACCTGCATAAGCAGATGTTTGACAAGACCTGGAAATGGGCGGGGACGTTTAGAAAGAGCAACAAAAACATCGGTGTCGACTGGACGCAAGTGGCGGTGAAACTGCGCAACCTTCTGGAGAACACGCAATACCAAATGAAACACCAAGTCTTTGGTGCCGATGAGATGGCTGTCCGGTTTCACCACCAGCTGGTGTGGATTCACGCATTCCCGAATGGCAACGGACGCCATGCCCGCTTGATGGCGGACTTGTTGGCCATGCGCCTTGGCCAAGCGCGGCTGAGCTGGGGCGGTGCCGACGCGTCCATCACCTCGGTGGGTGTGCTGCGCTCTCAATATCTGATGGCCTTGCGTGCTGCCGACCAAGGGAGTTTTGATGCGTTGATGGCGTTTGCACGCAGTTGACCCAAGGGGCCGCAGGCAGTCGGGCCTCTGTCAAAAATTCAGGGTGCTTTGCGTTTCAACAGCCGCAGCACGGGGGCTTGAATCGCGCCTTTGACACGTTGGGGCATGGCGCTCAGTGCCGTCATAAACGCCCCTCTTTTTTCATAGATGCGGCGCGGTGAATTGACCCCCTTGCCGGGCAACTCCCAGCGGCTTCCGGGTCGCCAAATGCTGGTCGCCATCAATTGCAGCGTGGCCAGCAACAGCATCACCTGCAGCCCAAACAAAAACAGAAAGCCCCAGGAGATGTCTGGCCACAGCAGGTGCAAAAGCGCCATGGCCGAAGGCAGGCCCAAAACGGCGATGACGGCCCACGTCAAGCTCAGGGATGGACGCTTTGACATGGCTTCAGTTCTTGTGCAGCTCGGCGTTCAACTCGCCCCAGCTCTTGTTGCGCGGGATGGCGTGCAAAGCGCCGGACTGTGAATCGCGGCGGAACAAGATGCCGTTTTTGCCGGACAGCTCTTTGGCCTTGATCACGCTGCCATCGGGCAGTTGCACGCGGCTGCCACCGGTGATGTAGCAACCGGCCTCGACGATGCAGTCGTCACCCAGCGAGATGCCGATGCCGGCGTTCGCGCCCAGCAGGCAACGCTTGCCCACCTGGATGACTTCTTTGCCGCCGCCAGACAGGGTGCCCATGATCGACGCACTGCCGCCGATGTCGCTGGCGTCGTCCACCACCACACCCGCGCTGATGCGGCCTTCGACCATGCTGGCGCCCAGGGTGCCGGCGTTGAAGTTGCAAAAACCTTCGTGCATGACCGTGGTGCCGCTGGCCAGGTGTGCGCCCAGGCGCACGCGATCGGCGTTGGCGATGCGCACGCCAGACGGCACGACGTAGTCGGTCATTTGCGGGAACTTGTCCACGCCTTTGATCTCCAGCAGGCGACCGGCAGCGCGCGCCTTCATGCGGGCTGCGGGCACCTCACTCACAGCGCAGGGGCCGAAGTTGGTCCAGGCCACGTTGGCCAGCAGGCCAAAGATGCCGGTCACGTTGGCGCCGTGCGGTTGAACCAGGCGGTGGCTCAGCAGGTGCAGGCGCAGATAAGCATCGTGCGCGTCGGTGGGCGCGTCGGCCAGGCTTTTGATCTCGGTGCGCACGGCAACCACGCTCACGTTGCGCACGCTGCAGGCGGCCATGGCCTTGGCCGCGTCCGCCCCCAGGGCCGCGATGGCCTCGGCTTCGGTCAGGCGCCGGCTGCTGCTGGCGGCCAAGCCATCGGCCAGCTCGGGGGCTGGGAACCAGGTGTCCAAGACGGTGCCGTCAGCGGCGAGGGTCGCCAGGCCGGTGGCGCGTGCGCCGGTGGTTTGGTAGGTGCTCATGGGGTGCTCCGAAAATGAAAGCCCGCAGGGAATGAGGGCTGGGAAATCTGATGGCGAGATTATCGGGGATGGCGGCTAATGGCATTGGCTGTCTGAAATGATGCCCAGTGGCTCAGATTTCAAAGCCATTCAACACCCCGGTTTCGAAATTTGCAAACAAGGCCGATTTGGTCGTGTTTTTCGGAACCTGGCTTCTGCACAATGACCGTTTCGCCCCGTGTGGTTCGTCATGGCCGCAACGCCACCAACATCAATGGCTTCGAAGCACAGCACCTGATGATCTGAAGACATGACGTTTCTTCAGCGAATCAACGTCATCCCCGCATGCTTTGCAGCACCAACGTCGAAAGTCATGGTTTGTTCACACCCCGCCGAAACGGCTGTGCGCTCAATCAGGCAATCAGCGAAATCCGCCTTGCCATCGTCAAAAACTCGCAAGGCCCTGAGCACCTGGTCAGCACGATCCACGATGATCTGCTTTGTGCGCAACAGAGCCTCCAGGGCCTGCTTTACCTGTTGACCAGTGAGTTCATAGCTGGTGGTCAGCACCCAATACAGCTCAACTATTGAGACCAGCGTTATAAAGCCCGGGTTGTCGGCGTTCAGGGACTCAATAAGCGCAGAGGCCTTGTGCGATTGCTTTGGGTCGTCTTGCATGATGTAGCGCACAAGGACATTGGTATCCAGCCCGATCATCGTGCAGCCGCCCCACGGTTGGCGATGGCGCTGTTCATGTCAGCAATGGAAACCGATTTCGTCGGCTTGCCGAACATGCCTTTAAGTGCGGTGACGTTCTGAGTGGCCGCCACGAACTCGTAGCGCCCTGGTGCAATCTGAATGAATTCGACGCGATCACCTGCATCGACCTTCAGGTCATGCCGCACATCTGCGGGAATGGTGATCTGCCCCTTGCTGGTGAGAGTGGCTGTTGCCATGTTGGACTCCTGTTTGCCTTACTATAGGGTAAGGCAAATCGGGCGTCAACCTATTTTGATTGACAAATAGTTCTAAATGGCCTTGGCCACGATGTCAGCAAGCCTCACCGGGTCTTGAGCAACCAGCCGCTTGGTCGTGCTCACGCTTTTGTGTCCGAGGATGGCCGCGACGTGCACCAGGTCGACGCGGTATTCCGATTTGGGCGGGCGGTGGTAGATGGCCCAAAACTGGCGGTAGCCTTCTTTGTTGCCGAGGTCGTCATTTTTGCCACCCAAAGCGAACACTGGCGCGCCGGTTTTGTGCATCAGCGCCGTCGGCCTGATCAGCGGTTCACGTCCACCACCACCCGCCCCCGCACCTGCCCCGCCAGAATCTGTGCGCCCAGCTCAATGGCTTCGGCCAAGCCCACTTCGCGGGTCATGCGCTCCAGTTGCGCCGTGTCCAGGTCTTGCGCCAGACGCGCCCAGGCGGCTTCGCGCAGGGCGCGTGGGGCCATCACGCTGTCGATGCCGGCCAGCGTCACGCCACGCAAGATGAAGGGCGCCACGCTCGATGGAAAGTCCATGCCCTGGGCCAGGCCGCAGGCGGTGACCACGCCGCCATATTGGGTGCTGGCGCAGGCGTTGGCCAGGGTGTGGCTGCCCACGGTGTCGACCACGCCCGCCCAGCGCTCTTTGGCCAGTGCTTTGCCCGGGGCAGACAGTTCGGCCCGGTCGATGATGTCGGCCGCACCCAGCTGCCGCAGGTAGTCGGCCTCTTGAGGGCGGCCGGTGCTGGCCACCACGCGATAACCCAGCTTGGCCAGCAGTGCAATCGCCACGCTGCCCACGCCGCCGCCCGCACCGGTGACCAAAATGTTGCCACTGCCCGGTGTGACGCCGTGCTTTTGCAGCGCCATCACGCACAGCATGGCGGTGTAGCCGGCGGTGCCAATGGCCATGGCTTGCCGGGGCGTGAAGGCAGGCGGCAGCTTGACCAGCCAGTCGCCCTTCAGGCGCGCCTTTTGCGCGAGGCCGCCACTGTGGCTTTCGCCGACACCCCAACCGTTCAACACCACCAAGTCACCGGCTTTGAACAGCGGGTGCTGGCTCTCGGTCACGGTGCCGGCCAGGTCAATGCCGGGCGTGAGCGGAAACTTGCGCACCACGGGCGATTTGCCGGTGATGGCCAGGCCGTCCTTGTAGTTGACGGTGGAATACGCCACTTGGACCGTGACATCGCCCTCGGGCAAGGCGCTGTCATCCAGCGTTTGCAAGGTGCAGCGGTAACCAGCGTCGTCTTTGTTGATTTGCAGGGCTTGGTAGGTCATGGGCGTCCTTCTTGGGGGGTGTTTCTTGGGGGTGTGGCGTGGGCTTGCAGCGTTCAAAGCGCTTGTGTGGGCTTGCGGTTGACCAGCACAATGCCGATCACCACCAGGCCCAACGCGGCCAGCAGGGTGGGCGAGGCGGCTTCGCCCAGCATCAGGGTGCCAAACAGCAGTGCAAACAGCGGGGTCAAAAACACGAACACCGAAATCTTGGTGGCCGGGTAGCGGCCCAGCATCCACATCCAGGCCAGGTAACTGGCAAATGCGCCCACCACGGTTTGCGCCAACATCGAGCCCCAGGCCAGCGGGCTCCAGTCGAATGACCAGCTTTCACCCAAAGCAAATGAAAGCCAGGGCAGCGTCAGCGCCGTGGTGCCGATTTGGTAAAACAACAGTTTTTCAGGGCTCACACGGGTGAGGTTGTTGGCCCGAATGCTCACGGTGGTCAGGCCCCACAACGCACCGGCGGCCAGACCCAGCAGGTCGCCTGTCAAGCCTTCTCCGGTGAGGGCGCCCATGCCCTCGCGCATGGCAAAGGCCACGGCCACAAAAGCGCAAGCCAGACCCAGCCACTGCATGGGGCTAAGGCGTTCGGATTTGACAAACATGGGCACCAGCGCCGCCACCCAGAACGGCGCGGTGTACAAAAACACGGTCAGGCGTGACGCCGAGGTGTGCAGCAAACCCAGATAGATGCAGGCAAATTCGGCCGAAAACAGCCCGCCCGCCAGCAACCCGGCCCAGTGGCTGCCGTCGCGCTCAAACAGGCGCACACCGCGCACGCGGCACCAGATCAACAAGAGCACACTGGCACCGATGCAGCGCAGGCTGGCCTGAAACAGTGGCGCCACCTCCAAAACAATGGCCTTGACCAGCACTTGTTGCAAGCCCCAAAACATGCAGCAGACCAGCAGCATGCCCACGGCCAAACCGTCCAGATTGTCTTTGCGCAAATTCATGTCGGTCATTGTGCCGTGCCCGGGTGCGTTGGCCTGTCTCCTGAGGTCAGGGGGCCAGGCGGGCAGGTAACATGCCAACAACCGGCGCTTTGCCGCGATCTTGCCGCGCCTTTGCCGCGTATTTGCCCCATGAAAAAATTTGAAAATCCAGCGACCAACGACCTGCGGCTTGGGCTGTCCCGGCGCGAGTGGCACCGCATGGCCCTGGCTTTGGCCGCGGCGCCCTGGCTCTCGACTGCCGCACAGGCGCAGGCCCTGACGCGCGCAGCAGGCGCTGCCGAAGGTCCGCGCTGGCAAGTGGACCCTTTCAGCCTGGGCGTGGCCAGCGGACAGCCGCAGCCGGGCAGCGTGGTGCTGTGGACGCGCCTGCGCATTGCCGAGGCCGATGCCGCTATCAAGTCACAGCCCGTGGCGGTGGTGTGCGAGGTGTTTGCCGATGCGGCCTTGCGCCAGCCCGTGCGCCAGTGGCGCGTGCAGACCGACGCAGCCCGCGCCCACAGCGTGCATGTGGTGGCGAATGGCTTGCAGCCCGGGCGGCCTTATTGGTACCGTTTTGTGTGCGGCTCTGCCAGCAGCCCGGTGGGCCGTGCCCGCACCAGCCCGGGCACCGATGACCCGGTGGATCGCTTGCGCATCGCCCTGGCTTCTTGCCAGCATTACGAGCAAGGCCACTTTGCCGCTCACCGCGAAATGGCCGGCCGCGAGCTGGACCTGGTGCTGTTTGTCGGGGACTACATTTACGAAAGCTCCAACCCGCAGTACATGCTGCGCAAGCACCTGGGCGGCGTGCCCAAGCTGCTCGACGAATACCGCGACCGGCATGCGCAATACAAAACCGATGCCGATCTGCAGGCCTGCCATGCGGCGCACACCTGGCTCATGACCTGGGACGACCACGAGGTGGTGAACGATTACGCCAACGATCAGGACCGCAGTTACACCGACCCGCAGGTATTTTTGCGACGCCGCGCTGCGGCTTACCAGGCCTACTTTGAGCACATGCCGGTGCGTTTGGGGCCTGACCCTGTCAACACCAGCCAGATGCGCATTCACGACCGCATGGCTTGGGGGCGGTTGGCCGATCTCTGGACGCTCGATTGCCGCCAATACCGTGACCACCAGGCTTGCCCGGACCCGATGCGCGGTGGCGGGCGTGTCGTGGTGGGCTGCGACGCCTTGGCCGAACCATCGCGCAGCATGCTGGGCATGGCGCAAGAGCAGTGGTTTGCTGAGGGGCTGACAGGCAGCACCAAGCGCTGGAAGCTGGTGGCGCAATCCACCCAAATGAGTTCGAGCGGCGTCAACACGCCCCTGGGCCGCAGCGCTTTCACCGACGGCTGGGACGGTTATCCGCAAGCCCGCGCCAGACTCTTGGGGACGGTGGCCCAAGCCGGCGTGCAAAACGTGGTTTTGTTGGGCGGTGATGTGCACATGAACGTGGCCGCCCAGTTGCGCGTGCAGCCCAACGACGAGCGCTCGCCCATCGTGGCCAGTGAGGTGGTGACCACCTCGATCACCTCACGCGGCCTGTCGGAGAAACTGCTGGCCCAAATCCGAGACAGCAACCCGGACATCCTGCACGCGCGCTCCGATGAGCGCGGCTACACCTTGCTGGAGGTCAGACCCGAGGGCATCCGTGCCGAATTCCGAACCACCCCCAACCCGGCGCAGGCCGATGGGGTGTTCAAGACCCAAGCGCAGTGGGCCATCCGATCGGGCGTGGCAGGGCTGCAAAAGACCTGACGAGCAGGGTGTGGGCCAAAACAAACGGCTCTGGGGCTTCTGGAAGTCACCGGGATCAGGGGTTACCGAGGGGTATTTTTTTGGCCTGCGAGACTAGAATCCGGACATGAACACCAACGTACAGACGCCGCCTAAAAAGTCTTTCAAGATTCAAATGCTGGCCGCCAGAGAGATGGCGATCATCCAGTCGGTGAACCGCTTGCTGGCCGAAAAAGGTTTTGACGCCATGACGGTGGACGAGGTGGCCGCCGAAGTGGGCATTGCCAAGGCCAGCCTGTACAAGCACTTCACAAGCAAAGAAGAGCTGGCTTGTGCGGCCATGGTGGCTGCCATGGGCAAGGCACAAGCGTTCATCCAGTCCGTGCCTGCCGATCTGGCGCCAATGGACAAACTCAAGGCCGTCACGCGTTGGGCCATGACCCTCAAACTTCAAGGCTTGATGCCCTCCTTGCCGAGCCAGAACTCCAGCTTGCGTGCCAACTTGATGTCCAGCAAGGATTACATGGACGGCTTGATGGAGGTCAGCGACGCATTGGGTGCCTGGATTGAGGACGCGCAGGCCAAGGGCCAGATCAACCCGTCACTGCCGGCCGTGGCCGTGCTTTACACCCTGTATGCCCGCGCCTGCGATCCGGTGCTGGAGTTCCTGAAAATGGGCGAACAACACACCGAGACACAGATCCTCGACATGGTGATGAGCACCTGCTTTGACGGCCTGAGCGCGCGCTGACCAAGCCTTTTCAGCGGACCAGCAGCACGGGCACTTTGCAGTGCGCGAGCACCTGGGTGGCGACCGAGCCCATGACCAAATTGCCCAGGGTGCCGTGGCCGTGCGAGCCCATCACCACCAAGTCATATTTGCCGCTGTCGGCAGTTTTCGAGATGAGCTCGCCTGCATGGCCGACCTTGGCGATGGTTTTGGCATCGATGCCGTGGCGCAACAGGAATTTGGTGACCGGGCCGAGTATTTTTTCGGCTTCGTCGCGGTGGTAGGCGTCGACCACTTCCTTGCCCACAGCGGCGCGTGCACGGGGGGGCAACTGGGCTTGCACGGTCACCAGGGTGTAGCTGTTGCTGGTGCTGAAGAGTTCATCGTGCGTGGTCAGGTAGGCCAGCATTTTTTTGGTGTATTCACTGCCATCAACGGCCAATAAGATTTTCATCAGGGTCTCCTGTTGTGGATCAAACAAGCCCTGACGTTAACCCCGGCTTGCGTGATCTGCCTTGACTTGGGTCATGAAACCCGATGCCATTCATCCGTGGGGGACAAGACTTTTGTGGCCCCGCATACCCTGCCCCTCAGACCTCCAGAACCAGTTGGCCCTGAAAGTGCAATTGTTCGTTTTTGCGGGCGTAGCCCAACGGGTTGGCCACCACGCGGCAACCCTGCAGGGCGTAGTTGCTTGGGCAATGCAGGTGGCCATGCAGCCAGAGCTGCGCGTGAGGCAACAAGTCATCGAGCGCGTTGCAAAAGCCTGCCGTGCCGGGCACATGGCCATAGCGGGGGTCGGCGCTGTGCAAGCTGGGGGCAAAGTGGGTGACCACCACCGTGGTGCCGTCAAACGGGGTGTTCAGCACATCGCCAAGCCAGTCCTGACAGAGCAGCGCTTGTGCACGCATGCCTTCTGCCAGCCAGGCTTGTCCTTCTTGTGTGGTGGCGGTTTTGCGCAGGTAATAGTTGGCGGCCCGAAATGCTTTTTCACGGGCCTTGAGCTGGCGGGTGTATTGGCTGTTGGGGTGGCTGTAATGTGCGGGCAATTTGTCGGGCAGGGCTTTGCCAGCCAGCGGGCCCAGTGCGTCAAAGTCTGTCCACAGCGTGGTGCCCGCAAAGCGCACGCCATTCAGGAGCAGCACTTCGCGCTCCAGCCAGGTGATGCCCAGCCGCGCACAGGTTTCTTGCAAACGGGTGTGGGCTTCGTCAAAGTCCAGGCCATCGTATTCGTGGTTGCCAGGCACAAAAAGCACGGGTGTGGGCCAGCCGTGCAGCGGAGAAAACCGGGCCAGTCCGAAGTCGCCATCGCCCGCTGCCTCAAGGGCCGATCCGGTTTGGTACGAGCCAATGTCGCCCGCCAGCACCAGCACATCGGCACCCGGTGCGGGGCTGGGCATGAAATCGGGGTGGGACTCCAGGTGCAGGTCCGAGAGCAGTTGAATTTTCATGGCGCGCCTTCCACTGCAAAAGCAGCCTGCGCCACCTGCAGCAGCTGTTCGCGCAGCCATTGGTGTGCACTGTCGTGCTGCAGCCGCCGATGCCACAAAGCCTCCACATGGACAGGCGGCACATTCAGTGGCAACTCCCGCAAAATCAGTTGATCGCCCATGCCCGTGGTGGGCACAAAGTGACGCGGTAAAACCGTGAGCAAGTCGGAATTGACCACGACTTGCCCGGCGGTGAAAAACTGGTTCACAGTCAACACAATCCGCCGTTGTCGCCCGAGTGTGGCCAGCGCTTCGTCGACAAAGCCGTAGGGGCGCCCGGAAAAACTCACCAGCAAATGGCGGGCTGCGCAATAGGCATCCAGCGTCATGGGCTGCTTGGCCAAAGGGTGGCCTTGCCGCATCACGCAGACGTATTCGCCCGCATAGAGGCGCTGGTGTTCAAAAGACACGGCTTCGCCGGCCTGCGCGTGCCCGGTCAAATCCGTCAACACGGCGGGAAAGTAGCCGAGCGCGATGTCGGCCTCGCCATCGCGCAGCAGGGTGCGCGGATCGCGTGTGGTCAAGGGCACCACACGCAGCGAAACACCGGGCGCTTGGGTTTGCAGCCGCCGGGCCAGTCCGCCCATCAACTCGGCGGCCGTGGCATCGGCCATGGTCAGGATGAAGGTGCTGCTGGCTTCGGTCGGTACAAACAGGCTGGGCACGATGGCTTCTTGCAGCTGGCGCAGCGCTTCACGCACGCTGGGCCACAGGGCCAATGCCCGTGGCGTGGGTTCGATGCCATGCCCGTGGCGGCGCACCAGCTCGTCGTCCAGCGCATCACGCAGGCGACGCAATGCGTTGCTCACGGCCGGCTGGGTCAGGGACAGGTTGCGGGCAGCACGCGTGAGGCTGCGCTCGGCCATGACTTCGTCAAATACCCGGAGCAAATTCAGGTCCAGCGTGCGAAAAGAGGCAGGGATGGAGGGGTTCATACAGACACCTGTTATGTATCACCATTATGAATGAATAACATTATCAATATAAATTTGAAAAATATCAGAGTAAACCCTAATATGGGGTTGTGGTTTTGATGATTTGGATGGCCAAGGCATACAAAATCGAACGAAGGGAACTAAAAATGAACACGACCACTGAAAAATCTGTTTTGGGCCAAATGCCCTCTGTGCCAGCCATCAGCGCAACCTCAACCACATCCACCCAAAACCTGGCGCTCTGGTTGTTGGCAGCCGGTGTGGCGGCCTTGGTTGTTTTGGTCGACCACATGATCGACGGCTGGGCGGACACCCATGTGCTGGCTTCCTGGTTGGCGCTTTGGGGGGTGGCTGTGCTGGCTATCTTGGCGCTGCGCGGTGTGACCCGCATGTTGGCGCAAGGGGTGATCACCGGGCTGGACAACTGGTCTGCCAGTGTGGCCCGTCGCCGGTCAGACGAGCGCTTGTGGGCGATGGCCCAAACCGACACCCGCATGATGCGTGACTTGCAAACTGCGATGGACCGCGCCGAAGACACCAGCAGCCCTGCGGCCGACCTCACCACCCTGATGAGCCGTCGCGCTGCCCGCATCCTCAAAAACCGCATGCATTACATCTGAGCCTGCTGACAGGGCGCCAGAGGCGTTCGTTGCACACAAGGCCTCCTTCGGGGGGCCTTTTGCCTGGGATGGGGCAGACTCAGGCAGGGTTCTCAGGGCTCAGGCGTTTCAGGCGCTTTGCGCGAGGCCAGATAAATGCCCGGCAAGATCAGTGCGGCCCCCATGACGTGGTGCCAGCCCAAAGATTCGCCCAGCACCGCCCAAGCGGCCAAGCCACCATACAAAGGCCCCAGATACAAGCTGGCCGCCACGCGGCTGGCGCCCAACACTTTTTGGCAAAAGCCATAGGCCCAGTAAGCGCCTATGCCGGGCACCAGGCCTGCAAGCACCACCAGCCAAGTGGCCTGGGCACTCCAGGGCGGGGTGGTGGCCTGCTGCCACTCCCACAGCGCAAACGGCAAAAGCACCAGCACGCCCCCCATGCAAATGGCCGCCAGTCGCGCTGTCGCGCCCAAAGGGGCGTGCCATTTTTTTTGCAGCAAGGCAAACCCCGCCCAAGCGACGATGGCCAGCACAATCCAGCCGTCGCCTGCGACCCATTGCACTTGGGCCAAAGCCCCCCACTGCCCTTTGACCACCACATGAAAAACGCCCGACAGGGCCACCACCACGCCCAGACCCTGTCGCCACGAAAAGCGTTCACCCAGCCAAATCACCGCGCCCAGGGCAATCAGCACCGGCGAAGCGGCATAAATCAGGGAGATGTTCATGGCGCTGGTGGTCTGCGCACCTTTGTAGACCCATGCACCACAGACCAGCATGCCCAAAGCGCCCAGCACGAGGTATTGCCAGGCGGCACGCCAGGTGCTGCGCCGCTCACGCCAAAGCTCGCTGCGCGCGATGACGCTCAGGATGAAGCCAGCCAATGCCCACCGACCCAGCGCCAGCATGTGGGGCTCGATCACCCCGGGTGCGGTGCGGGCCACGATGTAATTGACCGACCAAAGGGCGGGCGTGATCCAGAGGAGCCACAGGGCGTGGCGTTCCCTGGACGAAAAATTTGTGAGCGATGTCATGCCCCGATTGTCATGCCCCGCGGCTGACAACCTGGCCCGTACGGGTCAAGCTTGTGATTTGAGCAGGCGCGTGGCTTCGGCCACCACGGCTTGGGGGGTGATGCCAAACAAGCTGTACAGCGCATCGGCAGGGCCTGAAGCGCCAAAACCGTTCATGCCGATGAAGCCCCCGTGGTCCCCCAGGTAGCGGTCCCAACCCTGGCGCACGGCCGCTTCAATGCCGACCCGAACCGTGCCTGTGCCGAGCACGCGCTGTCTGTACGCGTTGTCTTGTGCGTCGAACAAAGCCCAACAAGGCAAGGAGACAACGGCCGTGCCGATGCCTTGGCTTTCGAGCGCATCGCGGGCTACCACTGCCAGTGCCACTTCGGAGCCGGTGGCCAGCAGCGTGACTTGTCGGGGGCCACACACCGACTCTGCCAGGATGTAGCCGCCACGCTGGGAGAGGTTTTCTGTTTGGTGCGTCTGGCGCACCAGGGGCAATGGCTGGCGAGCAAAGACCAGACTCACTGGGCCGCTTGGGTGTTGCAGGGCCACGGCCCAGCATTCGGCAGCTTCCACAGCGTCGGCTGGGCGCATGACCAGCATGTTGGGCATGGCGCGCAGTGACGCCAAAATTTCCACTGGCTGGTGGGTGGGGCCGTTTTTGCCGATGCCGATCGAGTCATGGCTGAAGATGAATTTGACGGGCAGGCCCATCAGGGCGGCCATGCGCATCGCGGGACGTTCGTAATCGGCAAAAGCCAGATAGGTGACGCTCAGTGGCACCACGCCCCCGTGTGCGGCCATGCCATTGGCCATGGCGGCCATCAGATGTTCGCGAACACCGCAATGCACATAGGCACCACTGCGGTCGTTGGCGGTGAAGGCGGCCAGACCGCGTTTGTGGCTGGTAGGCGCTTCCAGATCAGCGCAGCCCACCATGCGCTCTGGCATAAGGGGCGTGAGCAGGTCGTTGATTTCTGCCGATATGAAAATCCCGCTCGGCGCGGTGGGCGCCTGCAGGGCGCTTTGCTTGTAATCCAGCAAAACTTGTTGCCAGTGGGCGGGCAACTCGCCACGCATCACCCGTTCAAACTCGTGGCGTTCAGCAGCGTTCAGCGCGCTCATGCGTGCCTGCCAGGCCGCGTGCTCTGGCTGGCTACGCGCACCGGCTTGACGCCAGGCCTGCAGGACGTCAGGGGGAATCTCGAAAGCTGCGTGTGGCCACTGCAGCAATTCGCGCGCGGCCTGGGCGTCTTCGGCGAACAAGCGACCACTGTGCCCACCACGCTGGCCTTGCAGACGGGCGATGCCCTTGGCGATCACGGTGCGGCACGCGAGCATGGACGGACGCGGATCGGCGCGCGCCGCTTCCAGCGCAATCGATACGGCATCGATGTCATGCCCATCCACTTCGACCACATGCCAGCCCGCCACCCGAAATCGCTCGGCCACGTTTTCGCTGATCGACAGGTCCGTGCTGCCATCGTCGGTGATCTGGTTGTCGTCCCACAGCAGTACCAATTTGCCCAATCGCAGATGCCCTGCCAGTGAAATCATTTCCTGGCCAATGCCCTCTTGCAGACAGCCATCGCCCACAAAAGCGTAGGTGCGGTGGTTGATCAGGTCCTGGCCAAAGCGGGCGTTCAGATACGCCTCGGCCACCGCCATGCCAAACGCATTGGCAATGCCCTGACCCAAAGGGCCGGTGGTCACCTCGATGCCGATGGCCGGGTTGCGCTCCGGGTGTCCTTCACAGTGCGAGCCCAGTTCGCGAAAGCGCTGAATTTCTTCAATGGGGAAGTCCGCGTAGCCCGTCAGGTGCAACAGCGAATACAGCA
Organism: uncultured Burkholderiales bacterium; assembly: GCA_903935585.1. GTDB lineage: Bacteria > Pseudomonadota > Gammaproteobacteria > Burkholderiales > Burkholderiaceae_C > Limnohabitans_A. The sequence goes on along the minus strand of CAIZSE010000019.1, from coordinate 2,716 downwards.
GCATGGAGCCGTGGCCGTTGGACAGCACCACGCGGTCACGGTCCCACCAGGTGGGCTCGGCCGGGTTGAATTTCAGGTGGCGCGTGTAGAGCGCGGTGGCGATCTCGGCCATGCCCAGCGGCACACCCTGGTGCCCTTCTTGTGCGCGTGCGATGGCGTCGATCGAGAGAAAACGGATGGCGTGGGCCAATGCTTGTTGTGGGTGTGCGCTCATGGGCTGCGGCTGCCGTGCTGCAAAGCCAGGCGCCTGTCTCCGGTGGTTTCAAGGTCGTGGCCGCGATTTTTACGGGCAGGTCACATGAACACAAGCGAAGAAAACTCACGCTTTGATGAACGGTCTTCAACCATGAGCGGGCGCTGCCCGCAGGCACGGCTGTTGTTTCAGTCCAATACCGTTTCTTGCCGAGACGGTTGAACTTCGTCCCGAAGCCAGGCCATGAAGCTGCGTACTTCAGGCTTTGAAGCGTGGCGGGCCGGGTACACCACGAAGTGGGCCTGGACTTCCATGCTCATTTGGTCCCCAAAGACCGGCTGCAATCGGCCACTGGCGATCAGGGGGCTGCCGATGCTGGTGCTCTCCAGTGCCACGCCCAGGCTTTGAACGGCGGCATCGAGACTCATCATGGCGCGGTCAAAACGCAGACCCATGCGTTCAGGTCGCTGCTCACCGGCAAAGCGTGCAAACCATTCGGGCCATTGCACCACGCTGACGCTGGACTGGATCAGCGGCACACGCAACAGGTCGGCGGTCGTGTGCAAGCCATGGGTGCGGATGAATTCTGGGCTGGCCAGAGGCAGGATTTTTTCGGTAAAAATCGGTTCCACCTCCAGGTTGGGCCAGCTGGGCAGACCGTATCGGATGTCAATGTCCATTTGGCCCAGTTGAAAGTCCGAGTGGACGTGCGAGGCCGAGAGCATCAGGGAAATGTTGGGGTGCAGTTCGGCAAAACGGCCGATGCGAGGCATCAGCCACAGGCTGGCAAAACTGGGGCTGGAGTGAACGTACAAGGTGTCTTGTACGCCGTGTCGCAGGTCTTCGGTGGCCGCGTTGATGGCGCCCAAGGCGCTGGCCACGCGCTGCAGATATTGCTGGCCTGCAGGGGTCAGCTCCACGCCCCGTGCCGAGCGCTCAAAAAGGCGGACACCCAGCAGGCTTTCGAGCTTGGCCACTTGGTGGCTGACGGCCGACGGCGTCAGGTGCAGTTCGGTCGCCGCGAGCGAAAAACTCTTGCGCCGGGCAATGGCTTCAAAGGCTTGCAAAGCACTCAGTGGAGGGATCATGGCACTTGAATGGAATTGAATCGTTGCACCGCAACATGAATGGAATTAAATCACTTGTGATTTTATGCCGTTTGTCAGTTTCATTATTTGGCTTCACAAACCCGGTTTGGAAATTGAGGGTCGGAATCAGCCGCTGAATCTTGAAGTAGACATAATGATCCGAATTCACCCAGGTCATAAGATAGACCTTCCAAGTTAATGAAGTAACCCAATGGCTGTGACATGACACTCCCTCTGAGGGCAATTGCCGTTTTTGATGTTGTTGCACGTTGCTGCAGTCTGACCAAGGCGGCCGCAGAACTGTATGTCACCCCTTCTGCGGTCAGCCAGCAGATTCACGCGCTGGAGCTGCATCTGGGCACCACGTTGCTTAAAAAAGCGGGCCGTGGCGTGGTGTTGACAGAAGCCGGCGAACGGTATTTCGAGATGATTGCCGAAGATGTGCAGCGCATCACCGAGGCCACCCAGCGGATCCGGGGGTTTCGCTCACGAGCGGCGCTGACCGTGCGCACCACCCCCACGTTGGGCAGCAAATGGCTGTTGCCGCGACTGCAGCGCTTTTTGGATGCCAACCCCGATGTCGAGTTGCGACTGAACGCCACGACAGAGCCAACCGACTTCAGCCGTGAGGACGTCGATGTCGAGATTCGTCACGGAGAGGGGCAGTGGCCTGGCGTCTTTGTTGAAGGGCTTGCAGAGGAAACGTACATGCCGGTGTGTGCGCCCAGCTATGCCCAAGCCAACAGCATGGAGGCGGTAGAACTTCAGCAGCACCGCCTGATCCATTCCGTCAAAGCCCAGTTGCAGTGGGCGCAGTGGTTCACTTCTGCCGGTGTGACGCCTTCTGCCGAATGGAGTCGGTTGCTCTTTGACCGAAGTCACATGGCCATCGATGCGGCGACGGATGGTTTGGGGGTTGCGCTGGAGAGCAACTTGATGATGTGGCGTGAATTGCGCCATGGCTCCTTGGTTTGCCCTGTTCGCAACCCGCCCCGGTTCACACTCACAACGCAATGGGTTGTCTGTCCTTTTGACCATCTGCGAAAGGCAAAAGTCCAGTTGTTCCTGGAATGGCTCAGGCAAGAACGCGTGAACTGGCAAAACGAACGCGTGTTGCCCTCCGCCCCTTAACGGGTGGCCTTGAGCCTTGGCGCGTGAGCTGGCCACGAACTTGGCCGGAACAGAATTGGCCGTGCGCCATTCTTGCGCCGCACACCCATAACTCACGGTTCGCAGAAGACCAACCTGGGTGGACGCGCGCGCGCAGGCCAAAAACACTTAAGTTTTTCTAAACACAAAAAGAATTTAAGTCAATGGACGTGATCAAGGGGGCCACTTAATATTCCCCTTGGTGAATTATTTATTCAATCTATATTGGAATTTTATTCTGATTTATATTAAATAAAATATAAATTATTTTATTGGAAATATTAAT
>CAIZSE010000018.1 GCA_903935585.1 uncultured Burkholderiales bacterium | reverse complement strand
TTGATTTTTAGACTTTGGCAAAGCGCCAGAAAAACCTGCTTTGGCCTGGGCTTTGTGGCGGGTGGCTTGTTCATGGGGCTGGTCGCTCTGGCGCTGTTGGGCACAGGCGCTGCCCACGCCCACGACTTTCGTCAAGGCGACGTGGTGATGGACCACCCCTACGCCACGCCCAGCCTGGCAGGAACGACCACAGGGGCGGTGTATTTCAAATCCATCCGCAACAAAGGCAAAACGCCTGACCGCTTGGTTGCTGCCAGCAGCCCAGTGGCCAGCGGCGTGACTTTGCATGCCATGCAACTCGATGGTGATGTCATGCGCATGCGTGAAGTGTCCGCCATCGAGGTGCCCGCCAAAGGCGAAGTGCGCATGGGACATGCCCCGGCCAATACGTCCACCCCCGCTCACCATCTGATGCTCAAAGGCCTGAAAGCCCCGCTCAAAGATGGTGACCGTTTCGACTTGACCCTGCGTTTTGACAAAGCCGGTGAACGCACCGTGCAAATCTGGGTGCAGACCCCGCGTGGTGCGGCTGCACACCCACATTGATTTTTTTCTTCATCGTTCATTTCAAAGGAGACACTCATGAACAAAACCACCTTGACCTTGGGCGCTTTGAGCGCCTGCGCTTTGGCTGTGCTCACCGCTTGTGGCGGTTCTGGCAGCAGCGACAACGCCACATCCTTCAGTGGCACAGCTGCAGTGGGTGCAGCCATCACTGGGGCCACCGTCAGCGCCAAATGCGTGTCAGGCACACCAGAAAGTGCCGTCACCACGGGCAGTGATGGCGGCTACAGCCTCAAAGTCACCGACGCCACCTTGCCCTGCATCATCAAAATCAGTGGAGGCAAAGTGGGAGCAGTGGACAACATGCAGGCCCTGCACACCTTGGCCACAGCAGCAGGCACAGCCCACATCACACCCTTCACCGAAATGGTCGTGGCCCGCGCATTCGGCACCGATGCCAACACGGCATTCGCAGGTTTGACTTCGACCACAGCCTCATCGGCCAAAGCAGCGCTGGGTGATGCCCAAAACTATGTCAAGACCGTACTGGCCGATGCGGGGGTGACAGCGCCCACCGTAGACTTGGTCACAGGCACATTGAAAGTGGGCGATACCAATTACGACGCGGCACTGGAAACGCTCAAAACCAAGTTGACCGCCTCTGGCACCACGGTTGCAGAACTGGCCAAGGCAGCAGCTAACCAAGGCGCCAACCCTACAAACAACGGCAAACAAACGGTGAGTCTGCAGTTCGCCATGGTGGCGGGCAACACGCCCATTGGTTGCAACCAAGCCATCGAAGGACTGGGCACGGCCAACACCACAGCGCAACTCAAAGACGCGCGTTTTTACATTTCACAGGTCAACCTGGTGCGTCTAGATGGCTCCGCCGTGCCGCTCACTTTGGGGGCCAATGACGACTGGAACCACACAGCGGGTGATGACCGTGTCAGCCTGATTGACCTGGAAAACGCAACCGGCTCATGCCCTACCACCACGGGCACAGTGGCCACCAACGACACCATCACGGGCACCGCACCCGCAGGTCTCTACACCGGTGTGCAGTTTGTCATGGGTGTGCCGTTTGCCCTCAACCACACCAGCACCACAGCCAGCACCACACCGGTGATGCTGCAAAATGCTTCGCTGGCCTGGAGCTGGCAGTCGGGTCGCAAATTTGCCAAGGTGGAAGTGACCGATCCCGGCACGAGTACGGCATGGCCTACCAACACCTTCAACTTCCACTTGGGGTCAACCGCTTGCACGGGCAACCCGGCCAACGGCGAAACCACCACCTGCGCCAACCCTAACCGGATGACTGTGCCTCTGAGTGGCTTTGACTACAAAACCCAAAAAATCGCGTTTGACGTAAAAGCCTTGCTAGCGGGGGAAGATGTCACCAAGAACGATGGCGGCACAGCCAACCTGGCAGGAACGGCATGGACCAATAGCTCCACCGGCTGCATGTCAGGGTCCACTGACGGCGATTGCATCACTGTGTTTGACGCCTTGCAGCTGAATCTGGCGGCGGGCTCTGGTGGCACCTCCATCGATGGTGGCAAGAAGCAGCGCGTGTTCAAGGCCATCGCCAAATGAGCTTGATGCAGCGTTTTTGGGTGACGCTGCTGGGCTTAACCGGAACAGCACTGTCGGTGGCAGTGCTGTCTCTGGTGGCTTGTGGCGGAGGCAGTTTGAGTGTGACGGACACGACCAAAACAGCCACCAATGGCTGGAATTGGTCACTGCCCGCAGACTTTCCAACGCCACGAGTGCCAGATGACAACCCCATGACGGAAGCCAAGGTGGAGTTGGGCCGGTTCTTGTTCTATGACAAGCGTTTGTCTGGCAATGGCACGCAATCGTGTGCCAGTTGCCACCACCAAAATAAAGCCTTCACTGATGGCCTGGCCCAAGCGGTGGGTAGCACAGGCGAACTGCATCCACGCAGTGCTCAGCACCTTGGGAATGTGGCCTACAACGCCACTTTGACTTGGGCCAACCCGTCTTTGGTCACTCTTGAGCGGCAAATGGAAACACCGCTTTTCGGCGAAAACCCGGTGGAAATGGGCATCAACGACGGCAACAAATCCGTGGTGCTGTCGCGTGTTCAGGCTGATGCCCAATATCCGGCCATGTTCAAAGCGGCATTTTCTACAGAAGCAAACCCCATCCATTGGGGCAACATCGTCAAAGCCATTGCTGCGTTCCAACGGGCTTTGATTTCAGCCAACAGCCGATACGACCAGTGGCTACAGGGGAAAGCCGCTTTGAATGTCGCAGAAACACGCGGAATGAATCTGTTTTTTGGCGAAAAAGCTGAATGCTTTCATTGCCATGGCAGTTTCAATTTCAATGACCAAATCACCCACGCCTCCATTCGGTTTGTCGAAACGCCGTTTCACAACACGGGTCTGTACAACATCGGTGGAACCGGTGCCTTTCCCGAATTCAACCGAGGGGTTTTTGAGTTGACCGGCAAGCCCGCCGATATGGGCATGTTCCGCGCGCCCAGTTTGCGCAACGTCGAGGTCACTGCGCCCTACATGCACGACGGCACGATCGAGACGTTGGAGCAGGTGCTGGATTTTTATGCCGCAGGCGGCCGCAACATCACCAGCGGCCCGCACGCTGGAGACGGGCGCTTGAACCCCAACAAGAGCGATTTGATTTCGCGCATCGACCTCACCGCCCAGGACAAAGCCGATCTGGTGGCCTTCCTCAAAACCTTGACCGACCATGACTTCCTCACCAACCCCAAACTGGCCAACCCCTTTGCTGCGCCTTGATGGACCCCTGCGCAGCCGTCTGGCCTTGGCCGGGCTGGTGTGCAGCTTGAGCCTGGGGGCATGGGCGCACGAAGAAAGCACGTCTGTGCCCGATGAACCCGGCTGGCGCTTGGGTGCGTCGGCGGCCTTGGCCGATGTGCGTGCCAGCCGCGCTTTGCCCTCGCAAAAAATGTCGGGGTATTTGTTGCGCGGTGACTCCGGGGTGGACCGCCGTGATTCGGCGCTGGAGCACGCCGTGCTCGAAGCGGCTTGGCGCATCAGTCCGCAGTGGTCCAGTTACGTGGCGGTGGGCCAACACGACAGCGACCCGGCGCACACCGAGGCGGCATGGGTGCGCTACCAGTGGGCTCCCTCAGAGACGGGAGCTTGGTCACTGCAAGCGGGCAGAAGCCGCCCCCAGTTGGGGCCGGTCATGACACAGGCCGGGCACATGGACCGCTTTTCGCTCATGCCGCTGGCCAAACGCCTGGCAGCCGACGGCGATTGGATCGACGACGGTGTGCAAGTTAGCGGGCAGCGCGAATGGGGGGAATGGACGGCCAACATGGATGCTGGCTTGTGGCAAGGCCGCACATTCCCTGGCAGCGCTGGCGCAGTTTCGGCACCGTCTGTGCATCTGGGGTTGACCCGTGGCGATTGGCGCGCCGATGCTTTTGTGGCCTGGTTTCGCCCCGAAGGGCGCGGCAGCTTGGTGCAAAGCAGCACGGGCGCGCACACGCACAACGCCCCCGATTGCAGCAGCCTGCAAAGTGGTGTGTTGTGCTTTGCCGGGCGCAGTCAACTGAGTGGTGCCAGCCTGCAATGGGCCAGCCACGATTGGCCCGTCACGGCTCAGGCGGCTTATTGGCAGCGCCAGGACGAAGGCATGCTGCGCTCGGTCAATGGCTTGGCCGATCACAGTGGCAAGAACCAGGGCGGCTGGTTGCAAGCGCTTTGGCAAGTCACACCCGACTGGACTGTGGGCGCACGCAGTGAACGTGTGCGCGCACAACTGGCCTTGACCGGGGCAGGGGCCAGCTTGCTGGCGCAAGAGGCTGGATTGACCGGCAGCGCCCCGCTGCGGCGCGACACCGCCCTGCTGAGCTGGCAGGTGCACCCCCTTGTGAGCTTGTCGGCCGAGACGGGGCGTGAGCAACAAGGGGGGCAAACCATCCATTTTTCAAGCCTGCGCGCTGTGTTTCGGATTGGCACCGCAGGACCTGCATTTTGAAATTTTCAACCCACCCCACGGAGACTCTGATGACACCCACCAAGACCTTGATTGCAGCAGGCTTGGCGCTCACCCTGAGCGCCTGCAGCACCCTGCCCAGCCCACCCACTTCCCAAGCTGTTGAGCTGAAGTTTGCCGCCCAAATCAACGGCCAGCCCTTTGCCTGCGGCCAGCGTTACGAAGGCGTGGGCAGCACGCGCTCGACCATCACACCCAGCGACTTTCGCATGTACGTGAGCGAGGTCAAGCTGGTGCGCCAAGACGGCAGCACTGTGCCCGTGCAGCTCGCGCAAGACGGCGTGTGGCAACAGCAATCGGTGGCGCTGCTGGACTTTGAAAACGGCGCAGGCCCTTGCCGCAATGGCACAGAAGCCACCAACACCAGCGTGCGTGGCCAAGTGCCTGCGGGCGAGTACACCGGGGTGGAACTCACCGTGGGTGTGCCCTTTGCACAAAACCACCAAGACCCCACGGTCGCCCCCGCGCCGCTCAACTCCACAGCCATGTTCTGGAACTGGCAAGGCGGCTACAAGTTCATCAAGTTCGACACCGCCAGCAGCGGCATCAGCACAGACAAACCCGCAGCAGCCAACGCCATGGGCCCGGTCACGCGCTACTCGGTGCACCTGGGCAGCACGGCATGCGCGGGCGAGAGCAAAACCCAGGCCCCCAGCGCTTGCCAAAACCCCAACCGCATGACGGTGCGCTTCGATGGCTTTGACCTGCGCAAAAACACCGTGGTGGCCGACATGGGCGCGGTGCTGGCACAGGCCAATGTGGACGTGAACGCCAAAGGCACATCGCCCGGCTGCATGAGCTTCCCCAAAGACGGCGACTGCCCACCCGTGATGCAGGCGCTGGGCCTGGCCTATGACGGCGTGGCCGCTGCAGGCCCTCAACGCCTTTTGTCCAAGCGCTGATCTGCACCCCAAAGCTCGGCCATGAACCTTTTGCGCAAAACCCTGAGCACCTGCCTGCTGGCCTTGGCCGGTTGGGCTGTGCTCACGGGCAGTTCCACAGACGTTTTTCATTGGAACCTGCCCGCCTGGGTGCCGCGCCCTGTGGTGCCCGCAGACAACCCGATGAGTGCGGCCAAGGTCGAGCTGGGGCGGCACCTGTTTTACGACCAACGCCTGTCGGCGGACAGCAGCATATCGTGCGCCACCTGCCACCACCAGGACAAAGCCTTCACCGATGGTCTGGCCGTGGCCAAAGGCGTGACCGGGCAAGCGGGGCAACGCAGTGCCATGGCGCTGGCCAATGTGGCCTATCTGCCTGTGCTGACTTGGGCCAACCCCAACCTCACGGCTTTGGAGGTGCAGGCGCTCATTCCGCTGTTTGGCGAGCACCCGGTCGAGATGGGCATGGCAGGGCGAGAGAAAGAACTGTTTGCACGCCTGCAAGCCGATGCGCGTTACCGCGACTTGTTTGCCAAAGCCTTTCCGGTGGAAGCTGAAAAAGGCAGCGAAGCTTTGTATTCGCTGGGCACGCTGACCAAAGCCTTGGCCAGTTTTCAGCGCAGCCTGCTCTCGTTTGACAGCCCGTATGACCGCTACAAATACGGTGGCCAGCCTAAGGCCATATCCCCAGCGGCCAAGCGCGGAGAAAGCCTGTTCTTTGGCGAAAAGATGGAGTGCTACCACTGCCACGGCAGCTTCACCTTCACTGACAACATCCGCCACAGCAAGCTGCCACTGGCCGAGCGCGGTTTTCACAACACGGGCTTGTACAACCTGGATGGCCGGGGTGCTTACCCCGCAGACAACCCGGGCATCAGCGAGTTCACGGGCGACGCCGATGACATGGGCAAGTTCCGCACGCCCAGCCTGCGCAACATTGCGCTGACTGCGCCCTACATGCACGACGGCTCGATGGCCACGCTCGACCAAGTCATCCGCTCCCACTACGCGCAGGCCGGCCGCGCAGGCGACACGGCCAACGGGCCTAGCCCCTTGCGCAGTTCGCTGATCGGGGGCTTTGAGGTCAGTGATCAGGAAGTGAGCGACTTGGTTGCTTTCCTAAATGCGCTGACCGACAGTACGTTTATTCGAAATCCTAAGCACGCGGATCCGTGGGTAATAAGTCGTTGATGATGAACTTGCACCGATCAAGCTCCTTCTTTCACCAACTTGGCCGCTTTGTGCTGGCGTGGTACTTGCTATTTTTGGGCGTTTCGGTTTTGGCGGCTACGCTGCAACCCAAGAGCATGGACGTTGTGTGTTCCGCCACGAGCATTATGAAAGTGGTGGTGCAAGGCGAGGGCGGTGACACTCAGGTTGGCAGTGGCATGGACTGCCCCCTGTGCGCCCATACCACGCCCGTTTTGCCTCCGCACAACGTGGCGGTGTTGGCCCATCTGACTGATGCACGCGCTTATATCGTGCAAGCCTTGCCCGAGGCGCTGCTGCTGGCCCGCACTGGGCCGCCTTTGCCCTCTCGCGGGCCACCTGTTTTGAATTGATCATTTTTTGACGTCAGCTGTCGCCGCAAGGTGATTGGCTTTTGTGATTGACCGTGTGCCGATGAGGCTTGCGGTTGCAGATTGATTTGAAACAACATGAATACCCATTTTCAACTTGCTCCTTTGCCGTGGGCTGTGCTCGGCCTTTTCACCAGCTTGAGCGCTGGTGTGTATGCGCAAACCGCCGCTGCACTGGACACCATCGTGGTGTCCGGTTCGCGCTCTGAAACCAAATTGTCCGAAACACCCGTGTCCATCGGCTCGGTCAGCCGTACCCAGTGGGATGCAGACAAGCCCAAGTCGGTCGGTGAGATCATCAACCGAATTCCGGGGGTGCACTGGAACGACCTGGGTAACGAGCAGCACAGCATGGCCATTCGCCAGCCCATCAGCACCAACGCGGTGTACCAGTATCTGGAAGACGGTATTCCGATTCGCCCACTGGGCGTGTTCAACCACAACGCGCTCAATGAAATCAACATGAACGGCGCGGGCGGTGTCGAGGTGGTCAAAGGTGCGGCTTCATCGCTGTATGGCAGCAACGCGGTGGGTGGCGCGGTCAACTTTTTGACCCAACGCTCTTCACGCACACCCACGGGCTATCTGGGCATTCGCCACGACCACACCGACGGCTTCACCCGTTTGGACTCGGGCGCCAGCAACACTTGGGGCGATCTGGGTTTGCGTTTTTCACACTACAGCTCGCAGCGTGACAGCCAGAACTGGCAACAGTACAGCGGTGGCAAAAAGGATTCCTTCACACTGCGCGGTGACTACAACCTGAGCGAAAAATCCTGGTTGCGTGCCTCGCTGGTGCACACGAATCTGGACTCGGACACGCCCGGTAGTTTGTTTGAAAACGACTTCCGAACCAACCCCGGAAAAAGCATCAACACCTTCACCTGGCGCAAAGACAAAACCACCCGCGCCAATCTGGCTTGGGAGGGCGAGACCACCCAGGGCGGCTTGACCACCGTCACCCTGTTTGCCCGCAACAACGACCATGGGCAGTTGCCCAACTACACCATCTCTGGTTGCTCGGGGGCCTCATGCAAAGGCACTCTGAACAACAACCACGTTGAATCGCTGGGCGTGGATGTCAAGCACGCGCAAAAGCTGGACTGGCTGCGCGCCCGCCTGGTCGCAGGTGTCTACATTGACCGCAGTCAGAACGACTACGTATCGGACAACCTGGCCATCGTGCGCGATGTGCCCACAGGCCGCTACACCAGCTACACACTGAACAACGTGGCCAACCCCAGCGGGGTGCGCAACTATGGTGCAGGCATTGCCAACGATGCAGCCTTTGCACAATTGGAGTTCAGCCCGACCGAAAAGATTCGTCTGGTCGCCGGTGGCCGTTACGACAGCATCCGCTACGACTTCAAGAACAACTTGACAGCTGGTGCCAACTACGGCGCTGCCAACGAAGTGCGAAGCTTTGCCAAGTTCAGCCCCAAGTTGGGTGCGACCTACGCCATCAGTCCCGCCAGCAGCCTGTACAGCAACTTGAGCAGGGGCTTCACACCGCCCGAAGTCAGCCAGTTGTATGGCAAGACCGCCATTCCTGAATTGAATTCCGCCACGTACGACAACGTGGAAGTGGGCTGGCGCGCTTTGCTCGCCTCGGACATTCGCCTCGATTCCGCGCTGTATCAACTCAAGGGCAAGGACACCATCGTGTCTTACACATCGGACATTGGCAACAGCTTCAACAAAAATGCGGGCAACACCCGCAGCCGAGGCCTGGAATTGAGCCTGAACCAGGATTTGCGCGAATGGGACTGGCGTGTGGGCGCCACCTGGGCCGAACACAAATTTGTGTCCTACCGTGTTAGCGACAAGGTGGGGGCCATCGAAGACTATTCGGGCAAAGACATGCCGCAGGCACCCAGCCACACCATCACCGCCCAAGTCGGCTGGAAATTCACGCCAGCATCCCGCGTCGCCTTGGGCTTGGTCAAGCAAGGCAGTTACTGGATGAACAACGCCAACACCGTGCGTTATGCCGGCCACAGCTTGCTCAACCTGACCGCCAGCCACAAGCTGCCTGATGGCTGGGAAGTTTGGGGCCAGATTCGCAACCTGACCGATAAGGCTTATTCTGACAACGCATCAAGTTCTTACAAAAGCGGTGCCTACACGCCCAACACGCAAAACACCTATGCGGCAGGCGCGCCGCGCAGCCTCATGCTGGGTTTGACCAAGTTGTTTGGCAATCGCTAAAGCAGCAAAGGGTTTGCGATCACTGAGCTGAAAGGTTCGGTGGCTTCGCAAGCCCATTGCCTTTTGAAATGAATTCAATTTCCTGCAGGACTTTATGAACAACTCGACCCGATGGCACTCGTGGTGCGCAATCCTTGGCATGGTAATGGCCGTTGTGTGGCTTTTGCCGCAGGCCGTCGCCCAGGAAGTGGCCACTGCCAAGACCGCCCCTCACGCTCGCCACCAACGCCCGCAACTGGCCACCGGAGCGGCCATCGCGCCCGATGGGCGTTTGTGGGTGGTGGGGCTGAATGCGCAAGCGCAACTGTTCGTGCAAAGCACGCCTTTGGGCGGCGCTGTGCAGTGGCGCGAAGCACGCATCCTGAATACCGGCAACGACCCCATTGCGGCCGATGGCGAAAGCCGACCCAAGATCGCCTTTGGCCCCAACAACTGGGTGGTGATCAGTTACACCATGCCGCTTGCCAAGCCTTACACGGGCTTCATTCGCATGCTGCGCAGCAGCGATGGCGGGCAAAGCTTCGGCGCAGCTTTCACGGTGCACCAGGACCGGCAGGAGATCACCCACCGTTTTGAATCGGTGGCGTTTGATGCACAGGGCGTGCTGCACACGCTGTGGGTGGACAAGCGCGACCAGCCGCCCAAAGGCTCGGCGCACAAGTACGAGGGTGCAGCGATTTACCGCAACGAGTCGAAAGACGGTGGCGCCAGCTTTGGCCCCGACACCAAACTGGCCGACCATTCGTGTGAGTGCTGCCGTATTGGTCTGGCACCCAACCCGCAAGGGCAACTGCAAGCCACCTGGCGGCATGTGTTTGAAGGCGGCACGCGCGACCATGCTTTTGCCAGCTTGGCTGCACCGGCCAACCGCATCACCCGCAGCACGCACGACGACTGGCAGATCAACGCCTGCCCGCACCACGGCCCGGGTCTGGCGCTCAATGCGGGCGGCACGCATTCGGGTTACCACACCGTCTGGTTTGGCATTCGAAAAGTCAAAGGGCAAGACCAGGCGGCGGTGCGCTATGCCCGCCTGAATGCACAAGGTGAGCCTTTGCCGGACACCGTGCGCGTGTTGCCAGACCCACGCGCTGAGCATGCCGATGTGCTGGCCGATGGGCAAAGCGTGGCCGTGGTCTGGCGCAGCAGCGAAGGGGCGGTGACCACGCTCAAGGCCTGGCTGTCCAAAGATGGCGGGCAGACCTTTGTGCCCAAAACCCTGGGCCAAGTCACCGGCTACAACGACCACCCCCGCCTGGCCCAAAACGGTTCACGCCGCGTGGTGGTCTGGCGCAACGCACAGGAGATACAAGTCCATGAACTCGAGTTTTAAGACAGCAGCAGGGGTCGCCATGTGCGCTGCCCTCCTCGGTGGGGGCGCTTCGGCCGCATGGGCTCAGACGCACCAACCCCGGCACCCTGCACACCACGCTGCGCAACAGGCTGCACCGGCTGGCCGCAGTACATTGCCCTTCGACGAAAAAACCTGGGCGCATCTGCTGCAGCATGGCCCGCGCCCGGCGGCCTATTTGTTCACCACTTCGTATTGCAGCACCTGCCCCGCAGCCTTTGCGGTGTTGCACAAGGCCGTGCAACACCGCAAAGAAAAGCCCGAGCTCAACGCGGTCATGATGGATGTCACCGGCCCTCAGGCGCTGCGCCATGCTGCGCATTTCAAGGGCATGACCCGCATGTATGCCTTCGACGGTTTTGAGCCCGCCATTCGCCAGGCGGTTGACCCGGCTTGGCCCAACGTCACACCCTATGTGGTGCTGGTGGACACCCAAGGCCAGACCCAGCGGGTGATTGGGCCACCCACGGCAGCGATGTTGAAACGCTGGCTTGGCGCGCATTGACCGATGGACCATCTGGAATTCTTCTACACAGACGAAGGCCAGGACATTGCCGGCAAAACCCACTTCTCTGAGGGTGCTTACTTTGACCAGATTGACACCCAAAAATGATGGGGCCGACCCAGGCTTGTGAACCCCGCCTTCACTAGCCCATCCATGGCCTGCCGCGTGTGCAAAGCGACGCGCTGCTGGCCCAGTTGTATGGGTTGATCACGGTGCCAGAAGTCCAGGCACGCTTTCGCTGGCAGCCCAACTCACTGGCCGTGTGGGACAACCGATCTACCCAGCACTGCGCCGTGGCCGACTTTTATCCGCAACACCGCAAATTGCACCGCATCACTTTCACGGCCGATCAGGCTTTCTGAGCGGGCACAACGACAAAGTTTCCTGAATCCGGGTGGGTTCATTGGGCCCACGGCGAAAGCTGTGGGTTTTTTTCGGTTTTTCACGGCTATTTGTGGATATTTATGGTTATTTTTGGCTATATTTACGGCCATGTTCAAAACAGACACCCTCCAGATCACCCCCGATGTGCTGTCGCTGATTGCCCAAATTGACGAGTTCAAAGGGGCTTGGCGTGCGCTGGGTTCACTGGCACCAGAACGCCTGTTGGCATTGCGGCATGTGGCCACCATCGAAAGCGTGGCTTCATCCACACGCATTGAAGGCAGCAAACTGACCAATGCCGAGGTCGATGCCTTGATATCGAACATCAAGGTCAAGAAATTCACCACCCGCGACGAACAAGAAGTCGCGGGCTATGCCGATGTGATGGAACTGCTCTACGCGTCCTGGGAGCACATTCCATTCAACGAAAACCACATCCAGCAACTTCACCGCGACTTGCTGCAGTACAGCAACAAAGATACGCACCATCAAGGGCAATACAAAAAAATCTCCAACAAGGTCGCAGCCTTCAATGAAAAGGGCGAACAGGTGGCGGTGGTCTTTGAAACAGCGTCTCCGTTTGACACACCAAGGCTCATGCAGGAGCTGGTTGACTGGTTGCGCCATGCACGCGACAACAAAACCTTGCACCCGCTGCTGATCGTGGCGATCTTTGTGGTGGTCTTTCTGGAGATACACCCCTTTGAGGACGGCAACGGCCGCTTGTCGCGCATCTTGACCACGCTGCTCATGCTCCAGTTTGGCTACAGCTACGTGCCCTACAGCTCGCTCGAAAGCATCATTGAACAAAACAAGGGCGGCTACTACATCGCGTTGCGGCAGACACAAGGCACGATTCGAACCGACCAGCCCAACTGGCAACCCTGGTTGGTTTTTTTCCTTTCATCGTTGGCATCCCAAGTCAAACGCCTAGGGGGAAAAGTTGAACGCGAAAAAATGATGTCTCAACGATTGCCCAAGCTCTCGGTCGATCTGCTGGCGCTGGCCAAAGCGCATGGCCATCTCACCACTGCGCAGGCTGAACAAAAAACGGGTGCCAACCGTGCCACCATCAAGGTGCACCTGGCCAAACTCGTCAAAGAGGGGCATCTCGTCCAGCATGGTGTTGGGCGCGGCACTTGGTATGGCGTTGCTGGACGGTGAATGCTCAATTCACTGGTGGTGTGAAATGAAGTGGACCCCAAATTTGGGACAGGGTTTTAAGTGGGACACAGTCCAAAGAAACGGGTTGCCAATGCCTGAATCAAACAAGCGCAGAGTTCATCCGACGGAGTTCAAAGCGATCGTTCAACGATCACCTGACTTTGTCAAAAACGAATCAGGGCTTCTTGGAGTAAGCTTTGCGCTGCACTTCATCAGGAGACAAGCATGAGTGACACATCTGCTTTCGGCTTCGGCCAATTCGTCCCCGGTTTTGACTTTTTGCAAAACCTGTCCAAAACGGCTGCTCAGGCGGCGCCAGCTGCTGGTGCTGTGCCGGGCATGTCCAGCTGGATTGCGCCCACTCTGAGCATCGAAGAAATCGACAAGCGCATTCAGGAGCTCAAAGCCGTGCAGTTTTGGCTGGACCAGAACGCCACGGCGCTCAAGGCCACCATCCAGGCCATGGAGGTGCAAAAAATGACCTTGTCCACCTTGCAAAGCATGAACGTGAACATGGCTGATCTGGCCAAGGCTTTCACGGCCAAGCCGCCCACGCCAGAGGCTGCCGCTGAAGCCGCACCCGCGCCCAAATCTTCGATTTTTTCACCCAAGCCCAAGCCCGAGACTGAGCCCAAACCGGCGCCAAAGGCCGAGCCTGCACCTGCCCTGCAACCGGCCACTGAAGCTGCCAGTGACAAACCCGCCGTGGACCCGATGCAATGGTGGGGGGCTTTGACCGAGCAATTTCAGGGCATTGCCGCCGCGGCCATGAAGGACGTTGCCGGCGAGGCGATGAAGGCCGGTATAGCCGTCAAGCAAGCCGTCAAAGCAGGAGCCAAAACCGGTGCCAAAACGGGCACCAAGAGCGGCGCAAAAAGCAAGACCAAGGCGACCCCGAAAGCACCGGCCAAAGCCGCAGGCAAACCAGCCGCCCCGGCTGCAGCCAAGTCGGCGGCACGCCCGGCAGCCAGGAAACGCGCAGCCCCATGAAGCTGTTTCCCTACGGGCACGCCACCCACCCGCAGTGGCTGATGGCCGCAGGTCTGGTGCTTGCCCAATTGCGGGCCCAGATGAGTTTGCCCGACCACGCCAGCTCCCCCCGTTTGGCGCTGCTCTACATCACCGACCACTATGCCGGCCAGGCGCAAGCCATTCTTGACCATCTGCGCCAGGAGTTGCCGGCCGTGACCGATTGGGTGGGCACAGTGGGGGTGGGGCTGGCGGTCAACAACGCCGAGTATTTTGACGAACCCGCCATGGCGCTGATGCTGTGTGATTTGCCTCCAGACCAATACCGCGTGTTCTCGGGACTGGCACCTCTGCCGGCAAGTGCCTTGGCCGATGTGGCGCTGGTGCATGCCGACCCGTCCACGCCTGAATTGACCGAGCTGATCAGCGAGATGGCCGGGCGCACGCAAAAGGGGTACTTGTTTGGCGGTCTGACCTCCAGCCGCACCCGCAGCGTGCAGTTTGCCGTCAAGGACGGACAGAGCCTGACCGATGGCGGTGTTTTGGAGGGCGGCTTGAGTGGTGTGGCGTTTGCGCCCGGGGTGGGCTTGTTGTCCCGCGTCACCCAAGGGTGTCAACCCGTGTCCCTTGAGCGCGAGATCACCGAGGTGGACCAACAAGTGGTGCTCAAGCTCAATGGCGTCCCTGCGCTGGATGTGTTGCTGACCGATCTGGACATTTCATTGAGCGACCCCCAAAAAGCCATTGCCGTGGTTCGCACCACCTTGGTCGGCTTGAGTCCGGCTGGGCAAACCAGCACGGGTCGCACAGGGCATTTGGGCGGCGATGTGCGCGTCCGCCACATCGTCGGTCTTGACCCGAGGCGACTGGGTGTGGTGGTTGCCGACAACCTGCAGCCTGGCATGCGGCTGACGCTTTGTCGCCGCGATGTGCAGTCTGCCCGGGCCGATTTGGTGCGCGTGTGCGCCGAAATCCGCGAAGAACTCGAGCCCGAAATGCTGTCCATTGAGGCCATCAACGCCTTGAGCGATGACCCGGTGCCGACCTTGCCGCAGCCCGGCAAACGCATCGCGGGTGCTGTGTATGTCAGCTGCACGGGGCGGGGTGGCCCGCACTTTGGGGGGCCGAGCGCCGAGATGCAAATCATCCGCCATGCCCTGGGCGATGTGCCCTTGGTGGGGTTTTTTGCGGCCGGAGAGATCGCCCACAACCAGTTGTATGGCTACACCGGTGTGCTGACGGTGTTCACCACCGATTGATCACACGCCGCGTGCGCGGTCCGTCTTGAACTTCGCCCGGAATGCGCTGAACTGTCCCGCGTCCAGCGATTCGCGCACTTCGCGCATCAGGTTCAGGTAATAGTGCAGGTTGTGGATGGTGGTCAACATGGGGCCAAGCATTTCGCCGCAGCGGTCCAGGTGGTGCAAGTAGGCGCGGCTGAAGCCTTCGCGACCGCCCTGGTCCCACGACACCCCCCCGCTACCAGAGGGCGATCCTGTAGGACTGCCGGCGCACGCGTAGCAGGTGCAGCTGGTGTCCAGCGGTTGCGGATCAATCTTGTGCCGGGCGTTGCGCAGTTTCAGATCGCCAAAGCGGGTGAACACCGTGCCGTTGCGGGCATTGCGGGTGGGCATCACGCAGTCGAACATGTCCACGCCTTCGGCCACGCCTTGCACCAGGTCTTCGGGGGTGCCCACGCCCATCAGATAGCGTGGTTTGTTGGCGGGCAGGCGGTGTGGCGTGTGCGCCATGATTTGCAGCATTTGCTCTTTGGGCTCGCCCACGCTGACGCCACCCACGGCATAGCCGGGGAAATTCATGTCCACCAGTGCATCCAGCGATTCTTGGCGCAGGTTTTCAAACATGCCGCCCTGCACGATGCCAAACAGCGCGTTGGGGTTTTCCAGCCGGGCAAATTCGTCCTGGCTGCGCACGGCCCAGCGGCGGCTCATCTCCATCGACTTGCGCGCTTCGGCTTCGGTGGTCAGGTGCCCCTTGGTCTCGTAGGGTGTGCACTCGTCAAGCTGCATCACGATGTCCGAATTCAGGGTCGTTTGAATCTGCATGCTCACCTCAGGCGACATGAACAGCTTGTCGCCGTTCACCGGCGAGGCAAAGGTCACGCCTTCTTCGGTGATCTTGCGCATGTCGCCCAGCGACCAGACCTGAAATCCGCCCGAGTCGGTCAGGATCGGTTTGTCCCATTTCTCGAACTGGTGCAGACCGCCAAAGCTTTCCATGATGTCCCGCCCGGGGCGCATCCACAGGTGAAAGGTGTTGCCCAGAATGATCTGCGCGCCCATCTCATGCAGGCTGCGCGGCATCACGCCCTTGACGGTGCCGTAAGTGCCGACCGGCATGAAGATGGGGGTTTGCACCACGCCATGGTTCAGGGTCAGTGTGCCGCGTCGGGCGTGGCTGGACGGGTCGGTTTTGAGCAGATCGAATTGAAGCATGGGGGGGATTGTAGGAGGGCACTGCCTTCAGTCGCCAGACGTGACTGCGGAGGCTGGCCAATGGCATAGGCAGCCTCCGCAGTTCGCACGGGTGTGTACCCACACCCGCCATGCAACACTCAGCCGGCCTTGACCTGGCGTGGGCGCAGGCTGGCCATGACCCTGTACACCAGCCCGCCAATCAGCACGCCGATGAACCAGCCGTAGATGCCCCACCAACTGGGCATCAGCGTGGTGAAGTTGGGCAGGATGCTGGAGAAGATGGCCCCCACGCCTGTTGCAACCAGGGCGTTGACGTTCCAGCCGCTTTCGTAGCGGTAGGCGCCGTCTTCCTGATAAAGCGCCTGCACGTCCACCTCGCCTTTGGCGATCAGGTAGTAATCGACCAGGATGATGCCCAGCAGCGGCCCCATGATGGAACCGATCGCGCCGACGAAATGGGCTGCATTGCCTTCCCAGGGGGCGAAGGGGTAGAGCACCAGCGCGATGCCAGCGGCGATGTAGCCTCCTTTCTTGAAGTCGATGGACTTGGGGAACACATTGGCAAAGTCGAAGGCCGGCGAAACAAAGTTGGCCACCACATTGATGCCCAGTGTGGCCACCGCAAAGGTCAGGGCGGCCAGCATGGCCAGGAACCAGCTGTCGAACTTGGCAGAAATCTGCTCTGGGTGCAGAAGCACTTCGCCATAGACCTTGAACGCGGCGATGGTCGTGACGCCAGCCACCAGCGAGAACAGGATCAGGTTGACAGGCAGTCCCCAGAGGTTGCCTTTGCGCACGGCATCTTTGTTTTTGGCGTAGCGGGAAAAGTCGCAGAAGTTCAGGTACAGGGCCGCGAAATAGGTGACCCAGGTGGCCGCCACGGCCATCAAGGCCCAGACCGAGCCAGGCTCACCGCTGACCCCGGCATCTGCCGTTTTTTCCAGCAGCACGGCTTGCGGGATGCCATGGTCAAACGAGAATCCGCCTGCTTTCACGCACAGGCCGACAGCCAGCACCAGCATGGCCACCCAGACGGCCGGACCAGCCCAGTCTTGGAACTTGCGCACCGTCTCCATGCCGTTCTGGATGATCAGCAACTGCAGCGCCCAGACCACCACGTAGCAAATGAGCTCCAGACCTGAATGCCCCAGCATGTGGGTGCTCTTGTGGAATTCCATGATGGCATCGCTGCGGGTCAGTAGGGCCACCACTGCACCCGAGGCGGCGGCGGTTTGAGCGCCGTACCAGAAACACGCGACCACGGCCCGCACCAGGGCTGGCAGGTTGGCCCCCCAGACTCCGAATGAAGCCCGCGCCAGTACGGGGTAGGGGACCCCGGTTTTTTCACCGGCGTAGCCCACCAAGTTCATCAGCGCAAATATCACCAGAGAACCCAGACCAATGGCGATCAGGAAATTGGTGAAGCTACCGCACATCAGGAAAAGGCTGGCGGCAAGGTAGTAGCCCCAAAGGCTGTGCACGTCCGAAGTCCAGACGTTGAAGATGCTGAACGCCCCCCAATGTCGCTCTTTTGCCGGGGCCAGATCCTCGTTGTAAAGTCTTGGAGACGGGTTCTTGATTTCCATGGAGGATTCCCTTCGAATGTTTTGTTAAAGCAAGTTGTCGCGAATAAGACAAACTTGTATACAAAAATATATTCCTTTGGTTAACTTTTTTATACAGGGTATTCCATTAATTTGAAGGCAATTGCTTGCATTTCTGAATGGCCATGCAGAACGTCCTAGAAGGCCTCGACCAGGCTAGGCCGAGAGCTCATCCTGGGGCTCTGCGCCCTCGCTGAAGAGCTGGCTGATCTGGCCCCGCAGCCATTGGTGCCCCGGGTCTTTGTGCAGCCGTGCATGCCAGAACTGGTGGATCACGCTGCCGTCGACGGCCAGCGGCAAGGGGTGGGTGGTCAGGGCAAAGGGGGCGGTGACACGCTGTGCAAATCGTTCGGGCACGGTGGCGATCAGGTCGGAATGGCCGAGCACATCACCCAGGGCCACGTAGTGCGGCACCGTGAGACGGATGCGCCGCTGCAGGCTCTGGCGTGCCAGGGCTTCGTTCAGCGCGTCGTCCACCCGGCCGTGGCCTGTGCCTGCGGCGATCACGCGCACATGGCCGGCGCCCGCAAAGTCGGACAAGCTCAGGCTGGGGGCAGCGGCCAGCGGATGGCCTTCGCGCATCAGGCACACATAAGGTTGGCGAAAAAGCGCTTGCTGAAAAAAGCCAGCTTGCAATTGGAGCAGCAGGCCCAGGGCCAGGTCGGTCCGGCCAGACGCCATGTCGGCCCCCAGGCTGGCGCTGGTCACGGCGACCACATTGAGCGTGACCCCGGGGGCGGACCGGGCCAGTGCATCCATCAGCACGGGCAGGAAATACATCTCACCCACGTCGGTCATGGCCAGGGTAAAGCTGCGCTGGCTGGTGGCCGGGTCAAAAGAGGCGCGCACATTGAGCGCTTGTTGCAAGCCATCGAGCGCCAAGGCCACGGGTTCGGCCAGTTGCAGGGCATAGGGCGTGGGCGCCATGCCGTGCTGGGTGCGCAAAAACAGCTCGTCGTCCAGGTGGGTGCGCAGGCGGCCCAGGGCGCTGCTGACGGCGGGCTGGCTCATGCCCAGCACCGTGGCCACAGCCGAGACCCGCTTTTCGCGCAGCAGGTGGTGAAAGACCAGCAGCAAGTTCAGGTCGAGGCGGGCGAGTTCCATGGGCGGGTGTGAATGTGTTATTTGAAATTCAGATAATGATTATCTACAAATTTCGATTTGCAAAATTCGATCTTGCCGACATGATTCACTGCATTGGGCGAGCCAAAGCCCATTTTGAGGAGACACCATGCGCGAACAAGCCATTCACTGGGAAACGGACGGTACCAGCCGCATCCCGTTTGCCGTTTACACCGACGAAGACCGGCACAAGAAGGAGCTGGAGCGCTTCTTTTACAAGAGCCACTGGAGCTATGTGGGCCTGGAGGCCGAGATTGCTAACCCCGGCGACTTCAAGCGCACCGTGGTGGGCGAGCGCTCGGTCATCATGACGCGCGGCAACGACGGGCAGATCCATGTGGTCGAAAACGTCTGCGCGCACCGGGGCATGCAGTTTTGCCGCGAACGCCATGGCAACAAGAAAGAGTTTGTCTGCCCCTACCACCAGTGGAGCTACAGCCTCAAGGGCGACTTGCAGGGTGTGCCGTTCCGGCGCGGTGTGCGGCAAGACGGCAAGGTCAATGGCGGCATGCCGGCCGACTTCGACCCGAAGGACCATGGCCTGACGCCCCTGAAAGTGGCGACACGCGGGGGCGTGGTGTTCGCCTCGTTCGACCACGATGTGGAGTCGCTCGAAGACTTCATGGGCCCGACCATCCTGCGCTACTTTGATCGGCTGTTCAATGGGCGCAAGCTGGTGGTGCTGGGCTACAACCGACAGCGCATTCCGGGCAACTGGAAGCTGATGCAGGAAAACATCAAGGACCCCTACCACCCCGGCCTTTTGCACACCTGGTTTGTGACCTTTGGCCTCTGGCGCGCCGACAACAAAAGTGAGTTGCGCATGGACGCACACCACCGCCATGCGGCCATGATCTCGACCCGCGGCAGCGCGGGCCAGGCCACGGGTTCGGCGTCTCAGGTCACGCAAGTCAGCAGCTTCAAGGAGAGCATGCAACTCAACGACCCGAGCTTTCTGGACATCGTGCCCGAGGACTGGTGGCGCCTGGGTGATCAGGTGCCCTCGGCCGTGATGATGACGCTGTTTCCCAGCGTGATTTTTCAGCAGCAGGTCAACAGCGTGTCCACCCGCCACATCCAGCCCGATGGGCATGGCGCATTTGATTTTGTCTGGACGCACTTCGGCTTTGAAGACGACACGCCCGAGATGCAAGAGCGCCGCCTGCGCCAGTCCAACCTGTTTGGCCCGGCCGGTTTTGTGAGCGCGGACGATGGCGAGGTGATCGAGTTCTCGCAGCAGGCCTTTGAGACCAAACCCGAGCACCGCATGCTGGTGGAGCTGGGCGGACGCGATGTGGGCGAGACCGACCACATGGTGACCGAGACCCTGATCCGGGGCATGTACGCCTACTGGCGCAAAGTGATGGAGGCTTCGTGATGGTGAACTTTGAAACCCATATGGCCTTGAGCCGCCTGTATGCCGATTACGCCCTGGCCGTGGACAGCGGCCACTGGGATTTGTGGCCCGAGTTTTTCACCGAGCAGTGCGTGTACAAGCTGCAGCCGCGTGAAAATTTTGAGCGTGGCTTTCCCTTGTGTACCTTGTCTTTCACCAGCAAGGGCATGCTCAAGGACCGCGTGTACGGCATCCAGGAGACGCTGTACCACGACCCTTATTACCAGCGGCACGTGGTGGGCGCGCCCGTGGTGCAGCGCGTGGACGGTGAGCGCATCCATGCCGAAGCCAATTACGCGGTGTTTCGCACCAAACTCGACAAGGAAAGTACGGTGTTCAATGTGGGGCGTTACATCGACACCATCGTGCAAACCCCTGAAGGCCTGAAGTTTGCCGAGCGCTTGTGTGTGTACGACAGCGAAATGATCCCCAACGCCATCATTTACCCCATCTGAAGGTGAACCCCTTATGACCGTTTGGATCGACGTGGCCGCTGAGGCCGATTTGTTTGAAGGCGCAGGCATTGCCGTGGCCCCCGAGGGGCAGGACATCGCCTTGTTCAGCGTGGAGGGCGAGGTGTTCGCCATCAACAACCTCTGCACCCACGGCAACGCCAAACTGTGCGATGGTTTTGTCGAAGGGCACAACGTGGAATGCCCCTTCCACCAAGCCCAGTTCAGCCTGCGCGACGGCAGCGTGAGCTGCGGCCCGGCGACCGAGCCGGTCAAATCCTGGCCCGTAAAAATCCAAGAGGGGCGCGTCTTTCTTCAGCTGGCCTGAACCTGGGCGGGCGTTCTGCTGATCAGCATCGCATCCCCGTAGCTGAAAAAGCGGTACTGGTTTGCAATTGCGTGGCGGTACAGGCCCATGATGTGCTCGTAGCCCGCAAAGGCGCTGACCAGCATCATCAGCGTGCTTTTGGGCAGATGGAAGTTGGTGATCAGGCGGTCCACCACTTTGAACTCAAAGCCCGGCGTGATGAAAATCTGCGTGTCGCCGCTGGCCTGGCCTGATTTAGCCCATGACTCCAGCGTGCGCACGGTGGTCGTGCCCACCGCCAACACCTGACCGCCCCGCGCCTTGCACGCTGCAATGGCTTGCTGCGTGGCTTCGGGCACTTCGTACCACTCGCGGTGCATGGTGTGATCGGCAATGTTCTCGGTCTTGACGGGCTGAAAGGTGCCGGCGCCCACGTGCAAGGTCACGCTGGCGGTCTGCACGCCTTGCGCTGCCAGGGCTGCCAATACACCTTCGTCAAAATGCAGCGCCGCTGTGGGCGCTGCCACCGCGCCGGGGGCACGCGCAAAAACAGTTTGGTAGCGTTCGGCGTCTTCTTGGGTGTCCGCGTGATCGGCAGTGCCTGCAGGGCGCTCGATGTAAGGCGGCAGCGGCACCACGCCATGTTTCTCCATCAGCGCATGCGGCTCGTCGCTCAGCTTCAGGTGAAACAGCTGGCCGTTGGCATCGGGCCAGCGACCGAGCAGCACGGCATCAAACCCGCCGTTGCGGGCACCGCCGGCGATGAACATCTTGCCACCCAACAGCGGCTTTTTGCTCACCTTCATGTGCGCCACCACCTCGTGGCCCGGCAGCACGCGCTCGATCAGCAGCTCCAGCTTGCCGCCCGAAGCCTTCTCGCCAAAGATGCGCGCCTTGACCACCTTGGTGTCGTTGAACACCAGCAGGTCGCCAGATTTAAGCAAGCCAGGCAGTTCATGAAAGATGCGGTTCACCACCGTGGGCGATGAGCCGTCCAGCAAACGCGAGCCGCTGCGCTGTGTGGCGGGGTGCTGGGCAATCAGTTCGGGGGGCAGCTCAAAGTCGAAATCGCTGAGCGTGAAGGCGCGGGGCGCGCTGGGGGAGGCAGAAGAAGACATGGTGCATGGGCTTGACAGGCCCTTCGTAAATGAAAACGGCGTGATTTTCTCACGCCGTTGGTTCGCTTATTGGGCAGGCTTGTAAGGTCCATTGGGGATGGCACTTGGGCCAAGTATGAAAACCTGTGCATTGGCTTGTCGTGTCAATGGGATGTAGTTTGGTGCAGCGCGTGTTACTGCCGCATTGATGGCCGCAACCAATAATTGCGCCAAGGGTGAACCTGCATTGTTGCTGTTGTCTGGTCGGTATTGCATTTGTTGCTTCGTGGCCCACAGCTCTGCGCCGTCCTTGTTGACAATGCGGTAATCAAAGTCCACCGTGACGACGGTCGTGAACAAGGCATATTGAGCATCCCAACGGTTGATCGTGACGTAGAGGATGGTGTCTGCCCCAAACATTTTGGCCAGTGACTCTGGCGGTTGGGCATGGATCTGCTCCCCCTCATAAAACCCCTCTTGCTCAAGGACGGTCTTGATCGTGTGGACAGGAAAAACGTAATAACCTTTTTCAGCCAGTGGCACTGTGAGTGTCGACAGCAGGTAACTCGGGGCATCAACATCCAGGGTTTTATTAACCGATGGAACAACCAGGATGGAGCGCGGTGCTGCAGCCTGGAAAGCACTCAAGTCTTTTTTAGGAGCGGTGGTGACACAACCGGTCAGGAATACAGCCAAAACTGCGAGTAGCCATTTCATTGCTGAGTCCCCTTGTTCGTCCGGTCCAGATTCGTAATCAGTGCATTCATCAGCACGTGGCTCTCTGGCCAAGCATCTTTTTCTGCACTGTAGTAATTGCGTGCTTTAGCCTTGTCACCCGTTTGCAGATACAGGGTAGCCAATTCAGAGTTCATGCCTGGCGGGACTTTTTGTCCTGACTGTTGCAGTTTCTGGATGTGTGCCTCCAGATTTTTTCGCATGACATCCATTTTTTCGGGCTCTTTGTAACCACGGTAAAGCATGTCTTCATAGCCACCCCACTGGTAAAGAGACTTTGGAGCACAAGCAGCCAGGCTGAGTGCGAGAGGAAGAACCAGCAGTAAAGTTTTCATGTGCAGATCATTTCAGAATGAAACTTTTATTCACGCCATCGCCTGCATAGAAGCGTTCGTCATGGAGTACCTGGCCACCTTGGACAATGCGAAGTTGATGCGTGCCGGGCAAGACCTTCAAGGTGGCGATGCCATCCATGAAGTCCTGAACTGCGCCAACATCGATGTTGTCGAGGACGACACGTGCGCTTGCCCATTTGGGATCAGATGCATTGGACTTGAACGAAATCTGGGGCCGCATGTCTGACACGGACTGTTTTTCTGTCGGCATCTGCACGCAGCCTGCAGCCAAAGCGCAGGCCACAGTGGCTGCGACCACTTTGAAGTTGAATTTGTAGGATTTCATTGTGGTACCACCAAAAGTTCCTGGATGTTGTGACCTTGCACTGCACCCTTGATGACGCTAGCTACGGAGCCTTCATTGGTCTCGTTATCACCAAAATTGCTGTCGATCCTGATTACTGCGATGGACTGGCCGGGCAAGCTGATTTCGAACCCGGTTTGGGGCGATTTCACTTTGCGGCCAGCGGTTTGTACGTCGAATGTCATGCCGGGGCGAATACCTTGTGCTTTGCCGCCTGCGATGAACAGTAGTGGCCCTTCGGTGGACAGGATGCCGGTTTGCCATGGACGCTGACTCATCTGATTGGCCAACTTGTTCACGACTTCTGAAACAGCTTGTCTGATGGCTGCATCGTTGAGTGTGCCGTCATAACTGGCTTGCGAGCCGAATCCAAATGTTGATGCAGTTTCAGTCGATGCCTCACCGGCACCGGACGTGGCAAAGAACACATAACCAGTTTTTGCATCAACGACCCGAACGTCGACCTTGGCAAAAGCCACTTGCTTTTTGCTGGAGGATGCGAATCCGCTTTGTCCCACAGTTTTCCGCCCGAATTCGGTCAGTGAACCGATGATCAATGCATCGACGCCAACCAGGTTGAGTTGGGTGCCCGTGAGCTGACTCTCGGCTTTTAATTTCGAAATATCCGGCCGTTCAAAAACGAGGTAACTGCCCGACTCGGTCAATGCCTTGCTCAACATGTCCGTGACTTGCTTGCCCAGCGGGTCGCCAGAGGTATCCCGAAGCAAAGACTGGCCGTAATTGGTTTCGTTGCTGATACGTCCCAAGGCAATTTTGCGTTTGAGTGTGGGTGCGCTCACCGTGGACAGAACGGTTTGCTGTGCCACTTGCTCTTGCTTGACAGGGGTGGCGGATTCTTTAGGGATTGCCGAAGGGGTTTGTACCGCACACCCTCCAAGCAAAATGGCAAGGAAAAGAGCTGATCCATTATTTGTTTTGGGATTCATATAAGTTCCATGATTGAGGGCTGAACCAGCTCTTGGGAATTGGACTGACAGGACTTCCAGACCACCACCCAAAATTACAAAAGTTTAGTAAGCGATGGTCCGGGCAGTTCCGACATAGATGAGCGTTGACTCAGACATCCAAGACAGGCTGCCGGCCGATACCATCGTAAAACTATTGTACTCGTGACTGTTCCCGTTCCCGTCACGCTGGCTCCTGCTGCGGTCCCCGAAGCAGTAAATGGAGATGAGAGCGTGTCGGTTAAATAATTGACCTAGGCCGTGCGCAATTGAAAAGTCTTTGTTGACCTAACTTGCCGATTTTTTTATTGCCGCCGTAGGCGCTCATGCCCAAGATCAAGATCAGATCGATCGTGCAGCATTCAGCCCTAACTCGACAAAGCCGGAGCAAGCTTTCAATTTCCGAAACACGGGTGACCGTGAAATGTTGAGCTGGTACATGGCGCTCGGGCTGAGTTAGCGAAAAGCTGTGCGTGATGTGGTCATGGCGTTGTCGCAAGCTACTGCCGTTAAAAAAGTGATTGACGACGTTTACTGACGGCACAATCAGTCCATGCCAGCCCCGTCTCCACCCAAGCCCGCCAAAACGCTCTCCGCCCCCCAAAAGGCGCTGATCAAGCTCGGCTTGAAGCGGGACATTGATCTGGCGCTGCATTTGCCGCTGCGCTACGAAGACGAGACCCGCATCGTCAAGCTGCGTGATGCCCGCGAGGGGGATGTGGCGCAGATCGAGGCGACGGTGACGGCCTGCGAGATCACGCTGCGGCCGCGGCGCCAGTTGCTGGTGACGGTGGACGACGGCTCGGACACCTGCGTGATGCGGTTTTTCAGCTTTTACCCTTCGCACCAAAAGGCGCTGGCGGTGGGCAGCCGCATCCGTGCGCGGGGCGAGGTCAAGGGCGGTTTCATGGGCCTGACCATGATGCACCCGAGTTTCAAGGCAGCGGGTGGCAACCTGGCCGAAGCCTTGACGCCGGTGTATTCGACCGTGGCGGGTCTGGCCCAGGCGTATTTGCGCCGGGCCGTGATCACCGGCTTGAACCACGCAGACCTGAGCGAAACCCTGCCCCAGGGCATCGACTGGCCCGACCGGCGCGGGTCTTGGGCGCTGCGCGATGCCTTGCAGTTTTTGCACCACCCCACGCCCGATGTGTCGCTGGCAGCGCTGGAAGACCGAAGCCACCAAGCCTGGATTCGCCTCAAATGCGAGGAGTTGCTGGCGCAGCAGTTGTCGCAGCTCACAGCCAAGCGCGAACGCGATTTGTTGCGCGCGCCTGCACTGAAATTCAAACCCGATGGTTTGTATGGCCAACTGCTGGCCGCCCTGCCTTTTGGCCTGACGAATGCCCAGCAGCGCGTGGGGCATGAGATTGCCCAAGATCTCGCCCGTCATGTGCCGATGCACCGTTTGCTGCAAGGCGATGTGGGCTCGGGCAAAACCGTGGTGGCGGCGCTGGCGGCCATGTTGGCGGTCGATGCCGGTTGGCAGTGCGCCCTGATGGCCCCCACCGAAATTTTGGCCACCCAGCACTTTGCCAAGCTGGTGGGGTGGCTGGAGCCTTTGGGCGTGAAAGTCGCCTGGCTGATTGGCAGCCAGAAGAAGAAAGAGCGCGCCACCATGCTGGCGCTGATCGAGTCGGGCGAGGCTGCGCTGGTGGTGGGCACGCACGCGGTTATTCAGGAGCACGTGAAGTTCAAGAATCTGGCGCTGGCCGTGATTGACGAGCAGCACCGCTTTGGGGTGGCGCAGCGATTGGCTTTGCGCAGCAAGATGCAAGCCGAAGGCATGGAGCCGCACATGCTGATGATGACGGCCACGCCCATTCCGCGCACGCTCGCCATGAGTTATTACGCCGACCTGGACGTGTCGGTGATCGACGAGTTGCCCCCGGGCCGCACGCCCATCTTGACCCGGGTGGTGTCAGACCACCGCAGACACGAGGTGGTCGAGCGTATTGGGGCGCAGTTGCAAGAGGGCCGGCAGGTGTATTGGGTGTGTCCGCTGATCGAAGAAAGCGAAGCGCTCGACTTGACCAACGCCACCCAAACCCATGCCGACCTGAGCGAGGCCTTGCCGGGCGTGATGGTGGGCTTGCTGCATTCGCGCATGCCGGTGGCCGAAAAAAAGGCGGTGATGGACCTTTTCACCCGTGGCCAGATGGGCGTGCTGGTCAGCACCACGGTGATCGAGGTCGGGGTGGACGTGCCCAATGCTTCGTTGATGGTGATCGAACACGCCGAGCGCTTTGGCCTTTCCCAGTTGCACCAGTTGCGCGGCCGCGTGGGCCGGGGCGCTGCGGCCTCGGCTTGTGTGTTGCTGTATGGCACACCCGAGGGCGGGCGGCTGAGCGAGACGGCGCGTGAGCGTTTGCGGGCGATGGTGGAGACCAACGACGGTTTTGAGATCGCGCGGCGCGACCTGGAAATCCGTGGACCCGGTGAATTTTTGGGGGCGCGCCAGTCGGGTGCGCCTTTGCTGCGTTTTGCCGATCTGGACACCGATGCCCATTTGCTGGAGTGGGCCCGTGCGCTGGCCCCGCAGATGCTGGACCAGCACCCGCAACTGGCCGAGCGGCATATCCACCGCTGGCTGGGCGGGAAATCCGAATATTTGAAAGCTTGATGTTCAAATACCGCCTATGACACTGACCGAACTGAAATACATCGTGGCTGTAGCCCGAGAAAAACACTTTGGCAAAGCCGCTGAGGCGTGCTTTGTCTCGCAGCCCACGCTGTCATTGGCCATCAAGAAACTCGAAGAAGAGTTGGCGGTCAAGCTGTTCGAGCGCAGCGCCAGTGAGGTGTCCGTCACCCAATTGGGCGAAGAGATCGTGCGCCAAGCGCAAAGCGTGCTGGAGCAAGCCGCCGAGATCAAGGAAATCGCCAAACGCGGCAAAGACCCCCTGGCGGGCACCATGCGGCTGGGCGTGATCTACACCATCGGGCCGTATTTGTTGCCCGATCTGGTGCGCCAGATCATCACCGACATCCCGCAAATGCCGCTGATGCTGCAAGAAAATTTCACGGTGCGCTTGCTGGAGATGCTGCGCACCGGCGAGATCGACTGCGCCATCCTGGCCGAGCCCTTTCCTGAGTCAGGCCTGGCGGTGGCGCCTTTGTACGACGAGACCTTCATGGCGGCCTTGCCCCTGAACCACCCGTTGGCCAAACAAGCCTTCATCACGCCCGAGCAGCTGAAAAACGAAACCATGCTGCTGCTGGGCGCAGGGCATTGCTTTCGCGACCATGTGCTCGAGGTGTGTCCCGAATTTGCCCGTTACGCCAGCCAGACAGACGGCATCCGCAAGACTTTTGAAGGCTCGTCGCTGGAGACCATCAAGCACATGGTGGCGGCAGGCATGGGGGTGACCTTGGTGCCGCGTTTGTCGGTGCCCGAACTCAAGCCGGTGCAAAAGCGTTCAGGCGGGCGGCACGATTCGCCCGTGCGCTATCTGCCCATCGTGGACCCGGCTGGGGGCAAGCCACCCACCCGCCGAGTGGTGCTGGCTTGGCGCCGCAGTTACACCCGCTACGAAGCCATTGCCGCTGTGCGCAACGCCATTTATGCCTGCCCACTGTCCGGCGTGACACGCTTGTCCTGAAATTTTCGAATGCTGGGTGCCATGACCGGGAAACTCAAGCTGTATCTGGACCTGATCCGCTGGAACCGCCCGGCCGGCTGGTTGTTGTTGCTGTGGCCGTCATTGGCGGCTTTGTGGGTGGCTGCAGGGGGCTTTCCCGGTTGGCATTTGATCGCCGTGTTCACTTTGGGCACCATCCTCATGCGCAGTGCGGGGTGCTGCGTCAACGACGTGGCGGACCGTGACTTTGACAAACATGTCCAACGCACGGCCAATCGGCCAGTGACCAGCGGGCGCATCGGCACGAAAGAGGCGCTGGGGGTGGGCGCAGTGCTGGCGCTGTGTGCATTCGGCCTGGTGCTGACGACCAACAAGGCCGCGATCGCCTGGTCATTTGCAGCGCTGGGGGTGACGCTGCTTTATCCCTATGCCAAGCGGTATGTGTCCATGCCGCAAGCCGTGCTGGGTGTGGCTTTCAGCTTTGGCATTCCGATGGCCTTTGCTGCCGTGCAAGGCGATGTGCCGGCGCTGGCCTGGGGCTTGTTGCTGGGCAACTTGTTCTGGGTGCTGGCCTACGACACCGAATACGCCATGGTGGACCGCGATGACGATTTGAAGATTGGCATGAAAACCTCGGCCATCACATTGGGCCGCTGGGACGTGGCGGCCATCGCCGGTTTTTACGGCGCCTACCTGTTCATTTGGGCGGCCTTGCTGGACGCCCCCACACGGGGCTTGTGGTTTGCCCTGGGCCTGACCGGTGCCGCAGCGCAGGTGGCTTGGCATGTCGTGTTGATCAAGGACAGAAGCCGAGAAGGCTGCTTCAAGGCTTTCCGGATGAACCATTGGCTGGGGTTCAGCGTGTTTGCCGGGGTGGTGCTTTCTTACCGCTTTGGCTGAAGTTCTTTTTGGGGCTTAACTGGGCGCGTTGCAGCCCCAAGGCCATCGCAACAAGGCCACCGCAACAAGGCCAACGCCTCAGGCTTTGCCGAATTCGTCGCCCAGCTCGCGTGCGCGTTGCTCGGCTGCCTGCATGGCTTTTACAAAAGCGGGCTTGATGCCTGCGGCCTCCATGGCGGTAATTGCCGCATAGGTGGTGCCGCCTTTGGAGGTCACGCGTTGGCGCAGCACCTCGGGCGACTCGGTTGATGCGGCGGCCAAAGCAGATGCGCCTGAAAACGTGGCCACGGCCAGTTTGTAGGCCTGATCGGCGCTCAGGCCCATGCCCACGCCAGCCTCGGTCATGGCCTCGAGAAAATAAAACACATACGCCGGACCAGAGCCCGACAAGGCGGTCACGGCGTCCAGTTGCGACTCTTTGTCCACCCAGAGGTATTGCCCGGTGGTGCCAATAACTTGCTCCACGAGCGCCTTGTCGGCTGCGGTGACGCAAGGGTCGGGAAACAGCGCCGTGATGCCCTGGCCCACCAGCGCAGGGGTGTTGGGCATGCAGCGCACCACGCGGTCGGTGCCGACCCAGCGGCAGATGCTGTCGGTGCGAATGCCTGCGGCCACCGACAGGTGCAATGCCTTGCCAGTGTGCGGCATGACGGGCGCAGCCGCTTCGCTGAACATTTGCGGTTTGACCGCCCAGACCACCAGGTCGGCTTGGGCCAAAGCATCGCCTGCGGCGGACAAAGCGGTGATGCCGAAGTCCTTGTGCAGCTTGGCTGCGGTTTCGGCAAAGGGCTCGACCACGGTGATCTGCTTGGGCTGCATGCCCTGACGGATCAGCCCGCCAATGATGGCGCTGGCCATGTTGCCGCCGCCGATGAAGGCGATGTGTCGTGATGTGTTGCTCATGCTGGTGTGGCTCCGGGGAGAACGCTGGGGTGTCTGGATGAAAAGGTCAATCGGGGAATTGTCGCTGTTTGTGAGCACCGCTTTGCGGTAGTCTTGGCGCATGGACTACATCCTTTCAATCGACCAAGGCACGACCAGCTCACGGGCGGTGGTGTTTGACCGTGCCGGCCAGGTG
>CAIZSE010000017.1 GCA_903935585.1 uncultured Burkholderiales bacterium | reverse complement strand
GAACTGAGGTCGTAGGGCAGCTTTTTGATAATGAAGTCGGTCATCTTCGCTCTCACCTTCAGGGTGAGTCAAATTTTACACCTAAGTCATTGATTTATATGAGTAAATCAGGATTTACCACAATGAATTCACGGATTCAGGACTAAGATAATCCTAATTATCTTAGGTTAAAATTTTGCCGTCAAAATAGCTATTCGCCGCCAAATCCATGACCAAATCTCGCAGCCTGAGTGTCCAAGGCACTCCCGTCACCTTCATTACCCGCCATGAGCAGGACTACATCTCGCTGACCGACATGGTCAAACGCTTTGGCGACGAGAGCGTCCTCTACGGCTGGCTGCGCAACCGAAACACCGTTGAGTTTCTGGGTGTGTGGGAGCTGATCAACAACCCTGCCTTTAAACCTCTCGAATTCGAGAGGTTTAAATCCCAAGCCGGATTGAACAGCTTTTCCTTGTCGCCCTCCAAATGGGTAGAGGCCACCGGCGCAATTGGTTTGTACGCCAAAGCCGGTCGAGGTGGCGGCACCTATGCGCATCGAGATATCGCCTTTGAATTTGGGTCTTGGCTCAGTCCTGAGTTCAAGCTCTACCTGATCACGGAATTCCAGCGACTCAAGGAAGAAGAGGCGCGAGTCGCCTCGTTGGAATGGAATTTCCAACGTACCTTGGCCAAGGTCAACTACCG
Organism: uncultured Burkholderiales bacterium; assembly: GCA_903935585.1. Taxonomy (GTDB): domain Bacteria; phylum Pseudomonadota; class Gammaproteobacteria; order Burkholderiales; family Burkholderiaceae_C; genus Limnohabitans_A. Next base: position 9,755 of record CAIZSE010000017.1, on the reverse strand, counting down.
CATCCACACCGATGCCATCAAGGAGCACCTGGTGCCCCGCCAGTTGACCAAGACACAAACCGCCACAATTTATGCCAGCGAAGCCGATTTGCTCAATGTGGCCCTCTTTGGCATGACCGCAGCCCAATGGCGGGAGGCGAACCCCAAAGTGGCAGGCAACATGCGTGATGCGGCCACACTGGAGCAGTTGATCGTGCTGTCCAACATGGCTAAATTTGCCCAGTCCCCGAAAAATCAAAGTTGCTAAATTTCAGCGGGATAAGCAGGGGCCGCTGAATACTCACAATGCGGCATGCTGCTGAGCCGGTTGAATGGCTAAGCGCAGCCCAAGGGCCTTAAGCACAGCAAAGAGGCTGCGCAATTCAGGGTTGCCCTGCGGCGACAAGGTGCGATAGAGCTGGTTGGCATTCAACTCTGTTTCCTTTGCTACGGCGCGAACACCACCATGAGCATCGGCAATCTGGCGCAATGCAACCAGCAGATCCGCCGGCTCACCGTCTTGCAGCAAGTCATTAAGATATTCTGCGGCGAACTGCGGGTCATCCCGGAACAGCTCAGCCATCGCTTCGTCATGGCTTCGATCTTTCATTGCACAGGCCTCCGTTGCCAGTCATTCCAATACCCAATGGCGCGCTCGATGTCGGCGTCTTGGGAGCCTTTGTCACCACCGCATAACAACAGCACGACAACGTTGCTGGCCAGCGCATAGTAAACGCGGTAGCCCGCCCCTTGGTCGATCCGCAATTCCCATACCCCCTCGCGGCAGAACTTGTGGTCACCGAAGTTCCCGCCTTCTACTCGGTTGACGCGCCTGACCACCTGCAGCTTTGCAATGGGGTCGCGCAGCTTTTTCAACCATTCCTGAAAGGGATCTCTTTCATCCTCGCTGAGGTAGTGCCGGACAATGAACATAATTCATTATCGTCTAAAAACGACAAAATGCAATCATGGTGAAGTCTTTTCTTCCATCAGTCTCTGACCAAGAATGCACTGCCCATTTGCTTGGCCCGTTTGGCATCATTCCCGTGCAGGTAAATCGACGTGGTAGCAATGGAGGCGTGGCGCAAGTTGTCACGCACTGAAGTCAGCTCCGCCCCTCTGTCCAGTGCATGGGTTGCATGGGTATGACGCATCCAATGCGGCGTAGCCTTGCGCAGCTTTTCCGCAAGGGCCGGATTTTCTTGTTCCACTTCACCAGCAGCAGTTTCAAAGAAGCGTTTCATCACGACCCAGAGGCGGGTTGCTGATATTCCCGACTGGTTCTGCAAGTCCATGGCACCAATCAGCTTGGTGCTCGGAATCCACATGCTTGGAGTGGTCGGTAACCCTCGTTGAACCAGATATCGCTGCAAGGCAGACCTGGCCAGTGGGGGCAAGGCCACTTTTCCGGGCTTGCTGCCTTTGCCCACCAAGCGAAGCCAATGATCGTCGCGGTCGTCCACGTGCACCGAGCGCAGTGTCACCCCAACCAACTCGCTGATGCGCAGTCCCGTTGCATAGGCAAAGTCCAGAATAAAGCGCAACCGCTGTGCCGCTGGTGTTGTCCACCCATATGACCACTCCAATCCGTCCGCAATAGTGCGAATCAGCGCCCATTCGCCATCAGAGAAGACGTGTTGGATCTCCATGGCGGTAGTGCGCGCTGCGCCGCGCACCTTGATTCCGACAAATGGATTCGTCAGCACATAGCCCTGCTCCATCAGCCATCGGTACATGGCCCCCAGCACAGACAGCGCGTAAGCCACAGACCGTGCAGAAAGTGGCCCGGTAAATGGCCTCCACTCTGGAGATGTTCTAGATAGTGAAGGTCCGATCCAGCGATTTGCTGGTCGACGCAAAAACGCTCTGTATGCCACCGCATCTTCCGCAGCCAGCGAAGACATGGCTACGCCGCGTTCCAATACCGCCCAAAGAATTAGACGCTCGGCTTCTTTGCGGTATGCCCGCAGTGTGGATGGTGTTTCGTGCAGAGACAGCCACGCATTGACGGCCTGATAGTCGTTGTCCGCATTGAGTGAGCAGGTTTTGTGCGGGGCACGGAACAGCCCATAGGAGCCGTCAACGTCCTCAGGTGTCCGCAAAACTTCCCAAGGAACGATGTCTGAGTGGGTCGACTCCGCAATCAGGGCATGCGCCCGTTCGGTCAGTTGCGGATACTGTGCAAAAAACGCTTCAATCCGTTTGGCTCCTGTAGCGCCCAGTCCATCGATGCCTGCCCACCACATGCGCCGCCTGGGAACTCGCACCGTGAGATCGGCCAGCGTCCTGATACCTTGGGCTTGCAAGGATCGGCAAATCCGCTCTGGGAGCCACTTGCCGATGTCATCGGTCACCAAGGGTTCCGGCACCACTGCATTGCGCAGGTAGTCAATGACTTGAAACACCTTGCGAGACAGGTTTGCCCTTTTTGAGTCTGGGTGGTCTAGCAGTTCAACCAGGTCGGCTTGGTGGCGTGAGCGGGCAAAAGAGATGAGTTTTTGGCGGATGCGCCGGATCACGCCACGCGAGGACTCGTCCTTGGCACGCTGCTCACCCAGGTAGCGCTCAACCGCCTCGCGTGAGCTCACACCTTCGTACCAGGCACGCAGCGCAGCCAGCTCGCCAAAATCGGGGAAATCGGCTGAAATTTCGCTTTTGATGACAAGCGCTCGGGATGGGCGATTTTTCACAAAGGTAAGTTTAGAAAAATAATAAGTGTATTTGGATAATAAGACTTATCTTCACATTTGAGTAGATGCTCACATTATTTTGCAACTCTTTGACCCCAAAACAATGACAAAACCGAACGCGAACCGACTCAACATCCTCACGCCAGCCGAAATCACCGAACTCTATGGCTTACCTCAATTCGGCGATGAGGAGCGGCGCCACTATTTCGATATGAGTGCACAAGAGCGCCAGGTAGTTGAGGGGCGTCGCTCCGCTGCCGGGATCTTCCTGTCGTTAGAGCTGGGCTACTTCAAAGCGAAGCGGCAATTCTTTGATTTCACCCCGGCGCAGGTCATGCCAGATTTGCGCTAACTGGCACAGCATTTTTTCAGCCGATTGGATGTAACGCGGCTTGTATTGCCATCCAGCACCACAAGAACCAGTGTGCAGCGTGCCATTCTGGGTCTGGCCAAATACCGCGCATGGGATGCCATTGCCAAAGATGAGTTGACTCTGCGGATGCAGCGATACGCTGCATTATCCACCCAGCCGCTGTACATCCTACGGGAGTCTTTGCAGCATCTCTCGCAACAGCGTTGCGTAGCACCGCGATACAGCACTTTGCAGGACATGATAGGAGGCGTTATCGCCGCAGAAATGGAGCGGCTCACGCAACTTTTGGTGCAACAGGCGTCGGCCCAAATTGTGGACTGCCTGGATGCCCTACTGCTGGGAAGCGGGCAGGAATTGAGCATCAACGCCATCAAACGGGAACCGAAAAACTTTGGCCTCAAGGAACTGCGGCTTGAAGTGCAAAGGCGGCAGTTTTTCCATCCACTGCACGAATTTGCCAACGCGTTTCTGGCCTCTGCCGGCCTTTCCCAGGAGAGTGGCAAATACTATGCCTCGCTGGTCCCGTACTACACCCATTACAAGCTCCAGCGCATGCCACGCGGTGCCGCTCGCTTGTACCTGCTGTGCTTTGCCTTGCATCGATACCGGCAAATCAATGACAACCTGATCGAAGCCTTTATTTACCTGGTTGGCCAATTTGACAAGCAGGCCAAAGCGGCGGCCATGGAGGCCATGGGTAAGGCGACGACGGAGGCCAACGCTAATCTGGGTGCCGCCGGGGAAGTGCTCAATCTGTTTGTGGATGAGTCGATTGCCGAGGACAGCCCGTTTATCAACGTCAAGACGCGGGCATTTTCATTGCTTGATCCGCAGAGTTTCGCCAGTGTTTCCAACTATCTGCGCAATGTGTCTTTCGATCGCTTGGCCTTCGAGTGGGAATACCTGGCCAAGTTGTCCATGACCATCAAACGAAACTTGCGCCACCTCTTTTGTGAGCTGGATTTTGCAGGTCGCGTCCAGGATGCACCGCTGGTGGAGGCCATTGGCATCTTGCAGGAGGTGCTGCGTCAGCACCAGTCCCCACGCCATTCAGATAAGGCGGCCTTTCCAACCGCGCTGATCCCCAAACATCTGCGCCGCTATCTCTACCCAAAAACCGACGCCCAAGAGGGCGAGGGTAAGGTTTTGGATGTTGATCGCTATGAGTTCCTAGTTTACCGACTGCTGCGCAATGCACTGGAGTCGGGGGACATCTTTGTCACCAACAGCCATGAATTCCGGCAGTTCGAAGATGACCTGATCAGCGATGTGCGGTGGAAAGACAAGGCGACTCTTCTTGCTGAAATTGATGCACCCCTATTGCTTGGCCCCCATCAGTCACACCTTGCAAATATTTCGCCAAGCCTTGGCCACCCGCTACGCGGCTGTCAACCAACGTATTGCAGACAGCCTCAACCAGCACATCAAGATCGCGGGCCAAGGTGAGAAGAAGCGCTGGAAGCTGGTGTATCCAACCGAGAAGGTACAAACCAACCATGCTTTTTACGCGCAACTGCCCAGCATCGCTATTGCGGATTTGTTGCGCTTTGTGGCGAAGGAAACGGGATTCCTAGAGGCGTTCAGTCACGTTCTTGGACGGCACGCAAAGTCGATGCCTAATCTGCGAGAAATACTGGCTTGCGTGGTGGCCTTTGGCACCAACATGGGCTTGGGCAAGATGGCGGAGGTGTCGGGTCTGAGCTACGCCACTTTGCTGACAACGGCGCGCAATATGCTCCGTCCTGAAACCCTGCGTGGCGCCAATGACGCGATCAGCAACGCCACCGCCAAATTGTCCGCCTTTGAATTGTTCAACATCCGCGATGAGGTGCACTCCAGCAGCGACGGTCAGCGCATGGAAACCAAGATCGACACGTTCAACGCCCGCTACTCACCCAAATACTTCGGTTTGGACAAGGGGGTGAGCGCCTGCACCGTGGTGGCCAATCATGTCCCCATCAATGCGCGCATCATTGGCACCCATGAGCATGAAAGTCATTACGTCTTTGACTTGCTCTACAACAACACCTCGGAGATACGGCCTACCCGCCATTCGACAGATACCCACGGCACCAATCACGTCAACTTCTGGACGTTGCGTACCTTCGGCTATGGATTTGCCCCACGGTACAAGGATCTACGCAAGAAAACAGCCTCATTGGTCAGCTTCGAGGCCCCTAACACCTACGCGCAGGATGTGCTGATCCGTCCATCCCACAAGGTGGACACCGATTTGATCATTCGCGAGTGGCCCAACATTCAGCGGATCATGGCCTCACTGGCACAGAAGGACACCACGCAAGCCACCATTGTGCGCAAACTCAGCAGCTACGCACGCCAGAACCAGACCAAGAAAGCGCTCTGGGAACTCGACAATATTTGCCGTACTTTGTACATTCTGGACTTCATTGACGATGTGGACCTGCGTCAAAGCGTACAGAAAGCACTCAATCGAGGGGAGGCATTCCATCGCTTCCGGCGCGCCGTGGCATTTGTCAACGGTGGCAAATTCAAGGTCCAGACGGAGGCAGAACAGCAGGTCTGGAATGACTGCTCTCGACTGATTGCCAATGCGGTCATTTATTACAACACGATGCTGCTGTCCCAAGTTTATGAACGAAAATTGGCAGCAGGTGATACCGATGCCTTGTCTGCCATCCGGCGCATGTCACCCGTGGCCTGGCAGCATGTAAATCTGTTTGGCACCTTCGAGTTCAGCGACGAAGAGTTCATCCTTGATATGGAAGCGCTTCTGGCCAGGTACGCTGACGAAACCAATTGGAGGCAGGCTACGCAAGAGGGTGAGGATGACGAATTCGCCTAACTTTGATTTTTCGGGGACTGGGCAAATTTAGCCACCTTTGAGTTTTTTACCCAAGTGCGGATGCGCCTCCACCGCCGCCTTGCTGGCGTGTTGTGTAAAGGTATCGATGTCGCTGCCAATGGCCATGTAACCGCCATAGCGCGCGAATTCCGGCACACTGCCGTCGTCCAACATCATGGCCACCCGGTCTTCTTGCAAGCCGTCTTTTTCCGGGCCCGGATTGCCCGCACCTTTGCGAACCCATTTGCCGTCTTCGAACTTCACGACGTCGTGAAAAATGGCAGGCTTTTCAGCTGGCCAACGGTAACGAAAAAACATATGGGTCTCGTTGTAGGCCGCCTGTACTTGCAGCGGAACCGAGAGTTGTTTGGGGATGCTGATGTTGCGCTTGGGGTCGTCTTTGACCACCCCGGTGCCATGAGTGACCCATGACAGCAGCAAGCCTGCGCAGAACAGCACCAGTGCAATAGGAAGCCCTTGGCGTCTCAATTGATTACGCATGTGGAATTCCTTTTTTAACATCGGGTCAAAAATTGAGAACCCGCAAAACCGTGTTTCATGGTCTTGCAGATCGACTCGATCCAAAGAATTTTGGAAGGGTTTGACCCGTGTTTTCCATACTAGGCTCACGCGATCAGGCGTAACGTGACCTGAATCAACAGCCTATGGATTGGCTTCGTTGGTAGTCATCTGATCGGATTATTAATGCTGTTTAAAGCAAAGAATCGGCCAGACGCCAACTGATAATTTAACGATGAAAAGGATGATTTAAGCGTTCGGCACCTTGCGTTTTCAAGCGCTCAGGCTGGGTGTGATGAAGAAGGCGGTTGTTGTTGGCGTGGCCAATGGTGCACAGGCCCATGTCGGTCAGCAGTGCGGGCAGGTCAACACGTGACTTAAAGAAGAAAAGTCACATCAGGATCGATCAATTGAAAAGATCCCGCGCATAAAAAAAATGCTGTCGACACACTGCAATACAGCAGCGTGGCGACAGCAGAACCGAAGCGGCATCACTTCAGCCCACAATTGGCGCAGTGCGCCACAGCCAGAGCTTATTTCTTGCGGTCTGCGACAGCTTTTTCGGCAGCTCGCACCAGATCCACGCCCACCGTGTTGGTCCACTTCTCATAGACCGGACGCGTGGCTTTGACAAATGCTGCGCGCTCTTCGGTGCTCAGCTGCGTGACTGTCACGCCCATGCCGGCAATATCTTTCAGCACAGGTTTGTCAGCCTCGACCAGTCCCTTGCGGGCGATCGCAATTTCTTGCTTGCCAGCGTCTATGGCGGCTTGGCGAACAATGGCTTGGTCCGCTGGGGTCCAGGAAGCCCAGACTTCCTTGTTGACCACGAAGATCAACGGATCAGCAACGTAACCCCAGGTCGTCACGAACTTTTGGCCGACGGTGTGCATCTTCAGCACGGTGAACAGAAAAAGCGGGTTTTCCTGTCCGTCCACTGCACCACTGGCCAGCGCCGGCTGTGCGTCAGCCCAGCTCATTTGCGTCGGGTTGGCACCCAACGCTGTGAACATATCGGAATAAATCGGCGAGCCGACAACACGAATTTTCATGCCCTTCAGGTCATCTGGCGATTTGATCGGCTTCTTCGAATTGGTCAACTCACGGAATCCGTTTTCACCCCAAGCCAGTGGAACCGCGCCGGCCTTGTCGACGGTGGCAAAGATTTTCTTACCAACTTCACCCTGCGTCAGCGCGTCGATCGCGGCGTAGTCAGGCATCAAGAACGGCAACGAAAACAGATTGAGCTCTTTGACCTGGGGCGACCAGTTGATGGTCGAGCCCACGGCCATGTCGATCACGCCTTGGCGCAACGCGCTGAACTCACGTGTTTGGTCGCCCTGAATCAGTGAAACACCAGGAAACAGCTTGATGTTGATCCGGCCAGCAGTGCGCTCTTTAACCAGGTCAGACCAGATCTTTCCTGCCATGCCCCAAGGGGTTGGCGGGCCAAGCACCAGTGACATTTTGTATTCGGCTTTGTAGGCAGCCTGCGCCATGGCGCCTGTGCCAAAACCAAGAGCAGTTGCAGCCAGGGCCAAGCCCAGCAGAGTGCGGCGAAATTTCATGAAAGTCTCCTTTTGGTGTGAATGTGAAATAACTGATGGACGGGAAACAGGATTTTGCGGCATCTTTAAAACGGGCCAGGGGCGACTCAATAGCCAAGCCTGCGTGGCAGCCACAAAGCGAGTTCTGGGAAGGCAATGACCAAGACCATGACGATGAACATGGAGAACAGCATCCAGCCGACCCAACGAACCGTCTCTTCCATGGGCACTTTGGCGATGCGGCAAGAGACCATCAAATTAACAGCCAGGGGAGGGGTGAACTGACCCAGCGCCACTTTGAGTGTGAGGATGACACCGAACCACACCGGGTCCCACTTGTAGAACTGCATGATGGGCAGCAGCAAGGGCACAAAAATCAAAAAGATGGAGACGCCATCCAAAAACATGCCGACCGTCACCAGCATCAAAATCAGCAGCGCCAGCACACCGTATTCACCCAAACCAGAATCAACGATGGCGCGCGCGACAGGGTCGATCACCCCCAGCGTTGACAGCGAATAAGCAAAGATGCCGGCCAGCGACACCACAAGCAAGATCACCGCAGACAACTCACCCGACTCACGCAGGATGATGAATAAATCGCGGACCTTGATGGTGTTGTAAATCACCATGCCAACAAAGAGCCCGTAGAACACGGCCACCACTGCAGCTTCAGTGGGTGTGAACCAACCGGCGCGCATGCCCCCCAAAATAAGCACCGGCGCAGCCAGGCCCCAGATCGCCTCGCGCAGGCTTTTCCAGAACTCGGGGCGTGGCAGCGAAGCTTCCAGCGCACCCATTTTGTGTTTGCGCGCAAGCCACACGGCAGGGATCATCAAGGCCAAACCGGCCATGACACCGGGAATCATGCCGGCGGCAAACAGCGCTGGCACAGAAGCGCCGGGCACCAGCACGGAGTAAACAATGAAAGCTATCGACGGTGGAATCAGAATGTCGGTGGCAGCTGCAGCCCCCACCACGCTGGCCGAGAAAGCCGGTGGGTAACCAGCACGGCTCATGGCCAGAATCATCACGCCGCCCACAGCGGCGGCGTTGGCTGGACCGGAGCCAGAAATGCCACCCAGAAACATGGCGACCGCAATAGCGACCAAGGGCAGCATGCCGGGTCCACGGCCAACGATGGCCACGGCCAGATTCACCAGGCGCAATGCCACGCCAGAGCGGTCAAAGATGGAGCCGACCAGGACAAACATGGGGATCGCCAGCAAGGGGTATTTGCCCAGCCCTGCATAAAAGTTTTGCGGCACGGCCAATAAGCCAAACCATTGCGCATCGGCGTTGGCCAGCGCAATACAGGCTGCGCCAGCCAAGCCCAAGGCGGCGCCGATCGGCACGCCCAGCAAGAGCATGACGATGAAGGCCACAAACAATAAAGTTGGGATCATGCGCGCCGCCCGCGCCGTATGAACAAGCCGAGGGCGCGGCCGGCAATGGCGACCGACATGATGGGCAGCCAGATCGTGTACCACCACTGGGGCACGCCAATTCCAGGCGATGTCTCACCAAACTTGATGTCGTCGTAGACCATGCGCGTGCTGAGGACGGCGACCAGCGCGAACAACAGAAACACCATGATGGAACCGAAGCGCGCCAGCGCACGCTGGCGTGCCAGTGGGCCGTTGTCGGCGAAGTACTCAATGCGGATCTGCCGATTGCGTGCAACTGAGGCTGATCCTGCCACCAGCGCCAGTGCGATCATCAAAAACACCGAGAACTCCTCGGTCCAGGCAAACGATTGGCTGGTGAAATAACGCACCAAGACATTGGCAAAGGTGATGAGTGCCAGCAGGCCCATGACGATG
>CAIZSE010000016.1 GCA_903935585.1 uncultured Burkholderiales bacterium | reverse complement strand
CGCTTCGGCCAAGCTGACCAAGCTGGCAGGCAGTTTTCCGTGCGAAGTCTGGCTCAGCAAGGGCGAACGCCGCATCAACGCCAAAAGCATCATGGGGGTGATGATGCTGGCCGCAGGCCTGGGCACTGAAGTGCTGGTCGAGACCAGCGGCGAGCGTGAAGACGAAGCCATGCAGGCCTTGCTGGCGCTGATGGCCGACAAATTTGGCGAAGGCGAATGAGCATGCAAACCCGCTCTGGCCTGGTGCGAGCTGAGGTGATGCCATGACCTTCAGCATCCATGGCCTGGCGGTGGCCCGTGGCATTGCCATTGGCCGTGCGGTGCTGGTGGCTTCCAGCCGGGTCGATGTGGCCCACTATTTCATTCAGCCCAGCCAGGTCATTTCAGAAATAAGGCGTCTGCGCAAGGCCCGCGATGACGTGGTGGACGAGCTGCAGCGGCTGCAAAAAGACATGCCCAAAGACGCGCCCCACGAGTTGGCGGCCCTTCTGGATGTGCACCTGATGCTGCTGCAAGACGAAGAGCTGACGTCGGGCGTTGTGCACTGGATCAGGGAGCGCTTCTACAACGCCGAATGGGCGCTCACCAGCCAGCTTGAAATCATCGTGCGTCAGTTCGAGGAAATGGAAGACCCCTACTTGCGCGAACGCAAAGCCGACATGGAGCAAGTGGGTGAGCGCGTGCTGCATTGCCTCAAAGGCACGGGCGCGCTGGTGGTGCAACCCAAGCGTCCGCAGCGGCCCCAGCAAGAGCTGCAACTGGGCGATACGGATGTGCCCCTGGTGCTGGTGGCGCACGATTTATCGCCCGCCGACATGCTGCAATTCAAGCAAAGTGTGTTCACCGGCTTTGTGACCGATGTGGGTGGCAAGACCTCGCACACCGCCATTGTGGCGCGCAGCCTGGACATTCCGGCGGTGGTGGGTGCCCGCACCGCCAGCCAGTTGGTCAAACAAGACGACTGGGTCATCATCGATGGCGATGCCGGCGTGGTCATCGTCGAACCCTCGCCCATCATCTTGTCCGAGTACAGCTTCAAGCAGCGCCAGGCGCAGCTGGAGCGTGAGGGCCTGGCGCGGCTGCGACACACACCCGCAGTCACGCTCGATGGCCAAAAAATCGAGCTGCTGGCCAACATTGAAATGCCCGAAGACACGGCCGCAGCCCTGGCCGCCGGTGCGGTGGGCGTGGGCTTGTTCCGCTCCGAGTTTTTGTTCATGGGGCGCCAAGGCAATCTGCCGGATGAAGCCGAGCAGTACCAGGCCTACCGGTTGGCCGTCGAAGGCATGAACGGCCTGCCGGTGACCATTCGGACCATTGACGTGGGCGCCGACAAACCGCTGGACGAGGCGCGCCATGACGCCGCCCACCTGAACCCGGCGCTGGGTTTGCGGGCCATCCGCTGGAGCCTGGCCGACCCGTCCATGTTCCTCACCCAACTGCGCGCCATTTTGCGCGCGGCGGCGCACGGCCAGGTCAACCTGTTGATCCCGATGCTCAGCCATGCCAGCGAGATTCGCCAGACCCTGCTGCTCATCGAGCAGGCGCGCCAGGATCTGGACCGCAAAGGCATGGTCCACGGCCCGGTTCGTCTGGGCGCCATGATCGAAATCCCGGCCGCAGCCCTGTCGCTGCGGCTTTTCCTCAAGCATTTCGACTTCTTGTCGATTGGCACCAACGACCTGATCCAGTACACCCTGGCCATCGACCGTGCAGACGAATCGGTGGCGCACCTGTATGACCCCTTGCACCCAGCGGTGCTGCGCCTGGTGGCCGACACCATCGCCGCCTGCAAGGCGCAGGGAAAGGGTGTGTCGGTGTGCGGCGAAATGGCCGGCGATGTGGGCATGACCCGGCTGCTGCTGGGCCTGGGCTTGCGCAGCTTTTCCATGCACCCGTCGCAGGTGCTGGCGGTCAAGCAGCGCATCTTGTTGTGCAACACCGGCAAACTCAGGCTCTGGGCCGATCAGGTGCTCGACAGCGATGACCCCGTTGAACTGATGCAGCGCTGAGCTCAGGCCCGTGGCAGGGGCAGTGACAGCATCACACAAGTTCCAGGATGGCTCTGGGTGACCAGCAATGTGGCACCCACCATGCGGGCGCGTTGCTGCATGTTGTAGACGCCTCTGCCCAGCACCGGCTTGTCGGGGTAGCCCAAGCCGTTGTCTGTCACCTTGGCCTGCAGATACCAGGCCTGCGGGTCAAAGGTCACCGAAATCTGGATGTGCTTGGCCTGCGCGTGTTTCATGGCGTTGTTGATCGCTTCCTGAATGATGCGAAGCAACTGCAAGATGGTCCGCTGCTGCAACTCGGGGGCTTTGTCGATGTCCAGGTCCCATGACAGCTCAATCGGCAAATGGGCGGTGCGTTTTTCCAGTCTGAAACGCATGTCGGCCAAAGAGTCCAGCAAGCTGTTGTGGGTGGTGCTCAAGGTGTCGGCCACCAGGTACAGATCGGCCATGCACTCCTGAAGGAGAGTCGATAACTCGCCTGGCGAGATCGTGCCGGCATCGGCCATCAAGCGTGCACTGGCCAACTGAGAGCCAAAGCCGTCGTGCATGTCCTGCAAAAGCATCTCTCGTTCTTCGTTTTTGGAATGCTGGATGGCCACCCGAGTCAGCTGTTCATGGGCCACCCTCAGCTCTTCTGTTCGGGCGGCGACTTTGCTTTCGAGGCTGGCACTGAGCTCACGCGCGATGCGCAGTGAGTCGATCAACTGGCCGGTCAACAAGAAGCCCATGAACATGATGGTGGCAGCAAACCCCAGGGGCATCAGGTAGACAAATTCGAAGCTGCCTTGCCCACCGAACTTCAGCCAGTCCCGTGCCCCCAGCAAAAACAGCAAGATCATCAGGCTGCAGGTCACGATGTGCCGGCTGTTGCCCGATTGCACCGACCAGCGCACCATGAACCCGATCAGCAGCGGCGTGATCACCAGCATCGGCAGGTAGGCCACCGAAACCAGCAAGCGGTTTTCGGTGAACACATAAAACACGGTTGCAAAAACCAATGCATAGCCCAGCGTCCAGCGGGTTTGCCAGGCGCGTTGCTTGCCAAACAAATGCAGGCAGGTCAGCACAAACAGGTGTGCTGCCAGCAACCGGCCCGTGACAATCAGCCAGTTCCAAAAGTGCATCGACAACGGCAACTCGTCGGCGATCAGGTTGCTGAGTGAGGCGACCAAAAACAAGCAGGTCAAGCCATACCAGCGGTAGACAGATTCTTCGCGCCGTGACACCCCGACCGTCAGCGAGAGTGCGCCCAGCATCAAGATGGCGAGTGCCAGCCACTCATAGAGGGTGATGCGCCACGCAAACTGGGGCAGGTAAACATCCCGGTAAAGCCGGTGCGCATCGCCCACCACGACTTCAGACAAGCCGTTGACCTGCCCGTGGTTGCCATGGACTTCGATTTCCAGTGTGTTGGTGCCGGCATGCCAAAGCTGGGTGGCCGGCTTGAACAGCAGGGGCAGATGCAGGCAGCGCAGGCGCGCCATGTCGCCGTCGGCACATTGATCGACCAATTCACCATTCAAATAAAGGGCGCCTGCCAGACTGAGCTTGTTGATGAAAACGCCCAGAGCTTGCTCGGGTGCCTGCGGCAAGTCCACGCTCAGGCGGTAGCGGACTCGGCTGCCTTTGGCATCCAGCTCCGAGTTGCTCAGCACATGGGGCAGCGCCACAGTGCGCTCGCCCAGGGGGCTTGTCAGCGTGGCAGACTGAATGCGCAGCGCAACAGGCTCGGGGGCTGCCTCAAGCGGTGCCGCCAGCACCAGCAGGTGCGAGGCCTGCAGCCCCCAAAACACCAGCAAGAACCGCCAGAACCATTTTTTGCAGTGCATGGCGTTCAGCTCAGATCAGTCCGGCGTCGCGCGCCTTGGTGACCGCCTGAACCTGCGAGCGGACTTCCAGCTTGCGGTACAGGTTGCGGATGTTGGACTGCACCGTGGACACCCCAATGCCCATCACAACGGCCGTTTGCTCGTAACTGTTGCCCCGCGCAATCGATTGCAGGGTTTCCAATTCTCGGGGGGACAAGCTGAATGAAATGGCCGATTTGCCGGTAGGCGCCCCGGCCAGCTTGAACAAAGTCCGTGCCAGTGACGGACTGATCGGGTAATTGCCTTGCAGGACTTCCAGGATCGCTTGGCCGATGGCCTGGGCCGATTCGCCTTTGAGGATGTAACCACTGGCGCCTGCCCGGATAGCTGTCAAAACTGATCTTTCTGATGAAAGCACCGAAATTACCAAAATGGGAATTTCGCTGAAACGTCGGCGAATGGCCTGGATGACTTCAATGCCCCCCATGTCCGGCAGCCCCAGGTCGACCAGCGCCAAGTCCAGCCGCGTTTGGGGCTGTTCCAGCAGGTCCATCACGGCCGTGCCGGTGGCACATTCCATGATCTGTCCCTTGAGTCCGATGTGCCGAATGGCCTCGCCAATCAACAGTCGAAAAGCAGGGTTGTCCTCCACGAGAACGACATTGCGCGCTACAAATAAAGAATTGCTAGAGTTCATCATAATGATTATTAATGGTTTAAATTTATCAAATTTCTTAGAAAATTAAACCCATAAATATAGTAGACGTTGCATATAAATGCGATTCTCATATCGCCGTGTTTTGCCGACACTCCATGGCTCCAAACGCTTTTGAGATGGCCACGAGACCCTTGCTGAAGCGTTCACGCCGTGGGCTACACCGCATGGCCACTGCGCCACATCCAAAGATGGCACCGAGATGGTTCTTCCAAGGTAAGCGATTAATTCGATTGAATCAACAAAAATGCAAGCAAATTTAATTTTTATAGCGACATACGTCAATGTCATGAAAAATAACTTAACCATCGATCAGAGCCTGTCATGACCGATTCTTTGGGTTTAGAAATGCCAATCCCCGAGGTGGAGCCGCAGGCCATTGCCCCCAGTCCTGAACAAGTGCTGAAGGACGGCTTGCGTTGGGCCCTGGTTCGCCTGAGCCAATTGCAAGGCGGTCGGCTGGACCCGATTCGCCTGAAAGAGGGCATCGATCGACTGGCAGACAGCCGCAAGCCGATGCAGCAATTGGCAGATATTTGCCAAGCTCTCGGAAAGAATTCGCCTAAATTATTGAAAACGCCAGATCGTCCGCTGGTGCCCATGCTGGCCTTGCACCCCAGCGAGGGCTGGGGGGTCATCGTGGACCGTGCGGCCGATGGCCGCTGGATTTTGCAAACTTCCAAAGGCGCGGTTCCCGTCTCGCAAGCTTCGCTGGACCGTGCCTGCGCGGTGGTCCAGCTCGGCCCCAAAATCAATCTGGCGCTGGGCCTTTTTGCCCAACATGAGGGCCCGGTTACTTTCTTTTCGCATGTTCGCGAGACCCTGACCCTTTACCGCCGAGAGCTGATCGAAACCAGTTTGGCCTCGGCCTTCATCGGCATGCTGGCGCTGGCCACATCCTTGTTCTCGATGCAGGTGTACGACCGGGTCATTCCGACACGCAGCGAACACACGCTGATCATCCTGGCGGTGGGCGTGTTGCTCAGCATCCTGATCGAGCTGGGCATGAAGTTTGCCCGCTCCAACATCATGGACTACGTCGTGGTGGGCCTGGACAGCCGGCTGTCTCGCGAGATCTTCGACCGCCTCATGCAACTGCGTGTCGACCAAGTGCCCAACTCGGTGGGCAGCTTGGCCAGCCAGTTGAGGGGTTATGAACAAGTGCGGGGGTTTTACACCGCCACCACCCTGTTCACGATCATTGACGCGCCGCTGGCGCTGCTGTTCATCGTCGTCATCGCTGCCGTGGCCAGCCCTTGGGTGGCCTTGGTGCCTTTGGTTTTTGCGGTGATTGCCGTGTTCATCGGCTTGTCCATCCGCCGCAAGATCATGGCCCATGCCAAGGACGGCGCGCAGTTTTCAAACCTCAAAACCGGTTTACTGGTTGAAGCGGTCGAGGGCATCGAAACCATCAAGGCTGGCTCGGGTGGCTGGAAGTTCCTCTCGCGCTGGATCGGTGTCAATGCCCAAACCATCACCAACGACTTGAAAACCCGTGGTGCCACCGAAAGCATCGGTTATCTGTCTGCATCCATCCAGCAAATCAGCTATGCCGGCCTGATCGTGGTG
>CAIZSE010000015.1 GCA_903935585.1 uncultured Burkholderiales bacterium | reverse complement strand
TTGGCCTGCACCCACAGGCGCAGCACGCGTTGCGTGTGCAGGGGGCTGGCGCCCAAGGACCGCAAATGGTCACGGATGTCCTGAATGCTCCACATGGCGGTCAAGGCATGCCTCAGTAATGCGGCGGAATTTCATCGCGCAGATTGCGCGTCTCGGCACCGCCACCCGACTCGGGCAGGCGCTCGCGCATCTGACGCAGCTCCTGAATCAGCGCGTCAATTTGCTGCTGCTGGCGGTATACCTGTGCATTGAGCTGGTCGAGCAGGTCTTCGGTGAAGCCCGCCTTGATTTCGAGGTCGACCAGGCGATTTTCGATAGGGGTTGGAATGTCCATGGCCTGTATTGGACATGATTTCGGGCGGGGTTCTGACTTGTTTTACAATCCACACATCGCCGAGTTACCTGAACTACTTGCAGGGCGATTCATAAATTCTGCTAAAGCGTTCGCCAGGCTCCGGGTTTTCAGGGTCGGCAACGCCGACAAACCCCTGAAACCAAGGAGCTTTTTTTATGTCCGGCAATTACCTTTTTACCTCCGAATCCGTCTCGGAAGGCCATCCCGACAAAGTGGCTGACCAGATCTCTGACGCGATTCTGGACGCCATTTTCGAGCAAGACCCCCGCAGCCGCGTAGCCGCCGAAACACTGACCAACACCGGTTTGGTGGTGTTGGCTGGCGAGATCACCACCAACGCGCACGTGGACTACATCCAGGTCGCCCGCGACACCATCAAGCGCATCGGCTACGACAACACCGAGTACGGCATCGACTACAAGGGCTGTGCCGTGATGGTTTGCTACGACAAACAGTCCAACGACATTGCCCAGGGTGTGGACCACGCCTCTGACGACCACCTGAACATCGGTGCGGGTGACCAGGGCCTGATGTTTGGCTATGCCTGCTCTGAGACCCCTGAGCTGATGCCCGCCCCCATTTATTACGCTCACCGCCTGGTCGAGCGTCAGGCTCAGTTGCGCAAGGATGGCCGTCTGCCCTTCCTGCGTCCCGATGCCAAAAGCCAAGTGACCATGCGCTACGTCGACGGCAAGCCGCACAGCATCGACACCGTGGTGCTGTCCACCCAGCACAGCCCCGACCAATCGGAAACCGCCACCAAGATGAAGGCCAGCTTCACAGAAGCCATCATCGAAGAACTCATCAAGCCGGTGCTGCCCAAAGAGTGGCTGCTGGACACCAAGTATTTGATCAACCCGACCGGCCGTTTCGTCATTGGTGGTCCTCAGGGCGATTGCGGCCTGACCGGTCGCAAGATCATTGTGGACACCTACGGCGGTGCCTGCCCACACGGCGGCGGTGCGTTTTCGGGCAAAGACCCGTCCAAGGTGGACCGCTCGGCGGCTTACGCCGCCCGTTATGTGGCCAAGAACATTGTGGCCGCCGGTCTGGCCACCCAGTGCCAGGTGCAGGTGGCATACGCCATCGGTGTGGCACGCCCCATGAACATCACCGTCAACACCGCAGGCACGGGCGTGATCTCGGACGACAAGTTGTCCGCGTTGGTGGCCGATCAATTTGACCTGCGCCCCAAAGGCATCATCCAGATGCTCGACCTGTTGCGCCCGATCTACAGCAAGACGGCCGCATATGGTCACTTTGGCCGGGACGAGCCCGACTTCACCTGGGAGCGAACCGACCGCGCTGCCGCCTTGAAAGCGGCTGCAGGCCTGTAAGCCACAACCCACGCAAAACCTCTGGCATCCAAGCCCAGAGCAAAAGCCGCCCGGCGCAAGTCGAGCGGCTTTTTTCGTCTTTGGTCTCTGTGAGGCCCATCGAACAAGTCCGTGGCCTGAAACCATTTTGTGGCGTCAGGTACAGACAAACGCTGCGGCTTGTTTTGACAATCCCACAAAACACCCCGACAGGACCCGCCATGTTCAAAGACCGACTGGACGCCGCACGCCAACTGAGCAAGGCCCTGGCGAAGTACCACAGTCAAAACCCCCTGGTACTGGCCATCCCCCGAGGTGCCGTGCCCATGGGCGCCTGGATGGCCCAAGAACTGAATGGCCAACTCGATGTGGTGCTGGTGCGCAAACTGCGGGCACCCTTTGATCCCGAAGTGGCCATTGGCGCGGTGGATGAAACGGGCTTGGCCTACCTCTCGCCTTACGCGGCCACCCTGGGCCTGGACCCGCAATACGTGAAGGACGAGATCAAACTGCAAATGAAAACCATCAAGGCGCGCCGCAAACAATACAGTTTGACGCGTGCACCTGTAGAGGTCAAAGGGCGCGTGGTGATTGTGGTGGACGATGGCTTGGCCACCGGCGCCACCATGATGTCGGCCCTCAAAGCCACGCGAGAAAAACAGCCACGCCATTTGGTGTGTGCCATTCCGGTGGCCAGCCCGGATGCCCTGGCAAAAGTCAAACCGCTGGCCGACGAAACGGTCTGTCTGTCAGCCCCAAAAGACTTCATGGCCGTGGCACAGTTTTATCGCCAGTTTCCACAAGTGGACGACGAGCAGGTGCTGGTTTTTTTACAAGCCAGCGCGCAAGCAACACCAAAAGCCCCAGGCTGAAGACGCCTCAAATCAAACCAAGGGCCCTCACAAACGGAATTCGGTGCGCAGTCGTTTTTCCAACTCCTTGACGTTCAAAGACGTCAGGTCCAGCACATATTTGGCATCGATGATTTTTTGCACCGGTGCATCCAGATGCGCCAACAACTCGCCCAAGAAGGGATTGGACACGACCAGTGCCAGAGAATTCACGCGGTGGCTCAAAACGGCCTCGTGAAAATACGTGGCCAAGGTTTTTGCAAATTCGCTGCGGTGCTGTTGCTTGAGGTCGGCGCGGGGTGCCAACCCGGATCGGCCAGCCAGAGACTGCCCCAAAGGCGCCCGCTCGGTCTCGCTGGCCTGCATGCGGCTTTCCGGATGTTGCCAATCGGTCAGTTCCAGCAAGGGTTCGGTGAACGATGTGCGCTCAAAAACCCGCGCTTGCGAAGCGTTGGCTACCAAGATCCAATGTTTTTGAGCCATGCCCGAATCCTTATTCTCAATGTCAACAGATCCTGAATTTTTGAGTCAGTCAGTGCGGGG
>CAIZSE010000014.1 GCA_903935585.1 uncultured Burkholderiales bacterium | reverse complement strand
TGATATTGCGCATTGAAATCCTTCGGGTATCGGGCATGCTCTGTTCCAAAATTTGGAAAGGCTACCCGTACGGTTGAGATACAAATGCGCAACGCCATACCGCTGGTGTAGGACGCCATTCTGGTGTCGTGACCGGTGATTATGGTCAAAAGCCCAAATCGGTCACGATCGACCAGAACGGTCGGTCACGATGAATCAGAATCGTCGGTCACGATCCACCAGAATCACCGGTCACGGTCTACCAGAATACCCACTAGAGTCTGTCGATGACCTCTTGGCTATGCTGGACACAAGGTTCTCTGCAGATCCTATGGGTGATATCGCGTCGGAGCAGCTAGAGTTTGACTCCATTGAGGTTGAAGCTTTTTGCCAGCAAATTGAAACGAAGAGTTATGCAGTAGCGAATTCCACGGCGACTGTTAAAACTAGAGGCAGCGCGCAGAAGGCCTTCGCTGGGGCGGTAAAGGCAAACTATGGAAATCGTTGCGCTATCACAGGCATTTTGACGAAAGATTTCCTTGTTGCTTCACACATCGTTCCATGGAGTGAGGATCAGAGTATTCGATTAGATCCATCGAACGGTATTTGTCTATCCTTAGTGGTGGATCGTGCGTTTGAGAAGGGATATCTTCTGATTGACGACGAACTCATCGTCCGTATTGATTGGAACAAAGTTGTGGATGACCAAGCACTCCGCGACTATCTTCAGCGGTACGACGGTCAGCGATTAAATGAGCCATCGAGAGAGCCTCCAAATGTCGCGTATCTGCAGAGACGTAGGTTGCTGGTCTCGCAAATTTGTTAGGGGGCGAGCCATAATTATTCTTAGCAAAAGCACTTTTTTCACTTGCCCCAACTATCCTTCAACCCCGTCACCCGGTTGAACACCGGCTTGGCTCCCGCCACATGGTCCAGGCGGTCCGCCACAAAGTACCCAAAGCGCTCAAACTGGAACTTCTGGTCCGGCTGCGCTTGGGCCAATGACGGCTCCACATACGCAGTCACCACTTTCAAGCTGTCCGGGTTGAGCGATTGCAAGAAGTCTTTGCCGCCCGCATCGGGGTGCGCTTCGGCAAACAGGCGGTCGTACAGGCGCACTTCGGCTTGCACGCCGTCGGCCACGCTCACCCAGGTGATGGCGGCTTTGGCTTTGACGCTGTCTGCGCCGGGCGTGCCGCTCTTGGTGCAGGGGATCACTTTGGCGTGCACTTCGGTCACGCGTCCTGCCGCGTCGCGCACGCAGCCGGTGCATTCGATCACGTAGCCGCCCTTCAGGCGCACCACGTTGCCGGGGAACAATCTTTTGTAGCCCTTGGGCGGCACTTCTTCAAAGTCTTCGCGCTCGATCCAGACCTCTTTGCCGATCTTGAAGCGGCGGTCTGCTGGGGGTGTTTGCCCTTCTGCGATGGCGCTGTGGGGCAGGGCGGGTTGGCTGCAGTCCTCCAGGTAGCCATCGCTTCCAAAGGCTTCGGCACAGTTGGTCAGCACCAGCTTGACGGGGTCGAGCACGGCCATGCCGCGGTGGGCTTTGTTTTCCAGGTCTTCGCGCAGGCAGCCTTCAAGCGTGCTGTAGTCGATCCAACTGTCGCTTTTGGTCACGCCAATGCGGTCGGCAAACAGGCGCAGGCTCTCAGGCGTGTAGCCCCGGCGGCGCAGGCCCACAATGGTGGGCATGCGCGGGTCGTCCCAGCCACTCACTTTGCCTTCGTTCACCAGTTGCGCCAGCTTGCGTTTGCTGGTGATCACGTAGGTCAGGTTCAGGCGGGCAAATTCGTATTGTTTGGGGCTGGGCGCGGCCAAGAGTTTGCATTCGCACAAGCGCTCCATCAGCCAGTCGTAAAACGGGCGCTGGTCTTCAAACTCCAGCGTGCACAGGCTGTGGGTAATTTGCTCCAGCGCGTCTTCAATCGGGTGGGCAAAGGTGTACATCGGGTAGATGCACCATGTGTCGCCCGTGTGGTGGTGCGTGGCGCGGCGGATGCGGTAGATGGCCGGGTCGCGCAGGTTGATGTTGGGCGACTGCATGCTGATCTTGGCGCGCAGCACAGCGGCGCCATCGGCCAGTT
The DNA here is from genome assembly GCA_903935585.1 of uncultured Burkholderiales bacterium. Lineage (GTDB taxonomy): Bacteria > Pseudomonadota > Gammaproteobacteria > Burkholderiales > Burkholderiaceae_C > Limnohabitans_A. The sequence goes on along the minus strand of CAIZSE010000014.1, from coordinate 14,004 downwards.
GGCCGTCGCGCATTTCGCGAAAGCGCGCCAGGTTCTCGGCCACGGTGCGGCTGCGGAAAGGGCTGTCCACGCCGGGTTTGACAAAGTCGCCCCGGTTGGCGCGCATGTCTTCGGCACTTTGTTCGTCCACATAGGCATGGCCGGCTTCAATCAAGGCCTCGGCGGCGCGGTACATGAAGTCGAAGTAATCGCTGGCCTGGTAGGGCGCGGCGCTGCCGTCACGGGATGCGGCTGCGCCTTGGGCTTGGCCCACGGCTTGGTCCATTTGGGCCCAGTCAAAGCCCAGCCATTTGACGGCGTCGATGATGCTGTTGACGTATTCGGTGTCTTCTTTTTCGGGGTTGGTGTCGTCAAAGCGCAGGTGGCACACGCCGCCGTACTCTTTGGCCAGGCCAAAGTTGATGCAGATGCTTTTGGCATGGCCCACGTGCAGGTAGCCGTTGGGCTCGGGCGGAAACCGGGTGCGGATCTTGGCCGGATCGGGTTGACCTGCTGCGTGGTGTGCGGCATCGCCGGGGCTGCCACCCCAGCGGCGGCTGGCATAGGTGCCTTTGGCCAGGTCGCTTTCGATGATCTGGCGCAGGAAGTTGCTCACTTTGTGCTCTGTCGCAGTGCTCGGGCCTTGGGCTTTGTCGGTGGGGGAAGTCATAGGGCTTGATTTTAAGGCTTGGCGCGGGTGTTTCCATGCCCTGTCCGTTACGAATGGAAACCACTTTAAAGCGCTTGCAGTGCACCCGTCACCTGGTTGGCACGCTTAAGGCACAGGGAGCTTGCTTTCAAGAAAAGCCAATGTGATCAAAGGAACTTTGTCATGCGTTTTTTAGTCAAACCATCTTTTTCAAGAGCCATGGCCCTGTTGGGTCTGCTGGCCTTGGGTTTTGCGCAAGTGGGTTGCGCCCATCCAGTGGTGGTCGAGCCGTCCGTGTCGGTGCACTCCCGCATGGGCCATTTCCCGGTGTATGCCCAGGTGGGGGTGCCTGGTCCGGTGATTTATGCCCCGCCCCCGAGGGTGGTCTACGCCCCGCCACCGCCACCCCGGGTGGTGTATGTACCCCGTGTATATGCGCCCCGAGTCTATGCGCCCGGTGCTTATGCGCCCCGTGTTTATGCGCCGGTTCACGGCTGGGGGCACGGGCATGACAGTCGTCAAAGGGGGCATGAACAAAGAGGCCAAGAACAAAGAGGTCATGAACGCAGGCACGACCGGCATGATGAAGGTGGGCGTGGTCGCGGTCGCGGTGGGTGGGACCACCGGGACGATGGTCATCGCTGAAGGCCATGCGCTGGGGCCATGAGGCCACCAGTTCTCAAGGCCGCTGGCGCAGCACCATCTCGTCGCGTCTGATTTCCACGTCGAAATGCTTTAAAAAACCTTGGCCCAGCAGCGCTTGTTCGGGCCGCAGGCCGATCAGACCCACCGTGACACTGGCCGCATTGAGCACCAGGTGCCCCGCGCGCACGGGCACGCCTCGCACCAGTTGCCCCGGGCGCTCTCCATTGGCCGTTTGCAAGGTGATGCTTTGGCCAGCAGGCAGCCCGGCTTGATCGGCCAGGGCCTGGCTCACGCTCACATGGCTGGCCCCGGTGTCCACCAAAAAAGTGACCGGCTGGCGGTTGACTTCGCCCTCGACCTGAAAATGCCCGTCGCGCTGGCGCGGGATGACCAGTTCGCCCGAGCTCAGCGCATAGGGCTTGAGGCTGGCCTGGCGATTTTGTTCGATGCGCTCAAACACCAGATACAACACCCCGGCCACGACCAGCCACACGGCGGTGATGGCCAGGGCACCGAGGCGGGCGGTTTTGTGGATAGAGGGCATGGAGTCAGATCTGGTGTGCTTTTGTCCATTGTCCGGTGTCTCGGTCAGTGGCTGAGAAATAGATTGACAGACAACAACGATAATCCACCCAGATTTTTTGGGGAACGCTTGTGGATCTGATGTTGTTGTTCAAAGCCGCCGTGATGGGCGTGGTCGAGGGTTTGACCGAGTTCTTGCCGATTTCGTCCACCGGGCATTTGATCTTGGCCGGGGCTTTGCTGGGCTTTGACGACGAGAAGGCCAAGGTGTTTGACATCGCCATCCAGACCGGAGCGATCTTGGCGGTGATCATTGTGTATTGGCAAAAGATCAGTTCCACCGTGCGCGCCTTGCCGCACAGTGCCGATGCCCAGCGCTTTGCCCTCAATGTGTTCATCGCCTTTGTGCCCGCCGTGATTTTGGGCCTGTTGTTTGGCAAAGCCATCAAGGCCAACCTGTTCACGCCCGAAGTGGTGGCGACCACCTTCATCCTCGGTGGCTTCGTCATTTTGTGGGCCGAACGTCGGCAGGCCCATGTCATTCGCATTGGTGAGGTCGAAGAGATGCGCTGGCAAGACGCCCTGAAGGTGGGCTTGGTGCAATGCCTGGCCATGATCCCGGGCACCAGCCGCAGCGGTGCCACCATCATTGGTGGCATGTTGCTGGGCATGTCGCGCAAGGCGGCGACCGACTTTTCTTTTTACCTGGCCATCCCCACCCTGATTGGCGCGGGCGCATACAGCCTTTTCAAGGATCGGGCCTTGCTCAGCCTGGCCGATGCGCCGATGTTTGTCGTGGGCCTGGTGTTTTCTTTCTTGAGCGCCTGGGTGTGCGTGCGCTGGCTGCTCAAGTTCATCTCGACCAACAGCTTCGAGGTGTTTGCCTGGTACCGGATCGTGTTCGGTCTGGTGGTGCTGGGCACCAGCTACAGCGGGCTGGTGACCTGGGCGGCCTGATCAGGCCCCCAGATTCAGCAAAGACGCTTCGATGGCCGCAGCAGTGGCCAGGGGCTTTTCCATCGGGAACAGGTGGGAGCCGTCCAGCATCATGATGCGGCCTTTGACCACCTGGTGGGTCAGCTCGACGCCGGCTTGGCGCATTTCGGCAGAGTGGGTGCCGCCAATAAAAGCGGCAGGACATTTGAGGGGTTTGCGTTTGAGCAGGCTGTCGAGTTTGTGCGGCAGGCTGTTGTAGATCGCGGTTTCAATGTCGCGGTCAAAGCTCAGGTAGCGCTCGCCATCGCGCTCAATAGTGCCGTGTTCCACATAGTCGCGCAAGACCTGAGGGTCCCACTGCGCAAATGATTTTTTGTGACGGAAATTGTCCAGCGCTGCTTCAACGCTGGGCCAGTGGTTGCGCCGTCTTTGGCTGATGCGCCCGGGCGACAAAGCACCAATCAAGGGTGTGCGTTTGGCCAGGCCCAGGGTGGTGGCGCGCCAGCCGCCCAACACGGGCGAGTCGATCAGCAAAACACCGCGCGCCAGTTCGGGGTGACGGGCGGCACACATCAAACTCAAAATGCCCCCCAGCGAATGACCCACCAAAAAAGCGGGTTGGCCATCGCCTTGTTGGGCGCGCGCAAAGTCGGCCAGCTGTTCGACCAGATGGGGCCAGTTGTTGGTCACGGGGTACTGCGGGTCGTGGCCGAATTTTTCTATGGCACTGACCTCAAAGCCGCGCTGGCGCAGGCGATCAAACAGAACGCGGTAAGTGCTGGCCGGAAAACTGTTGCCGTGCGAGAAGACGATGCGAACGGTCATCAGATCAGCTTCTCGTCAGGCGTGGTGATTTTCTTGAGCACGGCGTTGCGCGTGGGCGCCACCATCAGCGGGATGTTGGTGGCGCCGCCGTGCCACATCGGGTCTTCGATGCTGTCGAACATCTGGCGCAGCTTGTCGCCCCAACTGCTGCGCAGCATCTGAAAGTAAGGGTTGTGCTCGTCGATGCACATGATGCGGTCGGTCTGCAGGCTGCCCGCCTTGTAGACCACCATGTCGAGCGGCAGGCCCACCGACAGGTTGGATTTGAGCGTGGAGTCCATCGACACCAGCGCGCATTTGGCGGCTTCGTCCAGCGGGGTGTCGGGGGTGATGACGCGGTCAAGCACGGGCTTGCCGTATTTGGATTCGCCGATCTGGAAGTAAGGCGTTTCATCCGTGGCCTCGATGAAGTTGCCGGGCGAATAGACCTGAAACAAACGCATGCCTTCGTGGCCGATCTGGCCACCAAAAATCATGGACACATTGAACTCCACGCCAGAAGCCTGGAGGGCGGCCGCATCGCGCTCGTGCACACGGCGCACCGCAGCGCCCAGCACGCGGGTGGCGTCAAACATGCTTTTGGCGTTCCAGATGGTGAGTGGTTCTTCCTGACCGGGCTCGACGAGTTTTTCGATTTGCAGCACCTCGCGCACCGATTGCGAGATGCTGAGGTTGCCCGCGGACAGCAGGGTCATGAAGCGGTCGCCTGCTTTTTCGTAAACGATCATTTTGCGAAAGGTGCTGATCTGGTCCAGGCCCGCATTGGTGCGTGAGTCGGACAAGAACACCAGACCGGCGCGGGTTTTGACGGCAACGCAATAAGTCATGGTTTCAAGGCTCGTTTAGTTTTTGGGCAGCAGGCGCTGCAGGGCATAAAGGGCATCGAGCGCTTCGCGTGGGCTGAGCGCATCGGGGTTGATCTGGGCCAGTGCCGCCTCCATGGGGCTGGGGCCTGTGGTGGCTGCTTCAGGCGGGGCCGCAAACAAGTCCACTTGCTGGCGGCTTTCGCTGGCACCGGCCTCCAGCGCACTCAAGGCATGGCGGGCGTGGTTGAGCACGCTTGCCGGCATGCCCGCCAGGCGTGCCACTTGCACGCCGTAGCTTTTGCTGGCCGGGCCGGGTTGCAGTTCGTGCAAAAACACGATGGACGCCCCCGATTCGGCCGCACTCACATGCATGTTGACCGCAGCGGTGTGCGTGGCGGGAAATTCGGTCAGCTCAAAATAGTGCGTGGCAAACAGCGCAAAAGCCTGCGTCTTGTTGTGCAGGTGCGTGGCGATGCCGCTCGCCAGTGCCAGGCCGTCAAAGGTGGAGGTGCCACGGCCAATTTCGTCCATCAGCACCAGCGAATGGGGTGTGGCGCTGTGCAATATTTGGGCGGCTTCGGTCATCTCCAGCATGAAGGTCGACTGGGCGTTGGCCAGGTCGTCGGCCGCGCCGATCCGGGTGTGGATGGCGTCAATCGGCCCCAGGCGGCAAAGGCTGGCGGGCACGTGGCTGCCGATGCTGGCCAAAAGCACGATCAGCGCCACCTGGCGCATGTAGGTCGATTTACCGCCCATGTTCGGGCCGGTGATGATTTGCAAGCGCTGACGTGGCCCCAGCACCGTGTCGTTGGCGATGAAGCTGGCGCCCGACATTTCTGCCAAGCGCGCTTCGACCACCGGGTGACGTCCCTGGCGAATTTCGATGCAGGGCTCGCGGGTGAACTCGGGCTCGCACCAACGCAGGGTGAGCGAGCGTTCGGTCAGGGCGCACAGCGCATCGAGCGAGGCCATGGACTGCGCCAATTCGGTGAGAGCGGGCACGTAGGGCTGCAACTGGTCGAGCAGACCTTCGTAAAGCCATTTCTCGCGGGCCAGCGCCCGCTCTTGCGCCGACAAGGCCTTGTCTTCAAAGGTTTTGAGCTCGGGCGTGATGAACCGTTCGGCGTTTTTCAGGGTCTGGCGGCGGCGGTAGTCGCTGGGCACTTTGTCGAGTTGGCCTTGCGTGACCTCGATGTAAAAGCCGTGCACCTTGTTGAATTGCACGCGCAGATTGGCAATGCCGGTGCGTTCTTTTTCACAGGTTTCCAGGTCAAGCAAAAACGCATCGCAATTCGTCTGGATGTTGCGCAGCTCGTCCAGCTCGGCATCCAGGCCATCGGCAATCACGCCGCCGTCGCGCACCAAAGCAGCCGGCTCTTCAAGCAGCGCCATTTGCAGCAGCTCGGCGCAGTTGGCAGGCGGCGTCAGCCAGCGGGCCATGCCCGCCAGCAAGGTGCCGGGCTCAGGATTGAGGGCTTGCAATTGCACCGACAGCGATGCCGCACGCGCCAGCGCATGGCGCAGTGCCACCAGCTCGCGTGGCCGCACCTGACGCAAGGCGGTGCGGGCCGTGATGCGTTCCACGTCGCTTGCGCCTTTGAGTTGTTCGCGCAGGTTTCGCCAGGCGCCCGCGCCGCTTTCCCCCCGTAACAGGGCCTGGGCTTGCAGGCGATCCATGGCGGCTTGGCGGTCGCGTGGCGGGCTGAGCAGCCAGCTCTTGAGCAAGCGGCTGCCCATGCCGGTCATGCAGCTGTCGAGCAAGGCAAACAGTGTGGGGGAGTGGGTCGCGCTCTCGCCGCGCAGGGTTTGTGTCAGCTCCAGGTTGCGGCGGGTGCTGGCGGGCAGGTCGATCAGCGCGTCCGAGCGCTGCACCTGAACCCGCTGCACATGCGGCAGCGTGCGGCCTTGTGTGTGCTCGGCGTAGGTCAGCAGCGCGGCCGCGGCGGCGTGGGCGTCGTGCAGGGTCTCTGCGCTCCAGGCGGCCAGGGAGGCGGCTTGCAGCTGCTCCAGCAGCTTTCGTTGGCCCAAGCCTGCATCAAACTGAAAGTCGGGCCGCAATGCAAAAGACCAGCCCCCGCGCCCCTGGGTTTTGAGGGCGCGCAGTTTTTGTTCAAACGTGGGTGTCATGCCCGCGCTGGCCAGCAGTTCGCTGGGGCTGATGCGGTCGATCCAGTCGGCCAGGTCGCCCTGCGCGCATTCGGCCAGGAACACCACACCTTGGGTGACGCTGAGCCATGCCAGACCGCAGCGGTTTTTGGCGGCCTGGTGCACGGCCATCAAAACCGCTTCGCTTTTGTCGGACAGCAGTTCGGTGTCGGTCAAGGTGCCAGGGGTGACCACGCGCACCACTTTGCGTTCTACCGGGCCTTTGGCCGTGGCCACATCACCCACCTGCTCACAAATGGCCACCGACTCGCCCAGCTTGATCAGGCGGGCCAGGTAGGTTTCCAGCGAATGAAAGGGCACACCCGCCATCAGCACCGGTTGGCCTGCAGACTGGCCGCGCCGCGTCAGGGTGATGTCGAGCAGGCCCGCCGCTTTTTCGGCATCGCCAAAGAACAACTCGTAAAAGTCGCCCATGCGGTAGAACACCAGCGTGTCAGGAAACGCCGCCTTGATGCCCAGGTACTGGGCCATCATGGGGGTGTGGGCACTCAGGTCGAGCGCGCTCATGGCTTAAAACGGGGCGTCTTTGGGTTCTGAAGCTTGGGCCTGGTCGGAAGTGACCTCGGCCTCGGCTTCTTCGCTGGCTGAGCTGCGCTCGCGGCTCAGGGTCTCGACTGCGGCCTGCACGGCGGTTTTGTCGGCCACGCTGGCGAACTTGCTGAATTTGCCCAGGATGCTGACCAACTGGCCATAGATGCGGGGGGCACCGGCCAGGCATTCTTTTTGTTCCAGAAAATCGGACTCGCCCGTGAAGTTGCCGATCAGGCCACCGGCTTCGGTGACCAGCAACGAGCCCGCAGCCACGTCCCAAGGGGACAGACCTGTCTCGAAAAATCCGTCGGTAAAGCCTGCGGCCACATAGGCCAGGTCGAGGGCGGCTGAGCCTGGGCGGCGCAGGCCTGCGGTGCGTTGCATCACATCGCCCATCATGCGCAGGTACTGGTTGAAGTTGTCACCCTTGCGGAAGGGGAAACCGGTGGAAATGATGCATTCCTGCAGCCGAATGCGCTTGCTCACGCGCAGGCGGCGATCGTTCATGAACGCGCCGCGGCCTTTGGTGGCGGTGAACAGGTCGTTGCGGGTGGGGTCGTAAATAACGGCTTGCTCGATCTTGCCGCGCACTTGCAGGGCAATGCTCACGCAATAAACCGGAAAGCCATGGATGAAGTTGGTCGTGCCGTCCAGTGGGTCGATGATCCAGATGTGGTCAGCGAGCGGGTTGCCGAATTCGCGGCCCGATTCTTCGGCCAGGATGCCGTGGTCGGGATAGGCCGTGAGCAGGGTCTCGATGATGATTTTTTCGCTCGCGTGATCCACTTCGGTGACGAAGTCGTTGACCTGCTTTTGCGAGATGCGAACCGCTTCAACGTCGAGCGCGGCGCGGTTGATGATGGCGCCAGCGGCGCGCGCAGCCTTGATGGCCACGTTGAGCATGGGGTGGAGATTGGACGACATAAATTGTGTGAAGAACCAGACAGACAGCCGCACGATCACGGTGGCGAAGGCAGCATTTTCTCATGAAAACCAAAGCAAGCCCTCAGGCTTGTGTCACAAGCTTTGGCGTTCACGCAGCCACTCGGGTGATCTGCGCGTGTCGAGCACGGCCAATACGGTGACTTGTGCGCCTTCCAGCAGATAGTAGATGGCAAATGGAAAGCGGCTCCCCAAACTTCGGAACGCGGGGCCGGGTTGGGTTTTCACATGAACACCGGCACTGATTTGGAGTGCATCGATATCAGCGTACAAGCTGTTCAAGAAATAAGCGCCAATGCCTGCTTGCTGGTTTTCGTAGAACCAGTAACCCGCCAGCAAGTCGTCTTGTGCAGCTTGAGTGATCGCAATGGAATCGCAGCCATTCATGGCTTGGGTGACTCAGTGGCTTGGGGATTGACGAGTCAGTGCGCTCAAGCGTTCTTTGGCTTCAGACCAAGGCAAACTCGTTTCCTGGCCGGATTTAAGCCGATCCAACCTCGAAGAAAGAACCTGTTGGTGCCATGGTGGAATCAGGTCCTCGGAGGGTCTTTGGGACAAGGATTGCCACAAGATCTCCATGGCCAACAAGCTTTCCGCTTTTGGCAAGTCTTTCAGATGGTCAAATTTCATGGGTTTTCCTACAAGTCGGTGAGACTGGTTCAGTTTAGCAAAATGAGCCTCAAAAGGGTGCACATGAGTATGTGCATGGGAGCATGGACAATCGGGGGATGAAAACGCGATTCATCCTGATAGAAACCAGCCACGCTGGCAATGTGGGCGCCGCTGCCCGGGCCATGAAAGTCATGGGCTTTGACGACCTGGTGCTGGTGGCACCGCGCTGGCCGAATGTGCTGCGCAAGGAAGAAACCATTCAGCGGGCCAGTGGGGCCAATGACGTGCTGGCCAAGGCCCGTGTGGTGCAAACGCTCGACGAAGCGCTGGACGGCGTGACCCATTTGTGCGCCACGGCCATGACGCCGCGCGACTTTGGCCCACCCACCCGCACGCCGCGAGAGCATTTTGCCCAGTTGACCCAAGCCGGTGCGCCCGAGCAATGCGTGGCATTCTTATTCGGCTGTGAGCGCTTTGGCATGAAAAACGAAGACGTTTACCGCTGCCATGTGGCGCTGTCGATCCCGACCAATCCCCAGTTCGGTTCGCTCAATTTGGGCTCGGCCATCCAGGTGTTGGCCTATGACTGGCGCGTGGCTTTGGGCGGGTTCCCGGTTCAGGACGGGGTCTCGCCGGCAGACAAGGCCGATGCGCAACAGGTCGCAGGCATGCTCAGCCATTGGGAGCAGGCCTTGACCGACTTGGGTTTCCTGGACCCTGAAGCGCCCAAAAAACTGATGCCCCGCCTGAACCAGTTGTTCAACCGGGCTGATCTGAGTCCCGAAGAAATCCACATCCTGCGCGGGGTGGCAAAAGCCATGATCCAGACGGCCAGCGCCAAGCGATAGACTCTGTGCTTATGTTTTCTCGCCTCCGCTCCGATATCCAATGCATCCTCGACCGGGACCCCGCCGCGCGCACCGCCTGGGAAGTCCTGACCTGTTACCCGGGGCTGCACGCTTTGGTGCTGCACCGCCGGGCGCATTGGTGCTGGAACCATGGGTTCAAGTGGCTGGGACGCTTTATTTCGCATGTGTCGCGGGGTTTGACCGGCATCGAAATTCACCCGGGCGCCAAAATCGGCGAGCGCGTTTTCTTTGACCACGCCATGGGTGTGGTGGTGGGTGAGACCGCAGAAATCGGCGATGGCTGCACGATTTACCAGGGCGTGACGCTGGGCGGTACTTCGCTCTACAAAGGGGCCAAGCGGCACCCGACATTGGGCCGTGATGTGGTGGTCAGCGCCGGCGCCAAGGTGCTGGGCGGCTTCGAGGTGGGTGACGGCGCCAAGATCGGCAGCAATGCCGTGGTGATCAAACCCGTGCCCGCCGGGGCCACAGCGGTGGGTATTCCTGCTCGGATCATCCTGTCCAAGGCGGGCGAGAGCGCTGATGTGGCAGGCACCGAGCGCAAGTTCAGCGCCTATGGCATCACGCAAGACGATGACCCGGTCAGCCAGGCTTTGCGGGGCTTGATCGACAACGCTGCAGGCCATGAGCACCAGATCGCCATGATCTGGCAAGCCCTAGAGCAGTTGTGCGACCAGCAGCAGGTGCCAATGCCCGGGGATGCCGCAACCCGCGAAACCTTTCAGGCGGCCCAGCTCAATCAGTTGCTGGACAAGTGAAGTTCACTGTTCGGTTGACAAGGCGGCGGCTGCCTTGAGTTCTCGCCATCTTTTGTCCAGGCTGCTGTAACGCTGCAGTGCGTCCGGGTCTTCGCCGCTTTGGTGTTGCGCCAGGGCCTCGTTCTTGAGCTGCTGCAGCCGATCAATCATGAGCAAATTCAACAAGCCGCGCAGCTCTTGTCGCGCTTCTTTCGGGTCGGGCGGTGCGGCGTCTTCGTTGCCTGCCACAGGGTTCAATTTGTCTTGCGACATCCAGAGGCTGGCTTCTTGTGCAAAGGGCTGGCTTTGCATTTCAGCTTGCAAAGTGGACCAGCCCAAAGCCCCTTGTTCGTGAAACTGCGATTCGAGCCAGGCAAACAAAGGCCCGTGGGGTGCAGGCAAGGCGCAGAGCATGGCGTGGTCTTCGCCAGCCAGCGTTTCCCACAGTGCCATGTTCCCCAGCAGCAGGCGTGCAGCATGGTCTGCCCGGCTGGCAGGCACGGTGCGGGGGCCGGTGTAAACCGGGGGCTGCTCGCGTTTGTAACGGCTGTTGCCGAACTTGCTGTTGGGCGTCCAGTTGGGGTTTTTGCGAGGCCAGTTGTTGCCGGATGCCCCAGGGTTTGCATAGCCGCCTTGCGCGCCATATGCCCCGTAGCCAGCACCGGGCTCCGGGATTTGCCCGTGGCCGCCTGCCCAAGCAGAGGGCTCGCCGTAATGGGGCTCGTAGTTGGGGTATTCGTCGCTGCTGGCAGCGGCCTGGTTGAAGGCGGCAGGGGTATTTTGTGAGGGCGGTGCCGCGCTTCTGGCGCCGGGTGCAAAGCGCTGATCGGTGGCCGCTTGCTGGCCCCACAGGCGCTCAAGGCCAGCCGTTTCGAGTTGAATCAGTTGGGCCAGTTCTGACAGCAGCTGTTGCTTGAGGGCGCCTTCGGGCAGCAGCTGCCACAAGGGGCGGGCCTGGCTGGACAAGCGCGCACGGCCTTCGGCGGTTTGCAGGTCGCAGTCGACGCTGGCCGCTTCGATCAAAAAGCGCGACAGCGGCATGGCCTGCTTGATTTGCTCGGCAAACGCGTCCTGGCCGAACTCGCGCACATAGCTGTCGGGGTCGTGCTCGGCGGGCAAAAACAAGAACTTGATGCTGCGCACATCGGTGGCGTAGGGCAGGGCGCCATCGAGTGCCTTGCGAGCGGCGCGGCGGCCTGCGCCGTCGCCGTCAAAGCTGAAGACCACCGCGTCGGTGAAGCGAAAAAGTTTTTGCACGTGGTCCGGGGTGCAGGCCGTGCCCAGCGTGGCCACGGCGTTGGCAAAGCCCAGCTGGGCCAGGGCCACCACGTCCATGTAGCCTTCGGTCACCAACACGTAGCCGGCGCTGTGCAGGGCTTCGCGGGCTTCGTACAGGCCATACAACTCGCGGCCTTTGTGGAAGACCGGGGTTTCGGGAGAGTTGAGGTATTTGGGAGTGCCGCTGCCGATCACGCGCCCGCCAAAGCCGATGCACTCACCCTTGATGTTGCGGATCGGGAACATGATGCGGTCGCGAAACCGGTCGTAGCGTTTGTCGTCTTCTTCATTGACGATGACCAGGCCCGACTCGGCCAACAAAGGGTCGTCGTATTTGGGAAAAATGCTGGCCAGAGAGCGCCAGCCTTCGGGGGCATAGCCCATGCCAAAGCGCTTGGCAATTTGCCCTGAAAGGCCCCGGCCTTTCAGGTACTCGACCGCGCGGGGTGTGATCTTGAGCTGTTCGCGGTAGGCATCCCCGGCTTTTTCCAGCACATCGCTCAGGCTGTCCTGCTTGGCTTTTTGGGCCGCAGCTCGGGCGCGGTCTTCGGGCGATTGCTGCTCTTCGGGCACTTGCATGCCGGTTTGCTGGGCCAGGTCTTTCACGGCTTCGACGAAGGTCATGCCCGCGTGCTCCATCAGAAAACCGATGGCGTTGCCGTTTTTACCGCAGCCAAAGCAGTGAAAAAATTGCTTGGTGGGGCTGACGCTGAAGCTGGGGGATTTTTCGCCATGGAAGGGGCACAGGCCCATGAAGTTGGCGCCGCCTTTCTTGAGTTGCACGTATTTGCCCACCACTTCGACGACGTCGATGCGGGACAGCAACTCCTGAATGAATGACTGGGGGATGGCCATCGGGCTATTTTCGCCGATTGCGCCGGCCATTTTGGGCAGATACAGTGACTTGTTTCGGTGCAAACCAGCATGGATTTCTGTCCAGGCTCAGGCAAACTGATCAGCATTGGATCCACAGACGATCCACAGACGAAACGGAACGACCTCATGCCAGAAACCAAAGTCAGCATCTTCGACCAGGATTTGCCCCAGACCCCCGCCAACCATGCCCCGATTTCGCCCCTGAGCTTCATCGAGCGCACGGCCGAGGTCTACCCCACTCGCCTGGCCATCGTGCATGGCGACCTGCGCCAGGACTGGGCCACGACTTACCGACGCTGCCGCCAGTTGGCCAGCGCCCTCACGCAAGCGGGCATTGGCAAGAACGACACCGTGGCCGTGATGTTGCCCAACACCCCGCCCATGGTCGAGGCGCACTTTGGCATTCCCATGGCAGGCGCGGTGCTGAACGCCATCAACACCCGGTTGGACCCGGAAACTGTGGCCTTCATGCTCGACCACGGCGAGGCCAAGGTGGTGATCGTGGACCCGGAGTTTGCGGGCGTGATGCAAAAAGCCCTGGCGCTGCGCCAGTCGACCCGGCCTTTGCTGGTGATCGATGTGGAGGACGCGCTTTACAAAGGCCCCAGCGAGCCCTTGGGCGCTGTGAGCTACGAGGCTTTTGTGGCCCGGGGTGATGCAGCCTTTGCCTGGAGCCTGCCCGGCGACGAGTGGGATGCGATTGCGCTGAACTACACCAGCGGCACCACGGGCAACCCCAAGGGCGTGGTGTACCACCACCGGGGGGCTGCGACCAACGCGATTTCCAACATTCTGGAATGGGACATGCCCAAGCATGCAGCTTACTTGTGGACGCTGCCTATGTTCCATTGCAACGGTTGGTGCTTTCCGTGGACGGTGGCGGCGCGGGCGGCCGTGAATGTGTGTTTGCGCAAAGTGGATGCCCAGACGATTTTTGACGCCATGCGGCAGCACGGGGTCACGCATTACTGCGGTGCGCCCATCGTGCACGGCCTGCTGGTCAATGCAACTGCCGAGATGAAGGCCGGTGTGCCGGCAGGCATCAAGGCCATGGTGGCTGGCGCTGCGCCCCCTGCGTCAATGATCGAGGGGATGGAAGAAATGGGTTTTGATTTGACCCATGTCTATGGCCTGACCGAGGTGTATGGCCCTGCGACCGTTTGCCCCAAGCACCCCGAGTGGGACGCCCTGCCCATTGGCGATCGCGCCCGGCTGAACGCCCGCCAGGGTGTGCGCTACCACCTGGAGCGCGATGTGCGTGTGCTCAACCCTGAAACCATGCAGCCGGTGCCGCAAGACGGCGAAACCATGGGCGAGATCATGTTCAAGGGCAACATCGCCATGAAGGGCTATCTGAAGAACCCCAAGGCCACGCAAGAGGCCTTTGCCGGGGGCTGGTTCCACAGCGGCGATCTGGCGGTGCAGTACCCCGATGGCTACATCAAGATCAAGGACCGCAGCAAGGACATCATCATCTCGGGCGGCGAAAACATTTCATCGATCGAGGTGGAAGATGTGCTGTACCGCCACCCCGCTGTGCTGGCAGCGGCCGTGGTGGCCAAGCCCGATGCCCGCTGGGGCGAGACGCCTTGCGCCTTTGTGGAACTGAAGGCCGACGCCCAGGTCACGGC